>DATEGI010000265.1:0-12839 GCA_035280205.1 Terriglobales bacterium | reverse complement strand
TTCAGGCGGAAAGTCCGCCCGTCCTGCCAGATGATGTCCTGGCGGTGCTCCGGACACGCCGGATCGCCGTACATGCTGTTGAAAGCGTTATAAACACTCGCCGAAACTTTCCAGTGCTGCTTCAGGTTCTGGCTGAAAAGCGTAAAACTGGGCAGCACGTAGCCAGCAACGTCATTTCCCGCCATAGTCCTGCGATGGCTCACATAATTCACGTCGGCGCTGGCGAAGAGCTTCTTTTCCAGCAAGGGAACGCTCAGCTTGAACCCGCCCAGATGCTTGGGGACGTTGGCGAGGGCGGTTGCGTCGTGCCCGTCTTTAAGGTCCTGGAAACTGTAGTGGACGCTGCTTTCCACCCCGCGGCTCCAGCTCTTGGCCAGCTCGAATTCCAATCCCTGCATGTCAACTGAGCCCCGGTTCTGGTAAATCATCTTCCCACTAATCGGTTCAACCTCCTCTCCGATCAATTGCCGCAGGGGATAGTAGTAGGCGCCGGCAGTGAAGCGGGTGCGATGACCCAGATATTGTTCCAGCACCACACCCGTGGTTTTGGCTGTCTCCGGCTGCAGGCCGGGATTGGGCAGGTTGGTGGCGCTGCTGTAATAGAGCTCGAAGTCATTGGGTGGGCGAAAGGCTTGCGCGTAAAGAAACTTGAGCGTGGTTTTAGGAAGGGGGCTGTAGATCAGCCCAGCACGCGGGTTCAGCGTTCCTCCAAAGGTGGAGTAGTGGTCATAATGGAGGCCCAGGTTGAGCAGCAAGTTGCTGCGCAGTTCAATTTCCCCTTGGGAATAAAGTGCAACAATGGTGGAGTTGTTTCGCGAAAATGAATATTGCACGAACGGAGAACGGTCGTAGTTTCCTCCGGCCTGCAGATAGTTGCGGCGAAATTCAGTCCCGACAGAAAAATGGTGCTTGTCCAGCACCTTGCGGGTAACCGAAATCTCCGCCCCCGCCCATTTGCCCCGGCTCAGATCCTCGTTAAGGAAGGTGGAGTTCGAAAGCGGGTCGAGGTAGGCGTTCACCCCGTGGTATTCGTATTGGTCGAGGTAGAGCCGGCCCATGAAGTCAGTACCCGCGTTCAATTTGCGGTCGTACTGCAGGTCCAGGTAGCTGCGGATATCGGTGGTGCGGGTGCGAGAATCATTGAAGTTTGTACCGTAGGAGGCTGTGGGTATCCCTTTTTCCCGTGACCCATAGAGCGCCTGCAGCTTGAAATTGCGATACAGAAAGTTTCCAAAAAGCTGCTGCGACTGGTCATCGTCAGCATTCACGGCGACGCCGTTGTTCGTGGCAGGTGTGTCAAACTCCGGGAAATACAGGCGATGCGGCCCCGGGTTGGTGTAATAGGAGCCGGAGAGCAGTATCTCCAGGCCGCTCTTGAAAGCTTCGCCGTAACTGACGCGCCCTTTGGCGGAGCCGAAGCTGCCGCCCTCCGTGCTTAGCTCCGGGCTGCCCACTTTGCGCGGGCTCTTGGTAATTACATTGATGACTCCGAGAAAGGCACTGGCTACATAAAGTGAAGTATTGGGCCCGCGGATGACCTCAATGCGTTCGATGAGGTCGAGGTCCAGGGGAAATTCGGTTCCATTGAAGGTGGAGTCGAAAATGTTGTCGTTAACCCGATGCCCGTCAATGAGCAGTAGAACCCGGCTGCCGTAGTCTCCGGGACGGTTGAATCCGCGCACGCCCACGTAGTTGTAATTGCGGTCATACGTAACGAAGAAGCCACGCACCGAGCGTAAGGCGTCGGCCAGAGTGCGGTAGCCGTATTTCTGGATTTGTTCGGACGTAATTACGGTAATGGAGGCGGGGGCTTCGGTTACCTTCTGCTGATGGCGGGAAGCGGCGTAAACCGACTCCACCTCCACCTTCATTAGGTCTTCCAGGCTCATATCCAGAAGCGTGGAAGGCGATTGGTCCTCCTGGGCTAAGCCTGGAATACCGGCGGGAAGCACAACTGCGAACAGCAACAAGAGCAGACGAAAGGTTCTCATTCCGCCACCGAGATAGGCGACCCGGACTCAGCAGAGGGGAGCGCGACTGTGCCTGGAGGCGGTTGCCAGTATTCAATCTAGGGCATCGGAGAGCCTGGGAGATTGCCCCGCCGGGCACGAAGGTTGGGGGCAGGTGCCTATCTGGGAGGGCTTCCGGTTCTTGCCCTTTCTGCCTACCTCGAACGGGCGACCGTGCGCTGGAACTTTAGCGATTCCATAACCAGCAGCTCCGAATCTGCATCTTAAGCACGAGAAATGAAGCGCGCGCTCACGCTGCTGCTGGCTTTTTGCTCCCTGGTCGCCGACCGCCCGCTGGTGGGATACTCCGTCCTTTCCCACGAAGAAGTCATTGACCTTGCCTGGAAGTCCGACATCCTGCCCGCGCTGCTGAAGCGCTTTCCTCAGGCCACGCCGGAGGAACTGAAGCAGGCGCACTCATTCGCTTACGGCGGCTCGGTCATTCAGGACGTCGGCTATTACCCCCTGGGCAATAAGAAGTTGACTGACATCCTGCACTACGTCCGCACCGGCGATTTCGTCGCCTGGATGCTGCGCGATGCTCGCAATGTGCAGGAATACGCCTTCGCTTTGGGCGCATTGAGTCACTACGCGGCCGACAATTTCGGGCACCCCGCCATCAACCTTTCTGTCCCTGTGGAATATCCCAAGCTGCGGGCTCGCTATGGCGACTGGATACCGTACGAAACCAGCCACGAGGCCCACCTAGCCACAGAGTTCAGTTTCGATGTGCTGGAGGTCTCCAAGCATCGCTACAACTCACTGCAGTACCACGATTTCATCGGGTTCAAGGTATCCGAAGACCTGCTGGAGCACGCCTTCGTGGATACCTACGGCATTTCCCTGGATAAACTACTGCGCTACGACGATTTGACCTTGGAGACTTTCCGCTTTGCCGTCGGCCGCGTGGTGCCGGAGATGACGGAGGTGGCGCTGGCCACAAACAGGCCGCTGCTTGAGCACGAATACAACAACCGCGCCAAGCAGGACTTCATCTACCACCTCTCGCGCGCCGATTACAACCGCCAGTTTGGCACCCGTTACCGCCGGCCCGGCATCTTCGCGCGAGTTCTTGGATTCCTCATCAAGCTGGTACCCTTCGGGCCGGCGAAGATTCTGGGTTACCGCAACCCCAAGCCGGAAACCGAGGACCTTTACTTTCGCAGCATGGACCACGTATTGCAGGAGTACCACCTGCTGGTGCAGCAAGTGGCTGCCGGCGATCTGCGCATTCCCAACCGCAATCTCGACACCGGCTTGGTTACCCGGGAAGGCGAATACATGCTGGCCGACCAGACCTACGCCGACCTGCTGCGCCGGCTCGACCGTGATCACTTTGCCCACCTGACGCCGGCGGTTCGGGCCAATATCCTGCAATATTTTGCCGCCGGAGATCCGCCCAACGGCGCCCTGAAACCCGCGGAGTGGAACCGGACCCAACAGGCGCTGGCCCTTCTCCGCGAAGCGACCGCCGGTCCGCCGGTCAGTTTCCAGCCGGCCGGGCAGCATCCGTTGGGCTCGTCCTCATCTCCTCCGGCGAGGATTTATCCAAAATGCTGTCAGTAAAGCTGGGTTGGAGTATTCCCGCCAGCCAAACCACTGAATTCACGTTGCCGTAAGGGCTGATATCGGCCAACCTGCTGCAGCGTCTGGGCGGACGTACAGACGTAATTGGTTTCGTCTCAGATCCTCTTGGTATTGTCATGCTGAGCGCAGCGAAGCACCTGCTTTTAGTTGCCCACGAGACACAACCCAGGTCTGCATCCCAGCCCGTATTTTGGTTTAACAGATCAGATCGCCACCAGGGCCACACCGCCGGCCACCAGCAGGGCGGCGATCCAGCGCCGGTGATCCACACGCTCGTGCAGGAAGATGCGGGCGGCGACGGCATTGGCAATGAAGGTGAGGGAAGCGGAAGCGGGCGCCACCAGGCTGACATCCTCCCAGGAAAGCGCCATCAGCAGGCTGTAGAAGGCCACTGTCATGGCCAGCAGTCCGAAGAGGAAATTGGGTGTGGTCACCACCCGGCCAATCACATGCAGCAACCCGCGTCGCCGCCGCAACTCGCCCAGGTCGCCGATTTGCTTCATGGCATGAGAAAGCAGCACGTCGCCGGTAGTGGAGGCGAACACGATGGCGGCAATGGACAACCAGGCGTAGAGGTCTCTCACGAAGTCTTCTCTCCTCTCACGCTCCACCTCGCGACAGCGCTTCCGGCTGGCGCGCCTCTTCGCCATGCGGGTGATGGGTCAGTGCCGGCCCCTGGGCCACGAACCCGACTCCGGCGGCGATGAGCACTATGCCGAGCCAGCGCGTGGCGGTCACATTTTCATGCAGCAGGAATTTGGCGATGAAGGCCAGCAGGACATAACCGATCGAGGTGGCGGGCAGCACGTAAGTCAGATCAGCCCAGGAGAGCGCGGTCATGTAGGCAGCGAAAAAACCAATCAACAGCACCACGCCCAACGCTACCCAGGGATGGGCCACGGCAAAGATGATTTGATGCCAGTGATTGAGAGGGACCTCGCCCACTTCCTTCATGCCGCGGGAAAGAAGGGCATCGCCGGAGGAGCCGAAAATAACGACTCCCAGCAGGACCAGGTACTTACGCAGGTTCACGCGCGATCCTAGGCGTTGGCCGGCTCCACTGCTTCCGTTGCCTCGGGTTGCGAGTCGCCGGCCACCGGCGGAATCGGACCCGGCTTGTTGCGCTGTTCCCGTACCCAGCGCTGGCGCTGGGACCGCAGCTTGAGGAAGGTTTTGGCTTCCTTGTAGAGCCGCTTGCGCTCCGAGGAGCTGAACACCGCCTTCTTGATGATGCGGAAGGCGGCCCGCGGGCGGAAATAGTATTCGTCGTAGAAACGGTGAACGGATTCCAGAATCTCCTCGCTGGAGAGTCCGGGATATTCGATGTGGGCCAGCTGGTGGCCGCCTTCGTCCACCATTTTGCGGTTGGACATGAACCCATTCTTCACGGCGTAGTCAAAAAGCTCCGTGCCGGGATAGGCGTGGGCCACCGAAACCTGAATGGTTTCCACATCCAGTTCTTTGGCGAACTTGATGGTGTTGCGCACGGTTTCGCGGGTCTCACCCGGCAGGCCGACAATGAAATCTCCGTGAATCACCAGGCCCAGCTTGCGGCAGTCCTTGGTGAACTGGCGCGCCCGTTCCACGGTGGCGCCTTTCTTGATGTTTTTCAGGATCTGGGCATCGCCGGATTCATAGCCCACAATGAGCAGGCGGCAGCCGGCGTCGCGCATCGCCCTCAACGTTTCATAATCGGTGGTGACGCGGGAGGTGCAGGACCAGGTTAGCCCCAGCGGCTTCAGCTTCTGGCACAGCTCGATGGTGCGCGCCTTCTGCAGGTTAAAGGTGTCATCATCGAAGAAGAATTCCTTCACCCAGGGCCAGTACTCCTTGGCCTTGGCCATCTCGGCGGCCACCTTATCGGCGGAACGCTTGCGCCAGGGATGGCCGCTCAAGGTCTGCGGCCACAGGCAGAAGGTACACTGCGCCGGGCAACCGCGGGTGGTGTACAGCGACACAAACGGGTGCAGCAGGAAGGGCACGTTATAGCGGCGCGGGTCGAGATCGCGCTTGTAAACGTCGGTCACGTCGGGCAGGACGTCCAGATCGGTAATCTGCGGCCGGTCCGGGTTGTGCACCACGGCGCCGTTTTTGCGGTAGGAGATGCCCAAAATCTCCGGCAGCGGTTTGCCCTGGGCGAACTCCACTACCGCATAGTCGAATTCCTTGCGGGCCACGAAATCAATGGCGGCGCAATCGCGCAGCGAGCGTTCCGGCAGCACCGACACGTGGGGCCCAACAAAACATATCTTGATATGGGGATTGGCCGCCTTGATCGCCTCCACCAGCCGAATATCACCGGGAAACCCGGGTGTGCTGGTGAACAGCACCAGGAATTCATATTCCTTGGCGATGTTGATGGTCTCCTCGGCGGAAATGTGGTGGGGCGGCGCGTCCAGCAGCCGCGAACCCTCCAGCATGCCCGCCGGGTAGGCCAACCACACGGGGTACCAGTAGGATTCGATTTCGCGAGTTGCCGGCCAGCGGGACCCGGCTCCTCCGTCAAAATTCTCAAAAGAGGGCGGGTTCAGAAACAAAGTTTTCAGAGGCATATTGTGTGAATTCTGTATGTTAACACTCACTCACAGGTTGCCGGGAATTACCTCTCCCGGTTACAGTTTGCCGCCATCGAATGTCCGGACCCCTAAAGGCCCCGCCCCAAGTCCGATAGAGACACGAATTACCCCAATTGTAAAAGCTAAAGGCTACCCGCCGCCTCACTGCCTACCAATTCCTTTACGTTGAATTGTGTATTTGATGCATTGAGGGGCGGAAAAGCGGTACAGAAAAGCTTTGGTCCTTCGGACACCCGCAAACCAGACTTAAGTTATTGGCAGGGTTGAGAATAGCGCCTCGTCTCGCAGCTGGCAGGCGAGCCGCCTCAGTGGTGGCGAAAGGCCCATTTCTCCAGGTCACCGGTGGCGCGCAGCAGTTGCAGCTGTGCCTTCTCCAGCTCGAAATCGGCGTCCATGAGCTCGGTGGAGCGCAAGTCGGCCTGGAACTTTGCGGTTTGCATCTCGCTGAGCGTGGCGGTAGCCGCCTGCATGCGGGCCTGGGCCGAGGTGACCCCAGACTGTGCCAGCTGGTTCTGCAGGTCGGCCACGTCGCGGGCCGCAGCCGCCTGTTCCACGGCGCGCTGCAGGCGCATGGTTTCGATGGAAACCTGGTCCTTTGCCGCTTGTGCATCTTTCTGGGCGCGGATGGCCTCCGCATCGGCGGCCCGGGCGGCGGCTCTTTGGGAGAAATTCATAAAGGGAAGCCGAATGACCAGCCCGAAGGTAACGTTCTGGTTCTGAAAGGTGTTTACCCGAAAGAACTGCTCGAAGTTGGTGAGGGCCGAGCTGATCAATCCGTATTGCGCGGCAAAGTCAATGGAGGGCAGCAGAGCGCGATGTTCGCCCTTAGCCTTGAACTCCTGGGCGCGGGCGCGCAGTTCAGTGGCCTGCACCACATCGCTGGACTGCACGGCAGCCTGGGCTGCGGCTCCGCCCGCCGCCGGATCGGGCGCAGGCAGCGCCGGAATGGAGTCGCCGGTGGTGGTAATGGATTGCGCGGGAACGCCGGTCAGCTGCGAAAGGTGCGTGCGCAGCAGGTCGGCGGAACCCTCGGCCTGGGCGATCTTCAGGCGCACCTGGGCGCTGGTCAGCCGCGCTTTGGTCTCGTCCACCTGGCTGTCAATGCCTTCCTTCACCCGCTGCAAAACGGCGTATTCGATGTTGTGGGTGACGTTGCTCTGATCTTGCAGCACCTGCAGCTCCCGCTCCCACTTGTTGAGCTCGGCGTAGCTCAGGGCGGTATCGAGCGTCACTTGCGAACGCTGGTCCCGATCCTGCGCGGAACTGGCCCGCCACTCCGCTTTGGCGGCGCGCACGAACTCCTTCTGCGCCAAGTTCAGCACGTAAGACTGCGAGGTGACATTGAAGATGGTTGGCGCCGAGCCTTCCAGGCTGAGAGGAAAGCCATAGGCATAGCCCACGTCAGAACCTACCGTCACCTGGGGGATAAAGCTGTTGCGCGCCTCCATATAAGACTCGTAGGCGTGCATCTGGTCAGCCGTGCTGGCGCCGGTGGCAGTGCTGTGGGTGAGCGCCAATTCGATGGCGCGCTGCAGGGTAAAGTCCTGCCCGCATGCCGGCAACACCAATGCCATGGCCATGCTTACCGCCACCAGCAACTGCGCAAACTGCCTGGAAAATATGGGCTTCATGCGTCACCTGCAGGAAGAAATGGGGAGAAAGGCGAGTATAACAAGATGCAGAGCACAAGCTGGTCGCTGCGGCATCCTGCGAAACGTGAAAGCCTTAGTCCTGGGGTGGCCAACTCAAGCCCGGTCTTGGCTTGAGTGGGGCAGTTCGATGGCTGGAAAGAGTGTTCGTTCTGGTCATCGTCCGCCGCCGGCGGGGGAGGAGCCGGCGTTTTTCAGATATTTGTCGAACCATTCGATGGTGCGGCGAATGGAATCAATCTGGTTTTCGCGCTTCTCGAAACCGTGCCCCTCGTTGGGATAATAATGGGCGGCCACGGTCTTGCCGTCGCGCTGCAGTAACTGCACCACCTGCTCCGCTTCTTCCTTGGGCACGCGCGGGTCGTTGTCGCCCTGCAGCACCAGCAGCGGCGCCTTCACCTGGTGAATGTAGGTGATGGGCGAGGCCGCCTCGTAGACCTTCCGGTCCTTCACCGGGTCGCCGAGCAGGCTCTTTTCATATTCCTGCAATTCCGGGTCGGAGTGCTGCAGCATGGTCATCCAGTTGATGATGCCGTATTCTTCCACCCCCGCCGCCCAAACGTCGGGGGTCTTGGTCAATGCGATCAGGGTCATGTAGCCGCCGTACGAGCCGCCGGTAATGCCGATTTTCTTCGCGTCCGCGTAGCCGGTGGCCTCCAGAAACCTGGCGGCATAAACTTCGTCCTGCAGATCGCCGCCACCCAAGTCCTGGTAGTTGGCTTTCTGAAACGCCATTCCATAGCCGGTTGAGCCACGAGGGTTGGGAGCGATGCAGATGTAACCGCGGGAAACCAGGGCGGTGGCGTCCGGGTTCCAGTAATCGATCATCTGACCGGTGGGTCCCCCGTGAGGCAGAACCAGCACGGGGTTGGAGCCGTCGCGCTTCCGGTTAAAGGGCACCCACATCAGGGCGCTGATAATTTTTCCGTCAAACGATTTGTAGTGAACGATCTGCGCCTCCGGCAGCGGCGCGGAACTCAGACTGGCGATGGCCGAATGGGTCAATTGCCGGGAACCGCGCCCGGCCAGCGTATAGATCCAGTAGTCGCCCGGTTGCACCGAGCTTTCGTGAGAAATCAGCAGGCGGTCGCTTTGCGGCGAAAACGATGTGGGCGACGCGGCGAAGGAGTTTACTCCCGGCGGCACCTCAATTTTCCGGGATTGGCGCGTGGCGCGGTCCACCAGGTAAAGGTCCGTGCGCCCGTCGGCGTTGATGCTGTAGGTGAAGGTCTCGCTGTTGGGAGAAAAATCTCCCCCGCCGGCTTCCCATTGTGTATCCGTGACCCAGTCCAGCTTCTTGCTGGCTATGTCCAGCAGCGCCACATTCTGATATCCGCCCTTCTGATTCGAGATAACCAGCAGGGTTTTGCCGTCCGGCGACAGCGAGGTGGCGAAAAAGAGGACGTTGCCCTGGTGCGGCGTCAGATCCGTCGTCTTCCCGCTGGCCACATCAACGGCATACACGTCGGCATCGGTAAAACTGACATCGAAGCGATTCGCATACAGCGTCTTGCCGTCCGGGCTCCAGGCCACCACGCTCCAGGAGCGGTTGGGCGCGCTCTCATGGGTTAGCTTTTCCACCTTACGCGTGTCCCACCGCAGCAAAGCGATGTCGTAGCTGGTGCCGTTTTTGAGCTTGTAATTCAGAGCAATTGTGCGTCCATCGGGAGACCAGCGCGGCGATTCTTCGCGAATGTCAGGTGTGTTGGTCAGGTTGACGGCTTCGCCGCCATTACTGGGAATGGCAAATAGATCCCACAGCTCATTGCCGGCCGTGTCCTGCTGGTACACAATCCACTTGCCATCGGGCGAGAACACCGCGTTGTACTGCCGCTCATCCGATTGCGTGAGCTGGATGGGCCAACCGCCGCCGGCGCTAACCTTCCACAGGTTAGGGCGGCCGCTGAAGTTGGTGGTGAACACCACCTCCTTCCCATCCGGCGACCAGGAAGCGCCATAAAGCCCGCGGGTGAAGTAGAGGTCGTCAATGGGAATAGGCCGCGCATTGGGATTGGCGGCGGATGCGACCGACTTGGGATCAGTCGGCTGCCGGCTCGCTGGGCCTGACGTCTGCGCCAACAGGGGAAAGCAAAGCAGAATCGCAAAAATTGCGGGCAAGAGCCGTTGTACAGCTCGCATCGTGGGCCTCCGCTAATCAGCACCGGGCTCGTAATGCCCGGAATGCTGCGCCCGCATTTTATACCGACAGAGCTGTCAGGAATGGGAACGGGCTAGCGGCTCACGCGCACCAGCGCCTGTTGCGCCAGCGAGAAGTTGTGCGCCAACGCCAGCGCGGCGCGGTATTCTCCGGCTGCCGCCTCCTTGTCACCCTGCTTTTCCAAAATAGAACCCAGCAGGTAATGCGCCTGGAAAGTGGGCGCATCGGCCGAGGTGTTGTTGGAATCAAGGTAGTGGCGCAAAAGCTGGATGGCTACTGGGAAATTGCGGCCGGCACGGTAGAGGATCTCGGCCGCGTCCACCCACACCTCGCTGTGGTTGATTTCGGCGGTGCTGGCGCGGTTCACCGCGTCTTCCATGTCCTCCAGGCGGTTGCGGCGGCGATAGAAGGAGGCCAGGGTGAGCCAGTATTGCGCCTGGTTGCCGCTGGACTGGATGGCGTCACGATACTCGCTCTCCGCCAGCGCATAGTTGTGGTCGCGCTCGGCCAGCGATGCCTTCACCCAGTGCGACGCTCCGGGATCCATGCTGGAAAGGCGCTGCGCCTGGGCGCGCGCTTTGTCCTTGCCGCCGCCCAGGAAGGCGGGCGCTTCCATGTAAAACTCGGCCAGGTCCGACTGCGCGGCGACGTTGCGCGAGTCCAACTGCACCGAAGTCTCAAATTCGCTGCGCACTTTGCGGGCTAGGCCGATGGCGGCGAACCAGCTGGAGTGTTCCGCCTTTTCACCATAGGCGCGGCCCAGCCAGAGATGGTAATCGCTGTTGTCGGGATCCAGGGCTACTGCCTTCTGCGCGGCGGAGATGGCCTTGTCCCACTGCTGCAATGAGTAACGGGCGCGGCAGAGCAGATGATAGGCCTGGGCGTCGTTGGGCTGGGCGCGCAGGTGTTGCTCCAGATCGGCAATGGCAACGTCCACCCGCCCCTCGGAAAGCAGCGACTGCGCCGGCACATCGGCGGCGGCCGACGTGGAAACCAGGCCCACAGCCAACGTCAATAACAAAAAACATCCCCAGGTTCGCCTTATGCTCAACTTCAAAAAATTCTCCTTCTATTGTGCCCGGCTTACCGCCAGCCCGGCGCGCAGCGGCTGGCCGTTGGTGGTACCCAGCGCCACCTGGGCATTATCGGGCAGGCCGGTGACTTCGGCCTGGGTCAGGTTAGAGATCCCGACCTTTACCTCGTGCTGCTGCAGCTCTCCGTTCACAACCTGAAACACCCAGGTCTTGCCATCCATGCGCACCGCTTCACGCGGCACCACCAGCACATTGCGGTGCTCCGCGGTGATGATGGTGACGTTCACGTTGGTGTTGGGCAGCAGGCGATCGCCAGGGTTGGGCACCCGGCACACCACTTCACCGACGTTGCGAGTCTGGTACTTCACAATCTGAGCCGGCAGGCGCGTCACCGTGCCCTGCCACTGCCGCCCGGGCATGGCATCCCACATGACGTCCACCCTTTCGCCCGGCAACAGGCGGGCGATATCCGGCTCGTCCACAAAAGAATGCACCTCGACGGTCGAAAGGTCGGCCACCTGTACCAGCAAATCGCCGGTATTCACAAAGCCACCGGCATGTACAGGAAGGGAATAGACCACGCCCGCGCTGGGAGCGCGCACCACGGAGTTGCGCAGCACGCTCTGCGCCGCCGCGTAAGCTTCCTGGCCTTCATTTTGCTGGGCCTGCACCTGCTCCACCTGGGTACGGGAGTAGCGTCCCTGCAGTTTTTGCTGCAGCAGGTTGACCTGAGCATCCGCGCGCTGCAGCTGGTTTTCGGCGTCCAGAACCTCGCCGGCGGAGGCGGCGCCTTCCTTCTGCAGGCGTTTCATGGCGTCAAGATTGCGTTGAGCGGAGTCGCGGTCGGTCTGCGCCTTTACCAATTCGGCGCGCGTGGTCAGAATCTCCTCCTTGGTGCCGCCCGCCTGAATGGCTTCCATGGAAGCTTCCGCCGCGCGCAATTGCGCCAGCGCTTTGGCGGCCTCCGCCTGCGCCTCGCTGGTGTTCAGCTCCAGCAACAGCTGGCCGGCCTGGACCCGGTCGCCTTCGCGCACCAGCACGCGCTTCACCAGGGCGGGAGCCACGGCATGGGCTTCAAAAGGCAGCACCGGCGTGATCTTGCCGTTAGTGGTGATGACGGCGCGGATATCGCCGCGGTGAACTTCGGCCATGCGCACGGGCACATCGCTGCGCTGCAGCGAGATGAAGGCGGCCAGCACGATCACGGCGGCGATAATGGCCAGGCCAATGATCCAGACGCGATGGCGCCCGAAAAAGCCGGCCCGCGAATTGTCCCGTGGCGACATGAAACTCTTGTCTATTAATACCTTACCACCGCTACCCAGATGCCGTGGCGTCAGGGAAGCACCCTGGTAATCACCCCTCAGGCCCCCTGCACTCCAACCGCAGCCCTTATTTGTCCTAAGAATTTTAGATGTCGGGGATGCCCCTACGAAGCAGAATTATGGCCGGAACAGACTGCGTCGAGGAGGACGGTAGCCCCGGGCGGAGCCTCGCCATCCGTTACAATGAACGCATGGCCAGCAAGCCACGTTACACGCCGGAGCACGCCCAAGCCGGGCTGGACGCCGCTTTTCCTGAGATCGAAACCTGGCCCAACCAGTTTCCCGCCTACGAAATTCTGGTGGACGTACCGGAGTTCACCTCGGTTTGCCCCAAGACCGGGCTGCCCGACTTTGGGGTGCTGAAGATCCGCTACATGCCCGACAAGCTGTGCCTGGAACTTAAGTCCCTGAAAGAGTACCTCTTTACCTACCGGAATCTGGGCATTTTTCAGGAAAATATCGTCAACCGCGTCCTTGAGGACGTGGTGCGTGCTGCCCAGC
>DATEGI010000264.1:0-3565 GCA_035280205.1 Terriglobales bacterium | reverse complement strand
CGGTAGGCCTGCAGCACGCGCCGCGCGCTCGCCTCCCAGGAGAAGCGGGCGGCTTGCTCGTAGCCGCGCTGCTTCATCTTGTCGCGCAGAGGCTGGTCGAGCAGCACACGGTGCAGGGCGCGCATGATTTCAAAGAGGTTTTCGGGGTTTACCAGCACGGCCGCGTTGCCCACCACCTCCGGCAGCGAGGTGGTGTTGGAGGTGACCACCGGCGTGCCGTGTGCCATGGCTTCCAGCGGCGGTAGGCCGAAACCTTCGTAGAGCGAGGGGAATACGAAAATCTTCGCTGTATCGTAAAAGATACGCAACACTTCGATGGGCACGAAGCCAAGGAAGCGCACGTCATTCTGCACCGCGCTACGCACCACCGTGCGGCGCAGCTCGGGCTGGCGGGAAAGCTCATCGCCGATAATAATCAGCTTCAGGTCAGGAAATTTACCTTCCTTGTCCAGCTCCGCCTTGAGCGCGGAAAACGCCTCGATAATGCGCCCCACGTTCTTGTGCGGGCTAATGCGGCCGGCATAGAGAATGAAGGGATAGCTCACCTGGTAGCGCTCGGCGATGAACTGGCGGTCGGCGTCGGTGGCGTGGCCTAGGCGGAAGCGCTCGTCAATGGCGTTGTAGATCACCTCAATTTTTTCCGGAGGGATGCGGAACAGCGCTTCTACGTCCTTTTTGGTGAAGTTGGAAACCGCGAAGATACGGGCGGCGCGCTGCAACACGCGCCGGGTCAGGTGAAAGTGGGCGGCGCGGCGTAGGCCGGAGTGCTCGCGCTGACGGTACATGTGCTCCAGCACGTCGTGCACGGTGATGATACAAGGGCAGGGGAGTGATTGCGGCGCCCACGAAAGATGCGGGATATGAACCAGTTGGCAGCGTTCGTGGCGCAGGATTCTGCGGAAACCTAAGAAGCCGGCGAGTGAAGCTTCCGGCGCGGTGAGAGCCACGCCTTCAAAATTGCGCGGCAGAGGGTCAATATCGCGAAACTTTTCCGGGGGACCGATCAGGATGTAGGTGGTCTGCTGATCCAAGCGGCCCAGGGCGCGCAGCACATTACGGATATAGGTGCCCACGCCGAAATCGCCAATTCGCCGGATATCTATGGCGATCTTCACGGGGAGAGTATAGACCTAAAGCAAGGTGGCCACAGATTCACACGGATTGCCACGGATTCCTGAATAATAGCTCTCATCCGTGTTGATCCGTGGAAATCCGCGGCTATACCCGGGCTTCGGCGTGGGCGTGAGCGCGGCGCTCGGCGTAAAGCGGAAAGGCCTCCGCCAGCTCGAACACCTCTTTGCGGATGCGCTTCAGCACCTCAGGTTCGCTGCGGTGGTAGAGGGCCTCTGCGCTCCACCGTCCTACCTGGCGCATTTCCTTTTCCTTCATGCCGCGGGTGGTCAGTGCGGGAGTGCCGATGCGAATTCCGCTGGGCTTGAGCGGCGGGTTGGTGTCGAAGGGGATGGCGTTCTTGTTGACCGTGATGCCAGCCTCGCCCAGCGCCCTTTCCGCTTCGCTGCCCAGCATGCCTTTGCCGAAAACGTCCACCAGCATGAGGTGGGTATCGGTGCCTCCGGAAATCAGGCGGAAACCTTCGTTGCGCAGCGCCTCCGCCAGAGTTTTGGCGTTGGTCACAATCTGCCGGGCGTAGTCCTTGAATTCCGGCTGCATGGCTTCTTTCAGGCAGACGGCTTTGGCGGCGACGATGTGCACCAGAGGCCCGCCCTGGTCGCCGGGGAAGACTGTCTTGTCAATCGCGGCGGCAAACTCCTGCCTGCACAAGATCATGCCGGCGCGCGGCCCGCGCAGAGTTTTGTGCGTGGTAGTGGTTACGATCTGGGCGTGGGGCACAGGTGAAGGATGCACACCGCCCGCGACGAGGCCGGCAAAGTGCGCCATATCCACCAGATAGAGAGCTCCGACCTTGTCGGCAATCTGCCGCATGCGGGCGAAGTCAATGATGCGTGGATACGCGCTGCCACCACCGATGATCAGCTTGGGGTGCTCGCGCTCGGCCAGCTTTTCCAGTTCGTCGTAGTCAATGGTCTCGCTTTCGCGCGTCACCCCATAGGGCACGATCTTGTAAGTCTTGCCGGAAAAGTTCAGGTGATGCCCGTGGGTAAGATGACCGCCATGAGCCAGGTTAAGTCCCAGAATGGTGTCGCCGGGTTGCAGCACCGCGCTATAGGCCTCCATGTTGGCGGATGAGCCGGAGTGGGGCTGCACGTTGGCGTGCTCGGCGCCGAAGAGTTGCTTGGCGCGCTCGCGCGCCAAGTTTTCGACTACGTCCGCAAACTCGCAGCCGCCGTAATAGCGTTTGCCAGGATAGCCCTCGGCGTACTTGTTGGTGAACACCGAGCCCATGGCTTCGAGCACGGCTTCGCTAACGAAGTTTTCCGAAGCGATCAATTCCAGGCCTTCATGCTGACGGCGAACTTCGTTGTCAATGGCGGCGGCTACTTCCGGATCAACTTCGTAGAGGGGGCGGGTCATGGAGTGTTTCATAAGCGGCTCTCGGGTTATAGCTGCTAGCTACTCGCTAGTGGCTCTTGGCTTTGGCTGTTACCTCTTGGCTTTGTAGCTGTCAGCTATCAGCCGTCAGCTTTCAGCCAAACATCAATCGTCAATCGTGAATCGTCATTCGTCAATCGGTTCTATCCGCGCGAATCCGTGGCTAAAGAATTGTGCTGTTCGATGGCCATAATTTTATCCACGCGGCGCTGGTGGCGGCCGCCTTCAAAGGGGGTTTCCAGGAACTTGCACACCAGCTTTTCCGCCATGGCGCTATCGGTGACGCGGGCGCCCAGGCAAAGCACGTTGGCGTCGTTGTGAGTCCGGGCCATCTCGGTCTCGTATTCCGTATCCGCCTTAGCGGCACGAATTCCGGCTATCTTATTGGCGCTCATGGACATACCAATACCGGTGCCACACACCAGAATACCGAAATCGGCTTGGCCGCGGACAACCTCCTCTCCTACGGCGCGGGCGAAGTCGGGATAGTCTACCGATTCGAGAGAGTGCGTGCCCCGGTCGTCCACCTGAATGCCCTGGGCCACGAGGAAGAGTTTGACGCTTTCCTTCAGGTCGAAACCGGCGTGGTCAGAACCCAGGGCAATCTTCATAACCAGTCATTCTAACCTCAAGGGGTGCAAAAACTTAAACGCAGAGAGCGCAGACATTTGACTGCAAAACTCGCCGAGGAGCGACCCCCACATTACCTCGGTACTGTTGACCCGTTACGACCGCCTCGGTAGCTTGCACCCAAAGCTTGGGAGGCGTGTATGGCAGTCGGCCTGTTTGTGATCCTTGTAATTGCAGGGCTCATCCACATTTTCCTGGGACATTTTGGAGATGGTGGCCTCCTGCTGGGGCTTAGCGGCATTCTCGGCGGAGTCATTTACCTGCTCGCCAAGGAGCAGCAGAAGGCGCTGGATTTTCTTCACTGGGTGCAGACCAACCGGCAGATAATCCAGCAAGGCTGGTCCTACTACGAGAGTAAGAAAATCACGCCACGGACAGTAGTCACCCAGTACCAGGCTTGCATTTCGCTCTTTGTTTTCACCAC
>DATEGI010000263.1:0-3405 GCA_035280205.1 Terriglobales bacterium | reverse complement strand
GGCCACTGTCATGCCCGTGTCCTTAAAGGAGCCTGTGGGATTCATGCCCTGGTGCTTAGCCAGAAGCCGGTCTACTCCGGCGGCGCGAGCGCAGCCCGGCAACTCGAAAAGCGGCGTGTTGCCTTCGCGCAGCGTTATGATCCGCCGCGGCTCGGGCAAGTGAGGCAGCAGTTCCCGGAAGCGCCACACGCCACTGGCATCTTCGGTACTGCGCGAAAGGTTGCGCTCCCACCAGGTCTGCTTCAGCAGTGAAGCCCACACGACGGTATGGGCCTCGTTAGCAGCCCATCCGGGGTAGACCACCTCCAGCAGATCCCCACAACGCGGGCAGCGGAATTCGGCCCCAGCGCGCTCGAATTCTGTTCCGCACCCGATGCAGCGCAGGGCATGGCTGCCCTTCATTTCCACGTGCGCTTTGGCCCCGGTTGTCATGCTTCTCGAATGTGGCGCCAAGAGGTCAGCGGCGCAGGTATTGGTCGGTCTTGCTCAGCCAGTCGGCCCGCGGCGGGGTAAACACGTCCAGATCCACCGTATCCTCCAGCGCGATCGCCTTGTGCGGCATGTTGGAGGGAATGCAGAGCACCTCCCCGGCGCCGACCACGATTTCGCGGCCGTCAATTTCGAATTTCAACGCGCCTTCCAGAATATAGGTGATCTGTTCGTTCTCGTGGCTGTGCAGCGGCACCACGCAGCCTTTCTTAAGCAGCACGCGCGCCAGCATCATCTTCTCGCCCACCACCATCTGCCGCTGCAGCAGAGGGTTCAGGTCTTCCAGTTCCACCGAGTTCCAGGGAATGTACTTGAGTTTGCCGGGCTGTCCTTCACTCTTAGGCATGGTTGCCATGCTGAATCCTTGATTTTAGGGTGACCTTCAGTCTCACGAGTATAAATCGCCGCCCCCAGGCTTGCCACGGACCTTCCGAACCGAGGCGGTCCGGTCGGCGAAGGTTGGCTAGCGTGCGTAGTAGCCCTGGCGGGCCTGCACTTTGAGTTTCTTCCCCGATTTGCGCGCCCAGATGTGGATGTGGTGAAAGCGCCCGTTTTCGGCGAGTTCAGGAGGGCGATACGCCACGGCATAACGGTGCCTCAACTCGTCACTGACGCGGGCAAAAGCGTGGGCCACTTTGCTGGCCTTCGCGGGAAAAAAAGCTTCCCCGCCCGTGGGGACCGCGAGTTGCTTCAGGTTCTTAACACCAGGGAAGTCTAGGGAGTGGTAGCTGGTCCCAACCGCATAAACGGTCACTTCTTCCCGCTGCGCGCGTGCTATCACTGCCTTCAGAGTGCTCGCGCTGGAATTATCGTCACCGTCGGACACGATGACCAACACCCGTGCCACCATGCCCTGGGTCGAGCGGGCCAGCAGGCGACAAGCCTCGCTGACCGAGTCAAACATGGCAGTGCGTCCGCCCGTTCGCAGATGAGCAATTCCGGCGGAGAGCAGGCCGGAATCGTTGGTGAAATCCTGCATGACGTGCAGGCGGTCATCGAAGCCTGCGATCATGGCCTTATCGGCTTCACTGCGTAACGTCTGCCGCAGGAAGACAGTGGCTGCTTCTTTTTCAAACCGGAAACGGTCTTGGATGGAGTCGCTGGTATCCACCAGCAGCGCGATGCGCAGCGGCAGATTGTTTTGCCCGCGAAAGTCCAGGATAGTCGCGGGCTTGTCGTTGTCCCGGACCGCGACATCACCTTGGGTCAGTCCAGGGACAAATCGGCCATGCCGGTAAGCGGTAAAAAGGACTTCAACTTCATTGACCTGGCGGCGAAGCGTCCACGAATCTGTGGCCGTGGCCAGCAGGCTCTGCGAGGTTCCGCAGGCGGGGCACGCCTGCACCTGGCTCCAAGCAGCCAGAGTGCTGGCCGTGACTACGAACAGGGCCAGCGCTAACCGCATTTGAAACCGCGCCCAGGCGCGCATGGTTTTGCATCCCCGTTTGAGCTTTCACTTCTGGGTGGCCGATTGGGTGGAAGAGAGCTTTTCGATTTTGGCGATCTGTTCGTTGACCTGGGCAACGTCGGGCGCCTTGGGCGCGAGGTGCACATAATTGCGCATGTGCTCCGTCGCCCCCTGGAAATCGTGCTTGCGAGCCAGAATCACGCCCAGGAGGTATTCCAGCTTTGGAATGCGGTGCTCCACGTCGGTCTGAATCCCTCGCCGCGCGCTCTTTTCCGCTTCAGCATAATGCCCCAGATAGTAATTGGCCACCGAACTGTAATACCACTCGCCGGCAAAACTCAGAGGATTCAGCCGGAGCACGGCGCCGGTCTGGTCCAGCACTTCCTGCCACTGTTGCTGCTGAAAGGCAAGGCCGGCCAGCAATTGATGCGGGGTGACGAACTGCGGGTCGGCGACCACCGCCTGCTGCCAGGATTGGCGCGCGGCTGCCTCATCCTTCCTTTGCAGCTGCGCCCGTCCCAACTCCAGCCAGGCGGCGGCAAATTTGGGATATATCTGCACCGCCTCCTGGAACTTTTTCTCTGCGGCATCCCACTTCTTTTTCTGCTCCTCGTCCCTTCCCTTCTCGAAAGCCTTCTTGGCTTTGGGCGGGGCCATGGCGGTGGTGGCGCTGATGGTAAAGCCTTCCACGTGCGACAGCCTGTGCAGGACGATGGTTCCCACGTTCATGGACTCAGCTACGTCCACGGCGGAAAGTTCGAGCGCCTGGGAAGTGAAACCGGGCAAAACCGCGACCAGTTCGCATTGCTGCAACTCCCGGCGCTGCTGCATGGCGGTGCGCGGCTGCCCCGGCATATCGGTGGCGCTGGTGGTGGCCACGTCGTCGTTGCCCATGTTGCGCTGTTTGCCGAATTCAAAGCTGAAGTTGCCTTTGCGGTCGGTATAGGCTTCGAAGTGCCGGTCGCCGTTGCACATGCTTTCGATGGTTGCCGCGTCGGTCAGTTCGCTGCCGTCATCAATCCTTACCTTGCCTGAAAGAAAAAGCGGCATCGGCGTCGTGGAAAGGCTGGGATTATTGATGGCAGGAGGGATGGTTGAACCGGGGATTGATCCTGAGCTGCCGGTCGAGGGCCGGCCGCCACCGCCTGTTCCGCCGCCGCCCGAGGGCCGGCCTTGAGCCGTCAGGCTGGCGCTCAGCAAAAGTACCCATAGCAAACTGCTGAGGAAATGTGCCGGTCGCATAGAGGCCTCCTCGTCCGCGGAGCCGTTAGTCGGTAAGCGGTGTGTGTAGGATAGGATTAACCACACCCCGAGCTGGTTAGCCTGATACTACACCTTATCCCCGTCACGAGCACTGCCAAGTTTATTGGCTCTTCCGGCATTTTAGTGGCTTAAGGAGCGAGGTCCAGACCCCCACAGTGGAACAGAATGGCGGCAGCGAAGTTCTTCTTGTTGCGGAAACCACGCGCCGTGTACTTGACCCATTGGATCTTGGCATTGATGGACTC
>DATEGI010000262.1:0-13208 GCA_035280205.1 Terriglobales bacterium | reverse complement strand
GCCATAGCGGTTACGCGCTCCGGGAAAAATGGAGGTGCCGGTGTGAAACATGACCGGGATGCCGTTGGCCTCCGCTGCCCGATAGATGATTTCGAGCTCCTTGATCCCATGCTGATAGTCGTTGGGATAGAGAAGCTGATGGGGCGGGTGGATTTTGATCAGGCGAATGCCCAAGCGCACGATCTGCTCCACATCGGCCAGCACGTTAGCGGTGTGGCGCGGATGCAGGCTGCCGCAAGGAATCAGGCGCCGCGGGTCGGCCTTGACGTAAGCCGCAACGAACTCATTGACCGCCGAGGTGAAGCCAATGATCTCTGGCGCCACATAGTTAATGAGGACCGCGCGGTCAACGCCGCAGTAGTCGAGATACTTGAGGAAGGCCTCAGGAGACCGACAGAACTCAACAATCTGGTCAAAGTTCGGGCGCTGTTTCTGCATGAGCGCCAGCGCCCCCGGCTTAAACATCTCAATGGGCGCAATGTGAATGTGGCAGTCGGTGATCAAAGCAGCTGCTAGCTACTAGCCTCTAGCTACTGGCTAGGAGCTAGAAGCTGATGTTCTCCTGTGGCTACGGTTAAGACTTAAACGCCTGCAGCAGGGCCCGTCGAGTAAAGACCCGTATCATCTCGCGCCGATACTCCGGTGTCAAAGCGGAAGTGGTGAGGGGCTTGGCGGTGCGTGCCGCCAGCTCGGCAATATGTTCGGCCAGAGAATCATCGAGGGCACGGCCAGCCACCGCTTCGCGCGCACCCTTGACGAGGACTGGGGCCGCATTGACTGCGGTCAGCGCGATGCGGGCATCTTCGACATGACCATTGCTCCGGCGCAGGGCTACAGCCACCCCGGCCAGCGGGTAATCAATGGAGCCGCGAATGCGCAGCTTGCGGTAGGCGCCGTGCCAGCCCGCGGAAGATTGTGGCAGAAAAATTCGAGTGACCAGCTCGTTTCTGTCTAGTTTGCGGTAATTGTCGCCCACTCCGGTGTAGAACTCGCGTAGAAGGACGCGTCGTGTGCCTGCTGGCCCGGCAATTCCGATATCGGCATTCAGGCAGAGCAGCGCCGGCGGCGTGTCGCCGGAGAAGGCCGCCCAGCAGGTGTCGCCGCCGGGCGCCACGTGGCAGAGGTTTCCGTCTTTCTTGATGCAGAAGCCGCAACCTTTGCGCCAGGTGAGCGACTGGTTGTACCAAAGGCAGCGGGTGTCCAGGCAGATGTTGCCGCCCAGCGTGCCCATATTGCGCAGGATAGGTGAGGCCACGGTGGCGGCCGCTTCCACCAGAACCGGATAGTGCTCCCGCAGGAAGTCCGAATGCTCAATTTCGGTAAGGGTAGTGAGAGCGCCAATCTCGACGCCGCTGGGTTGTGGCCGAATCCCGCGCAGCTCGCCAATGCCGCGGATATCGAGCACGTACCGGGGCGCGAACAGTTTCTGCCGCATGGAGGGAATGAGGTCCGTACCGCCGGCAATCACCTGGATGTCGGGCGCGTGTCTAGCTAGAAGCTCGACAGCTTCGGCCACCGTGCGCGGGCGCAATAATTTGAATTCCGGCAGGCTCAATCGTTGCCTCCGGCACTTCCCTGCTGCCCGCGGACCGCCGGATCCAGAGGATGGCGCTGCGGGCCCTTGCCCTTAAACCAGAGCGCACCGCCATGTTCGCGGAAACGGCCGGGGCTGGTGGGGTCTACGCCTTCGGTGAGGTTGAGCTTCTTTGCGTTTTTCTGAGCGCGCAAAGCTGCGAGCACGCGCTCGGGCGTGAAGGGCGCTTCCCGCAGGCGGATGCCGACGGCGTCGTAAATGGCGTTGGCGATGGCTGGAATGGTAGCCGCCAGCGAGCCTTCGCTGCACTCCTTGGCGCCAAAGGGGCCTTCGGGGTCAATGCTCTCCACAATGAAGGGCTCGACCTCCGGCGACTCCACCGCTGATGGGCTGCGGTATTCCAGCAGCCCGGGGTTCATCAGCATGCCGTCTTTCCACACCATTTCTTCCTGCAGCGCCTGGCCCAGGCCCATCCAGACGGAGCCGATGATCTGTCCTTCCACGGAAACGGGGTTGAGGGCCCGGCCGCAATCGTGCGCCGCCCAAATCTTGTGCACCGTAACCTCGCCTGTGTCCTCATCCACGCTGACTTCCGCCACCTGCGCCGAGTAGGAGTAGGCAGGCGAGGGACCCACGCCCGCGCCTTTGAATTTGCCGCCACGCGCATCGAGCGAAGGAGCATAGGAGCCGGTACCGGTGAGCGCACCGTGAAAATCAATAGCCGCTACCACCGCCTCTTCGAAGGTCATCCAGTCTTTGGGTCCTTCTTCTTTGCGTTTTTGCTGTAATGAGCCACGGAGGATCTGGCCTTCGACGTGGCCGCTGACTGAGGGTTCTGTGGCGCGGGCGCCCTCGCCCGCGGCAATTGAACGGGTACTAGTTTTGCTCACTCGGTCGTTGCCGAAGACCAGGTCTTCCGGCGCGCAGTTCATTTTGCGTGCGGCTGCGCTGGCAATCTGCTTGCGAATTTCTTCGGCAGCGCGCAAGGTTGCGTTGCCCGCCATCATGGTCACGCGGCTGGAGTACGAGCCAATATCTATGGGCGTGAGGTCTGTGTCGGCGGCTACCACGCGCACGCGCGAAAGCACGCAGCCCAAAACTTCAGCCGCCACCTGGGCGGTCATGGTGTCCGAACCCTGGCCAATTTCGGAAGCCCCGGTGTAAACCACCACGCCGCCATCGCGGTCCACCTTGATGTTGACGGTGGAGTGTGGCATGTCAGAGCGGATGATCGAGTTAGCGGCGCCGCTCACGTAGTGGCTGCAACCCATGCCCAAGCCACGCCCACGGCCCAGCTTGCCGCGGCGCTCTTTCCAGCGCGAGCCGGCGGCAACTTTCTGCACGCACTCGGGCAAACCATAGCTGAGCACGCGCAGGTTATTCACGGTGATGCAAGGCGGCTTAAGAAAATTTTCCTGCCGGACGTCGTATGGGTCGAGTTTCAGTGTGGCGCAGATTTCATCGAGCTGCGATTCGAAGGCGAAGCGCACGTTCACCGTGCCGTGGCCGCGCATGGCGCCGCAGGCGGGCTTGTTAGTGAGCACGCGATAGCCGTCATAGGCGACGTTGGGAATGTCGTAAATGGCGCCGAGCAGCGCACCGGAGTACAAAATGGTCACGGGGCCGTAGGAACAGTACGCGCCGCCATCCTGCACCACGCGCGCGCGTACCGCGACCATGCGCCCGTCTTTCTTGACCCCCGTTTTCAGGTCCACGATAGTGCGGGGCCGCCCGCGATGTGCCCAGAAGACCTCTTCCCGGGTGTAGGTGATCTTCACCGGCCGCTTAGCGGCGCGCGCGGCGATAGCAGCGATGATCTCCAGCGGGATCACCTCGCTTTTGCCGCCGAAGCCGCCGCCTACCAGCGGCTTGATGACGCGAATCTGTGCCATCGGCATTTCCAGCACCAACGACAGCTTGTGCTGCAGGTAATATGGCACCTGGGTGGACGACCACACCGTCAGGCGGCCCAGTTTTCCGGTGTGCGGGTCAAGTTCGAAGCTCGCCAAGGTGGAATGCGGCTCCATGGCCGCGTGCGTCACTTCGTTGGCGATGTAGCGGGCTTCGTGGATGTGATCACTTTCGGCAAAGCCCTTTTCCAGGTCGCCAAAAACGTGGTGGTACTCCTTTTCGATATTGTGCGGTCGGCCTTCGTGAATGAACTCCACCTCCGCCTTCATGGACTGCTCCGGATCAAACCAAGAAGGCAGAAGCTCGTATTCGACCTCAATCAGTTCCAGCGCCTGCTCGGCACTCGCCTCGGTTTCGGCGGCGACGCAGGCGACGTTGTCGCCTACGTACCGCACCTTGTCCACGGCCAGGGCATGTTCGTCGTGGCCGATGGGAAGAATGCCGTACGTAACGGGCGCGTCCTGGCCGGTGACCACGGCGACCACACCTTCGACCGCCAGCGCCTTAGTCGTATCAATGCGCTTGATGCGGGCGTGTGGGTAGGGCGAATGCAGGATTTTGCCAATCAACATGCCGAGAACAGAAAGGTCGTCCGTATACTTGCCCGCGCCGGTGGTCTTCTCCGCGGCATCCACCATGGCGGTGCGACGGCCGATGACGCTGAAGCCATTAGTCGTTTGTTCTCTGTTGGCCATGTTATTTCGCCGCTACCAGCCCCTTCTGTTCGGCTTCAATCGCTGATTTGATGGCTTCGTACATCTGGTTATAGCCGGTGCAGCGGCACAGATTGCCACTTAACGCCTGCTTGACTTCCGCCTCCGTCGGGTGCGGATTGTTGGCCAGCAGATATTTCACCGTCATGATGAAGCCGGGCGTGCAGTAGCCGCACTGAGCGCCACCCCAATCGCCGTACGCTTTCTGAATGGCGGCCAGGCTGCCGTGCTCGCTCACGCCTTCCACCGTCGTGATCTCCTGCTCCTGGCAGCTGGCGGCCAGCAGCGTGCAAGCCAGCATGGGAATTCCGCCCACCTGGACGGTGCAGGCGCCGCAGGAGGAGTCGTCACAGCCGCGCTTGGAACCGGTGAGGCGCAAGTCCTCGCGCAGCACGTCAAGCAGCAGCTTGCTGGGCTCGACCGCCAGCTCGTGAGTGCGGCCGTTGACGCGCAGTTGGATGAGTTCTTTTTTCATTGGCAAATTCGCATTTGGCACTTGGCAATTGGCATTTGGTTTTACAGAGCTGACCGGCTCTCTGGCTAGCTAACCTGCAAACTCGTGGCTGGCCAAATGCCAAGTGCTAATTACTAACTGCCCCTTTCAATACCCATAGTCCGTGGCTGCCGCGTACGCGTGATGCTTTACACCCAGTGCCTCTACCCGCGCGCCGCCCAGCAGTTCCACGTATTGCTCGCAATCGGCCACGCCATGCACCCATCGCTCAAGCCAGGCATCGCTTTCGGCCGGAGTCTTGGTTTGCTGGTGATACTCTTGGAAGAAAGCATCATCGCGTCTATAGTAGCCCTGCACGGGCGAAGGATGCGCCCCGTAAGGGCACTCCACGACCGCGCTAACCAGGAAGCCGGGAATCACCGTGCGGTTGGGATCGCTGGCGATCACGTCAGGGCCCACGATCTCCTCCGCCAGCAGGATGACGTGCTTGGCCGCCCGCACCGCCTCCAGCATCACGCCAAAACTTCCCCAGCAGTGCGCATTGCCCTCGGCATCGGCCCGCTGGGCGTGCACAATGGTGACGTCGGGATTAATGGCGCGCACCGCCAGCAGCGGCTCTTTGCCTTCAAACGGCGAAAAGATGCCGTAGAAAAAATGATTGCCCTTAGGCACATCCGAGCCCATGGCCGTGCGCGTGGGAATGAACGGCACGCCCATCGCGCCCGCCTGCAGCGCCAGCGCGATGGAGAAGTTGGTCATGTTGAAGACCTTGACGGCACTGCTTTCCGCAGCCCGCCTGAAGTTGTAAGCCGAGCCCATCATGACGTTGCCTACCCAGGCGGCAACAATTTCGCTGACGCAGCCGGCCGCAATCATCTGGTCGAACAGAATGTCGGAAATAGGTCCGATCAGCCGCAGCCCACGTTTCTTCTGGCGGATGATCTCGTGTCCCGCCGCAAAAGGAATGTTTTGCTCCATCTGCAGGCCCAGGGCGACGCTCGCGCCCTCAGGAACGAGGGAGGCGATCGCGTCTCGCATTGTGGTCAGCTTCGACATTGTTCGATTGAGTAATTATGCAATTGAGTAATCGGGCAATTTGAAAACCGCGCCACGCGATGCTTACCAATTACTGAATTACCCGATTACACAATTACTCAATGGTTCACTTCCCTTTCCACGCCGGCTGCCGCTTCTGCATGAAAGCGTTAATGCCTTCTTTGGCGTCGTCGCTCTGCATCAGTTCGTCCAGGTAAATCTTCTCCGCGCGCTCCAGACCTTTGGTGAAGTGCGCCGCGTCCCAGGTGTACAACGCTTTCTTGGTGAGCTGCAGCGACGATGGGCTCAGCGTGCGCAGGCGCTCGCAAGTTTCTTCCACCAGTTCGTCCAGTTCGCCTTCAGGCACAGCTTCGTTGGCGAGGCCCATGGCGAAAGCTGCGTCGCCGGTGATCTTCCTGCCCGTAAGGATGAGGTCGGCAGCGCGCTTCTGGCCAATCACCTGGGCAAGCATAGCGGCGGCCACAGGGGGAAAGCAGCCGAGGCTGATCTCCGGGAAGCCCCAGGTCGCCGACTCAGTCGTAAACGCCAGGTCGCAAACCGCGGCCAACTCGGCGCCCCCGCCCAGGCAACTCCCATGCACGGCGGCGATGGTCACCTTTTTGGACGCGGCCAGCATGCGCACCACGCCGTGGAAGGTGACCAGCATGTTGCGAACCTTGTCAGGCGTGTGCGCGGCCACGTCCACGCCGGCGGAAAAACCTTTCCCGGCGCCGCGCAGGACCAGGGCGGCGATTTCTGGGCGGCCCTCCACTTCCTCCAGCGCCGCCACCAGTTCCTCCATCATGGGCACAGTGAGCACGTTTACCGGAGGATTGTTGAGCACGATGGGGGCAATGGCGCCATCGTAGTCGAGCGCGATGGTGGAGAAACGTGATTTCGGTTGAATAGCCATCTCAATTTCCTTGCGCCAGACCTTCTTTTCTCTGCGCCTCGGCGTTCCTGTGGTGAACAACAACTTACTTTGTCCAGAAACCTTCCTTGTCGTAATCGCGGATGGCCTGCAGTTCGGCAGCAGTGGGCACGAGCGTGGCGCCCAGCTGGTCGGTGAGCCGCAGCTTCCAGCCGGTATTGTTCAGCACATCCTCGAGCGTCACACCGGGATGCACCGAGGCAAGGTAAGCTTCGCCATATTCACCGAAGCGGAGCACCGCTTTGGTGGTAATCACCGCCGCGGGACCGCCCCGCGGCAAGCCCACTTTTTTGCGCCAGCCGGGACCATCGCCATTGCCGGGACTGGTGACGTAGGACACGCGCTCGGGCAAGCGGCGCTTGCCGTGCTCTAACAGAACCACGAAACGATGTGCCAGCGATGCGATGTCGCAGGCCCCGCCCGACCCGGGGAGACGCACAATTCCCTTCTCGCTCTCCACTTGGGTGGAGTTCAGGTTGCCGAAGCGGTCCACTTCCGCGGCGCCCAGAAAGCCCAGGTTCACCCGGCCGGACTGCAGCAGGCTCATCACCGCCAGCATGTCCAGGCACTGGGTCGCTCCCAGAATGTTAGGCGGATCGGCCATGGTGTAGATGAGTTCGCGCGCCGGAGTTGAGCGGATCACGCCGTTCTCAAACAACCCCACTGCATTTGGCGCGTGCGTGCGTTTTGCGACTACAAAAGCGATCAGGGGCAGGCGCATGCCCACGAAGACCACCTCGCCATCGCGAATTTCACGGGCGGCAGCCGCCACCATGAGCTCGCCCATCGTATAGGCGGCGCGAGTCGAAATGTCGGGAGCGGTGGTGGTCACGGTGGTCAGCGCTTGGCTCTTAGCTCCTGGCTTTTAGCTAAAGGCTAATAGCCAAAAGCCAACGACTTAGATATTGATTGCCGATCTGCGCGGCTCTGCAATGGTTTCCAGCGGATCGCGGGCGCCGGTGCGCGGCACAATCCACTTCTTCTCCGTGCTGATGATGTCGAGGAGCAGCTTGTGGTCGGCCGCTGTCGGCAGCCATTCGCTGCGCTGTTGTTCGTATTCTTTCTCCTCCACCGACTCGCCGGTATGCGGATGGAATTTCTGGCCCGCCCAGCGGCCGATGGTGCGGTTGAACTTAATGTCGGGCACGTAGAGGCGCGGTTGGTCCGGCTTCAGCGCGTGGTTGAAGCGCTCCACCAGCGTGGTCACCTCCTGGTGATACAGGTAACGGTTGTAGTCGTTAACGTCATCCAGGTCGGGCGCCTTCTCATTCTTGGGCTCATCGTAGCGGCCCTTGATGCCCCATACGTAAGCCCAGTGCGCGGAGGAAGAATGGTCGGTGCCAAACAGGTCGTGCGACTCGGATATCCACTTGTTCAGATATTTCTGGATGAGCCAGGCGGGCACCACCCCAGCCTCGACCACGCGCCTCAGGCCAGTGTCGCCTGTGCCCATGTGGAAGGCCTCCTCGCGCAGCATGTACGACATGGAGCGACCCAGGGGCGCGAAGCCGGAGTATTTCAGCATCTGCAATTGGAACTTGCCGTCGCGGTCCACGAAGTCAGTGTAGGCGTAAAGATCCATCCAGTTGTCCACCATCTCGTTAAAGGCGTTGAGCAAGCGCTTGCTCTCGTAGGCGCGCCGCTCCAGCATCTTCTGCGCCTCCACGCGGCCGGTCTGGCCAAAGTGTTCGATCAGGAGCGAGCACATCTGCCAGCCGTGGCGCATCTCCTCGATCATGACGCGGGTGAGCGCCCGGCGGTCCCAGTCGGTGGGCGCGCTCTCGAAAAGGAAACGCTGCTGCTCGACGCTGGCAAACTCAGTGTCACCCTGGTATACGATCATGTTGAGCAGGGCATCGCGCATGTTCTGCGTGGGGATCTGACGCACCGACTCCCACTTGCGCTGGCCTTTGTAGTGCCCGAACTGGATCTCTTCTGTCTCGATCTGGCCGTAGAGGGTCTGGAACTGGAAGCCGGCGATGTCGTCGGTGTTGACGCCCACTTCCTTGCGCCATTCTTCAAACAACCCTACCCAGTCGCTGAATGTTCCGATTCTTGGTACTTTACCTGGCATAACACCTCAGTTGTCAGTTGTCAGTTCTCAGTTGTCAGTCAGTTCTTAACTGTTGGCCTTTAGCTCTTAGCTCAAACCAAAAGGCAACAGCCAATAGCCACGAGCTAACCGCTAAGAGCCCAGATTCACCCACACGCTCTTCACTTCCGTGTAATGCTCCAGCGCTTCCCTGCCTAGCTCGCGGCCGAAGCCGGACTGCTTGAAGCCCCCGAAGGGCAAGGCCGCGTCGTATAGGTTGTAGGCGTTAATCCACACCGTGCCCGCCTTCAGCCGGCGCGCCATGTTATGCGCCTTCTTGATGTCATTAGTCCAAATGGCGGCTGCCAATCCGTACATGTTCTGATTGGCAAGCTCGGCTACCTGGTCCAGATCGTCAAAGGGGATGGTGGCCAGCACCGGGCCGAAAATTTCCTCCTGCGCGATTCTCATGCCATTGCTTACCGCGTCAAAAACGGTGGGCTCGACGAAGAATCCCTTGCCGCCGTCCACGTTCACGCGATTGCCGCCGGCTACCAGTTGCGCGCCTTCCTTCTTGCCCGATTCTATGTAGCCCAGCACCATGTTCATCTGTTGCTCGCTGACGATAGCTCCCAGGCGCGTCTTTGGGTCCAGCGGATCGCCGGGCTTAATCTTGCGCGTGCGGTCCACCAGCTTGTTCATGAAATCGTCGTGGACCTTTTTCTCCACGAACAGGCGAGAACCCGCGGCGCAGACTTCGCCCTTGCCATAGAAGATGCCCGTAGTGGCGCCCTTTACCGCGGAATCGAGGTCGGAATCGGCAAAGACAATGTTCGGCGACTTGCCGCCCAGTTCCAGCGTGACCCGCTTCATGGTATCGGCCGCGCTGCGCATGATTTCCTTCCCCACCATCGTGGACCCGGTGAAGGCGAGTTTGTCCACACCCGGATGCTTAACCAGTTCGCGCCCCGTCTCGGGCCCGCCGGTGATGATATTAAGCACGCCCGGCGGAAACCCGGCTTCCTGCGCCAGTTGGCCGAGACGTAAGGCCGTGAGCGGAGTTTGTTCGGCCGGCTTCAGCACCACCGTGTTGCCGGTCGCCAGTGCCGGGCCAAGCTTCCAGGAGGTCAGCAGCAACGGAAAATTCCACGCCACAATGGCGCCCACTACGCCCACAGGCTCCCGCAGCGTATAAGTGAACGCATCGGAGCGCGACGCAATGGTCTCGCCATGGATTTTGCTGGCCCAGCCTGCGTAATAGCGGAGCACGTCGCAGACCATGGGCATGTCCACGTAGCGCGACTCAAAAATTGGCTTGCCGTTATCCAGCGTCTCCAGTTCGGCGAATTCGTCAATGTTCTTTTCCAGCAGGTCGGCAAGCCGCCACAGCAGTTTGCCCCGGTCGCTGGCCGACATCTTTTGCCAGGCGCCGCCGCGCTCGTCAAAAGCCTTGCGCGCAGCTTTGACAGCGCGATCCACCTCAGCGGCGCCGGCTTCAGCCACCTGGGTGATGACCTCGCCAGTCCCCGGATTGATGGAATCAAAGCTCTTGGATGTCGCGACCCATTCCCCGCCAATGAGGAGCTTGCCGGGTTCTACTTTCGTCTTCCTCGCTGCCAGCATATCTTTTCACCACAAAAATCTTTCACCACAAAGGGCACGAAGGATCACAAAGGATTTGAATGTTCCGTAGTGCTCATCAGCTTGTGTACAGGTGAACTCTTTCACTCGCCCACAAAACGTTTCGTTGTCTTTAACCACTAACTCAATGATCACAACCTTGAAATTCTCTTTCCTTTATTTTTCCCTTTATTTTTCCCTTCGTGTCCTTTGTGGTGAATAGTTTTTACTTCGCCGTGAAGGTCGCCGGCCGTTTCTCCACGTACGCGGTCAGCCCTTCCTTCGCATCTTCGCTCTGGAATAGCAGCTGCTGGTTCTCTCGTTCTACAGCCAGCGCCGACTCCATGGGAATCTCCCACCCCGTCTGCACGGCGCGCTTGATGCGGCCCACCGCTTTGGCCGCCTTGTTGGGCGGACAGAACTGGCGGGCATACTCCATCACGTTCTCCATGAAGTTCTCGCGGTCGTAAATGTCGTTGATGATGCCGTACTCCAGCGCCTCTTCGAAGGTGTAGGTGTTGCCGGTCACCATCAGCTCAATGGCCTTGCTCTTGCCCACCAGGCGCGACAGGCGCTGCGTGCCGCCGGTGCCGGGCAGCACCCCCAGGTTGATTTCCGGCAGCCCGACCTTGCCCGAATCCTTGCGCGCGATGCGGATGTCGGCCGCCATGGCGATCTCCAGCCCTCCACCCACGGTGTGGCCGTTGAGCGCCGCTATCACCAGCTTGGGCGTGTGCTCCAGCCGCAGCAGGGTCTCGTTGGCTTGCAGGCAAAAGTAGTACTTGAAGGTTGGGTCGACGGTGGAAAGCATTTTGATGTTGGCTCCAGCAGAAAAGAACTTGTCGCCCGCGCCGGTGAGCAGCAGCACGTAAACGTTGTTGTCCATGCGCGCCCGCAGGATGGCGTCATCCAGCTGCCGCATCATTTCGTAGGTGTAGGTATTGGCCGGCGGGTCGTTCATCTCGATCACCGCCACGCCCGAGTCGGTGCGGTAATTGATCAGCTGCTTCGTGGTTTCTGCGCTTACCGGCTGGGTTGTGGTTGCCATGTGCAATGCTCCTTTTAGAAGTCGTTCACATCACCCGAACTTTAGATCCTGATGCCCGCTTCGCTTGCGGCCCCGATCCGCCGTGACCGCGGCATACACCGTGCAGAAAAATGTCGCCCATCTCCCGCGCCAGTTCGCCGGCATCGGCGTCCACCCGCGGGTTGTGCCAGGTGTAAATCCAGTTCATCATGCCGAATAGACTGAGCACAGCAATGCGACTGGAGAATTCTAAACCCTGCTCGCGCTTTAGCTCGTCCACCAACTCCAGGCAGATGCGGTAGTACTCGCGCTTGATAGCTGCAATTTCCGAGCCGTAGCCGTTTTTGAGCACGTCGTCTTCGTGCGACAGTACCTTTACCGCCTTCTGATTGGCCAGAAAATACTCCAGATGGTTCTGGATGAAGATGCGCACCCGCTGCTCGGGATCCTCCACTCCCTCCAACCGCACACGCAAACGCTCCAGGATGGTAGTGAACGTGTATTTCTGGATCAGGTAGAGCAGTTTTTCCTTGGAGTCAAAGTAGTAGTAGAGGCCCGCAAGCGACATGCGGCTGGCGCGCGACAAATCGCGCATGGACGCGCCCTCATATCCCTTATCGCAGAAAACCTCGGTGGCGTGCTGCAGGATCTTCGCCAAGCGGCGGTCGAAACGGCTGCCCTGCCCGGCAGGAACCCGGGCCGAACTGCGGCCGGAAAGCGAACTGGTACGAGTCGCGGAACCCATGTTGTATTGGAGCCCCCACCCCTGAGCGCTTATCGAACGTTCGTTCTAGGAACATGGTATCCCCTCCCTTCGCACAACGCAAGTTGCTGCTGTCCAATTCCCCAGGACCGATCACGTCGGCACCCTTGCCGACAGACGGCGGCCGAGAGCTGACGACCGTAAAGCACCGCGGGCGACCGGCACCGGAGCTCTTCTCTCCCCGACGCCGATCGCCCGCTCTGGGTTAGTTTAGTTGTTTGCCAGTTTACTCGCGCTCATCTCCCTGCCGTGCTTGCAGGGCCGCCAGACACGTCTGACCGGCCAGAAGCGCTTCCGGCCACCACGCCAGCATGTCCAGCAATACCGCTACAGCTCGCAAGATCACGGCCCCCGTCCCCGCCTGGCCAGTACTGGCCACGCCAAGCCGGCTTGCTTCCTGCTCCGGCCTGTGCTCCGGTTCTGCTATCGCCAAGCGCGAGGTTCCGTGCTCTTGCTCTTGCATCGCATCCTGACTCTAAGCCGGCGGCTGTTGCCGGTAAAGTTACGGCGGGCGCGCCCAATGGTTACGCGAGTCACCGGGTACACTGCATGGGGCGCTCGGAGGCCATGTAGTCACAAAAGCAGCTCACGGCAGCGCCTTGGGCATCTATACCTTGCACCACGGCATTCTAAGTTCACGGCAGGGAGTTCTATCCCTTTCCCCGGCAACAATTCCAGCGAGGTGAATATGGCCCAATTTCTAAGTGATGTTGAGGAACTGCGTGAGCGTGCCCGCCGCAGAATTGAAGAAGGACCGGTTACAGAGGCTTATCGCGGCGACAAAAAACAAACCATCGAAATTCTGAACCAGGCGCTGGCCACTGAGATAGTGTGCGTCCTGCGCTACCTGCACCACTACTTTATGGCCACCGGCGTGCACGGCAAGTCCGTGGCCAGCGAGTTCAAGGAGCACGCCGATGCAGAGCGTGAGCACGCCGACGGCATTGCTGAGCGCATTCAACAACTCGGCGGTAAGCCGGATTTCAACCCCCGCAACCTGCTGGAGCGCTCCGCCGCGCAATACGTTGAGGGCGAAACCCTAGCCGACATGATCCGCGAAGACCTGGTCGCCGAGCGCATCGTCATCCAGGTCTACACCGAAATGATCCGTCATTTTGCCGACAACGACCCCACCACCCGCGTGCTTCTGGAGGGCATTCTCAAGGATGAGGAGGAGCACGCCACCGA
>DATEGI010000261.1:0-5491 GCA_035280205.1 Terriglobales bacterium | reverse complement strand
GAGTCCGGAAGGCGAGTTGCGCGTGCTTGGTCAGCAAGCCGCCCACGCCGGAGCCTTGGGCCAGCTAACCCGGGTGCGAGCGTTGCGGGAACGGGCGGTGGAGCGAGCCAAGGGCCTGGGCATGTCCGATGCTGCCGCCATCCAGTTGCAACAGGACGCGGAGGCCGAAGCCGAACTCGGTTACGCGGCCCGCGCTGCCACGGCAATTGATGCTGCTCTGGCTTTGTCTCATGAGCCGACTTTCCTGGCGGATCTGGCGGAAGCCTGCGCGGCCGCCGGCCAGGACCAGAAAGCTGAAGCCTTGATGGCTGAAGCCCGCAAAGCGCGTCCCGACGATACGTTGTTGCAGAACGTGGTCGTGCCCCGCATCGAAGCCCGGTTGCAGATGCGCCAGGGCAAAGCCGCTGCCGCGGTGCAGGCCCTGGCCACGGCTCAGCCCTACGAAGACGGCTTGATCTCGTTCAATACCCATGTGCTGCGCGGAGAGGCTTACCTGGCCAGTGGAGATGCCGGCAACGCGGCCACGGAATTCCGCAAGTTTCTCGCCCGCCGCGTCGATGCCCCCTTCTCTTTTTACTACCCGTTGGCGCAGCTCGGTCTGGCCCGCGCCCTGACCGCTCAGCATGACGTTGCCGGCGCCCGCACCGCCTACCAGGATCTGTTCGCCATGTGGAAAGATGCCGACCCCGACCTTCCCGTGCTCAAGCAAGCCAAGGCGGAATACGCAAAGCTGCAATAGGATTTCGCGGGTATAATGCCCGCACTCATGGCCCTCACCTCTGGCACCCGTTTCCTCAATGCGTCATTCTTCTCGCCTGTCATCCCGAGTGAGCGCGAACCAAGCTTGCGAGGTGGGCGCGAGTCGAGGGACCTTGCGCGAAACTTTGGGCACATCCTGCCGCACAAGCCGCAGTGACCCCAATCACTGCGCCTGCCCCTCCACTCATCCATGCTGAAAGCGGATAGGGGAATCCAGAGGCGAAGCTGAGAAGTTGCCTGGAGGCGCTTCCGCGAGGATTGCGGTGTCCTGCCTGGCGCAGGGCCGCGGCTGCTGAAGCGATTGCCAGCCGCGGCCAAGGAGGAGCCATGTCGGTCGGCTGGGCAGTAGCGATACTCCTGCTGATGCTGGCAGTCTTCTATTTCCGCCGGCGCCAGGCCGCGCAAGTCGCGACTCTCCTGCAAAGCGAACCGCCCCCCGCGTACCCGCAACCAGTTTCGCAAGTTCAAATCCCCAGCGGCTATTTCTTTCATCCCAGCCACACCTGGATGGCGAAGCAGGGAACGGCCACGGCGCGTGTGGGCCTGGACGGTTTTGCCGCCAACCTTATGGGCCAGGTGCAACACATCAGCGTCGTCGGCGAACAGCGCTGGGTGCGGCAAGGCCAAAAGCTGATAAGCGTCACCGGCGACTGCGAAACCATTGAGTTGCTTTCTCCCGTGGAGGGCGTGGTGGCCGCGATCAATCCCGAGGTTGTCAAAGACCCAGGCTTAGCCATACGCGAGCCCTACAACCAAGGCTGGGTGTGCCAAATCAAGAGTTCAGAGATGGAGACTAACCAGCGCAACCTCATGCAGGGACCACTCGCCGCGCGCTGGATAGAGAGCAGCTTTCAGCAGCTCAAAAGCATTCTGGCTGAGGCCGACCCCGTCCTAGCCCAGGACGGCGGCCTGCACCTCCCCGCCGCTTTCAACCGGCTCAGCCCGGAGCGCCGCAAGCAACTGGTGAGGGAATTTTTTCTGAGCTGAAAAAAAGGTTTCAATGTTTCAAGGTTTCAAACTTTCATCACGTTTCGAGTTCTTTGAAAGCCTGTGAAACCTGCGAACCTTGAAACCTTGGAACCTCTGAAGCCTTCCCCCCGTTCCTCTCCTTGTAATCCCTACCTCCTAGCTGCCATTGCTACAATCTTGTTTCCTTCATGCCGCAGATCAGCCCGGCCGCGCTGTCGGACGCCCGCATCATTGCGGCCTATGCCATCTTCGCTGCCAGCTACCTGGTCTTCGCTCTGGGCAAATTTCCCGGCATGAAGATTGACCGTCCCGGCGCGGCCATCATCGGCGCCGTGCTGATGGCGGCCTTTCGCATCGTGAGCCCGGCGGGGGCGCTGCGCGCCATTGATTTCACCACCATCGTGCTGCTGTTCTCCATGATGCTCATCGTCGGCAACCTGCGCCTGGTGGGCTTCTTCGAGTGGATCACCCGCCTGGTGCTGCGCTGGGTAAAGCCGGTACACCTGCTGCCCACGGTCATTGTCACCTGCGGCGTTCTTTCCGCGTTTTTTGTGAACGACATTATCTGCCTGGTCATGGTGCCGCTGGTGCTGGCGGTATGCCGCCGCATGAATGTGCGACCGCTGCCTTACCTGCTGGCAGTGGCCACGGCTTCCAACATCGGCAGCGTAGCCACCATCACCGGCAACCCGCAGAACATGCTGATCGGCTCGTTCTCCGGCATCTCCTACCGCTTCTTTATTGCCCACATGGCGCCCATTGCGGCCATCGGCCTGTTCGTGGATTGGGCCATCCTGCACTGGCTTTACGTGCCGCATGAGACGCCCCACCCCGCGGTGGCGCAGGCGATTGAGGAAAAGCCTCTGCAGCGCGCACAGTTGCGCAAGCCCGCCGCCGTGGTGGCGCTGGTGGTCGCAGGCTTTTTCGTCGGCGTGCCGCCGGCCATGATGGCCGCCATCGGCGCCGCCCTGCTGCTCATCACCCGCACTCTGGAGCCGCGCAAGCTCTACCAGGAGATTGACTGGGGGCTGCTCGTCTTCTTTATAGGATTGTTTGTGATCGTGGGAGGCGCGCAAAACGCCGGCCTGGTGCAGGATCTGCTGGACCTGGCCCGGCCCTGGAACCTGCAGAATTCAGCCGTCTTCACCGCCGTAACCGCGGTGCTGGGCAACATTGTGAGCAACGTGCCCGCGGTCATGCTGCTCAAGTCGCTGGTGCCCGGCTTTGCCCACCCGCACACCGCCTGGCTGATCCTGGCCATGGCCAGCACGCTCTCCGGCAACTTGACCATCACCGGTTCCGTGGCCAACATCATCGTGGTCGAGAGCGCGCGGCCCGAAGTTGAGATCGGCTTCCGCGATTATCTTCGGGCGGGTCTGCCCGTCACCCTCGCCACTCTGCTGATTGGCTGGGCCTGGCTGGCCGTGATTCGCTGAATTTCAACCCCCGAGGCACACAGCCGGCTAGGGAAGCTTTGATTAACTTCTCCCTGTCATCTCGAGCGCAGCAGAATTGCATCTTTGTCTGCGGAGTCGAGGGACCTTGCGTTTGTTGTCTCGCACCAAATCAGAGCTTCCCTGGTAACGTATTAAATTCACCGCAGCAACTGCCCTTTGGCCACCACCCCTGCAAACTGTGAAACCTCGAAACTTCGAAACCTTGAAACCTCGAAACCTTTACCTTTCAAACCTTGAAACCTCGAAACGTTGCAAACTTTGAAACCTCGCAACCTCGAGGCTCTTTCTGCCAAACGCACCAGCCCCATCTGGGGCGGGATAGTAAATCCCAGGACGGCAGTCCTGGGTATGCTCAGCAGAATGGAATCGAGTCCCGGAGGGACGGCACACTCTTACGACCACGCCCTCGTGATGTAATCCGACATGGTCATCAGCAGCAGAATGGCCAGCCAGAAGAATCCCGCCAGAATCACCAGCAGCGTGGCCTTCACATTGATGTACTTGGCGTGCATGAAGAACAGCACCACCAGCGAACCCTTCACCGTGGCAATAATCAGCGCCAGCACGATGCTGAACGCCCCCAAATCGAGGTACGAAACCGCCGCCGTCGTCACCGTCAGGCACATTAGCGCCGCCCACACGGTGAAATACACCTTCGCGCTTATGATCTTTTCCATGCCGTTCTCAACCTGCGTGATGGTGCCCGATCAGGTACAGCAGCGGGTATAGATAAATCCACACCAGGTCCACAAAGTGCCAGTACAGTCCCGCGTTCTCCACCGGATTGTGATAATCCGCGGAAAAATGTCCCCGCTGGTTCATGTACAGAATGGTGGACACCAGCCCGATCCCTATCAGCACGTGCAGCGCGTGGAACCCGGTCATCACGAAATAAAGCACGAAGAACATCTCCACGTGCCGCGGGTCAACGCCAGCAAAGTGGAACGCCGACCCGGGAAATTCGTGCGCCAGCCAGTGTCTGTGGTACTCAATTCCCTTCAGCACCAGGAAGGCGATGGCGAAGCAGATGGTGATGCTCAGCATGATTGACGTCAGCCGCCGCCGCCCTTGCTGGATGGCCAGCACCGCCAGCGCCATGGTCAGGCTGCTGCAGATCAGCACCGCCGTATTCACCGTGCCGATCCAGAAATCCATGTGCTGGCTGCCTTCCTGCCACGCTACGAAGTATTCGTAGCGGTAGGCCAGGTAGGCCATGAACATCCCGCCAAAAAACATGATTTCCGTGACCAGGAACACCCACATCCCCATGGAGGATGCGCCGCTCTGCTGCTCCATGTTCTCGAAATGGTGCCGCAGTTCGTGGGTGGCCAGGGCTTCGCTGCTATTCGACAACGGGGACCTCCTTGGGCAGCTCGTCGTAGTTATAGGCTTCCCAGGTCACTACCGGCGTCTCTTCAAAGTTGTAGGTCGGCGGCGGCGATGCCGTCTTCCACTCCAGTCCGGCCGCCCCCCAGGGGTTGTCGCCGGCTTCCTTGCCGTAGCGCAGCGCCCACAGGAAGTACACCATGGGCAGCAGATATCCCACCGCCAGCACCGTGGAACCCGCCGTCGAAAGCACGTTCAAGACCTGAAATTCCGGCGGATAGGCGTGATACCGCCGCGGCATTCCCGTCCATCCCAGGATGAACTGCGGAAAGAACGTCAGGTTGAAGCCGATGAAAATTGTCATCGCCGCCAGCTTCCCCCACGCTTCCGGATACATGCGGCCGGTGATTTTCGGCCACCAGAAATGCATCCCCGCCAGGTAAGCCATCACCATTCCGCCCACCATGATGTAGTGGAAGTGGGCCACCACGAAGTAGGTGTCGGTCACGTGCACGTCCACGCCCAGCGAGGCCAGGAACAGCCCCGTCATCCCGCCCATGGTGAACAGCCCGATGAAACCCATGGCGTAGAGCATGGGCGTGGAGTAATAGATCTTTCCCTTGTACATGGTGGCCGTCCAGTTGAATACCTTGATCGCCGAAGGTATCGCCACCAGGTAGCTGAAGAAGGAAAATATCATCCCCGCGTACACCGACATGCCGGCCACAAACATGTGGTGCGCCCATACCAGGAAACCGAGCACCGCGATCCCAATGCTGGCCAGCGCCACAAACTCGTACCCGAACACCCGCTTGCGCGAGAAGCAGGGGATGATTTCGCTGACCACTCCCATGCCCGGCAGAATCATGATGTACACCGCGGGATGCGAATAGAACCAGAACAGGTGCTGGAACAGCAGCGGGTCCCCGCCCAGTTGCGGGTTGAATACGCCCAGGTGGAACATCCGCTCCAGTCCCACC
>DATEGI010000260.1:0-5291 GCA_035280205.1 Terriglobales bacterium | reverse complement strand
TGCGCCACCGCCGCTACCGATGCCAGCAGCAGCACGATCGCGAATTTTGGAGTCGTTTTCACAACGTGTCCTTGCCCCCTTTTGATCGCGGAGGATTAGCAATTGCCGGCTCCGCTCCGGCGAAATCAAATTTCTCGAGCCGCATCAATCAATCTCCGGCATCTGCGCCAGCAAGGCGCGCGATTCAGTGCGAATGTAAGCGTTCTTGTCCTGCTGTGCCAGGTGCTGCAGCACCTCGCGCACGCTGCTGTCGGCGCGCACCGGTTGCAGCAGGTGAATGGCCTCAGCGCGCACGCCCGGATTGCCGTCGTTCATCAGCGCTTCCAGCACGGCGTCGCGCACACGCACATCCTGCCGCACGTAGGCTCCCAGACTGTTCAGCGCCTTGATTCGCACCCCGGGGTTGCTGTCGTACCGCAGAGCGTAGATGAGCGCCTCCCGCACCTGCTGATCCTGCGGTTGCTGCGAGAGCAGGTCCACGGAATCCATGCGCACGCCGGAGTTGTAATTGTTGCGGGCAGCGAACAGCAGCAGCTGCTGAATGCGGGAATCGTCCAGCGAGCCCTGGGCGGACTGCGTGGTTACGGTGTCGTACTTGATTTCAACCTTGTTGCTGCCGGGAAGCTGATTGATGGCGCGAATCCCGGAAATGGAGGACTCGGCGGGCTGCACGCTCGCTGCGGTGATGCCGGCTTGCGGTGAGTTGCCGGAAACAATCTTGTAAGTGGCGCCGATCCCGGCGGCAAAGCCCACGATGAAAATCACGCTGGCGAGTGCGGGAGAAAAGCGGGTGCGGCCAAAGAGGGCGGCGAGGTCGAAGGTCCAGCGCTGCCAAAAATGCGGTTGCTCGGCGGTTTCCAGAGCTTCCTGCAGGCGCAGGCGCGAAGCGGCCAGCAGATTGGGTGTGGGTTCGACCACAGGAGCGGTCATGCTGCTCTTGAACTGGCGCAGACCCTCAAGTTCGGCCGCGCACTCGCTGCAGCGGCCCACGTGCTGCTCCAGTTCGTAGCGAGCATCGTCCAGCAGCTCGTCGTAGATGTACAGCAGAAGATTCGCTTTGACCCATTCGCACTTCATAGCTTCACATTCCCTTGCGGCCCGGCTGAAGCCGGGCCATTCGAAATCTTTACTTCATGTCCGCCAGTGCCACCCGGAGTTTCTGTGTGGCCCGGAACAGCGTGTTCTTGGCCGTCTCCTCGGTGGTATTCAAAATTTCGCCCACGGTACGCAGCTTCAGCCCGTGGTAATGCTTTAGTTCGAAAACCATGCGCTCGCGGGGCGTTAGCTTCGACAGCGCTCCGCTGATGCGGCCGCCCAGCTCGCGGCGCATCAAGTCGCGCTCAGGATTGGCGCCGGAGCGCCCATCGGCCACCTGCTCCAGCACGTCGTACTGCTCGCCTTCGGGGTCCATCGCCACCGGCGCTTCCTCGCGGCGCACTGCACGCTTGCGCAGGTGGTCGAGGCAGAGGTTGGTCACGATGCGGTAAATCCAGGTGTAGAAGGAGCACTCGAAGCGGAAGCTGCCGACGTTTCTATACGCCTTGAGGAAGGCTTCCTGGTAGATGTCCTGGGCGTCGTGCTCGGAGCCAGTCAGATGCAGGGCCAGGCGCAGGACAGCGTGGTCGTAATGGCGGACGAGTTCCTCGAAGGCGGCAGCGTTGCCACGTTGCGCCTCGCGGATCAGCGCCGTGTCATCAACACGGCCTAAGGTGTGTCCGACCATGTGCCCCCAGGTGGGATATACGGATTTGCTGCCCTGTCCCGTTCCAGTCTTTCGATCGGGTCGGGAACGCTCGCCAACCGTTAAGGGAACTGCCATCGCATCGGCCGGCATGGTCTCGTCTGAACCTGTCCTTGGCAATCCGGATCTGCCAGAATTTCTACCGGTTTGCATAGGCTTAGACGGGGTGGGACATAATCCGTGAGCAGAATTATAGGGGTAAATGACCCCGCCAGGGCGGCTAACAGGCCCAAATTGGGAGTGTTAGGCCGGGCAAAGGGCATGCCAGGATCAGGGCAGGGGTTGCAGTGTGGTGTTGGCCAAATAAGGACCGTTGAAGGTGGTTCTTTCGCCCGCACGCTTGCCAGGCACAGGCAGAAGCCGCACCGAAAGCGGCTTGTTCCATTTGAAGGCCAGGCTGGCGGTATCGGAGAGCATGCGCTCGAGCTGGCGGTTGGAGACGTCTCCAGGAAGGGGAATGGTGTCCAATCCGGTCCCGCAGACCGAGGAATAAGCCAGCAGACCGTCTATGGTGATGTGGCCCTCGCCCCAGCGCTGGGCCAGGGTGGCATCTTCCAGGATGGGCATCATCAGGCCGGAGTAGCCGGCACGCTTGACTGGGAGCTCACGCAGCACGCTGGTGATGAGGGCAGCCGCACTGAGTGTCCCCGAGGAGCCAAACGGAACCCCTGTCAGTATTTCGACAGCCGCCCCGATGGAGGCTTTGCCTAAGGGGGCGGGAGAAACGTCTATGCCGCCGTACTTCCAATCGGTTTTGGTGGCAAGCATGATGGCGATTTTTTCTACGGGAGCAATCGCCGCGGTCATTTTTTGCGCCAGGTTGGCGCGCGCCGAGGCAAAGTCCTGTTTGGGGGAAAAAGCCGCTTGCACCACGTTGGCTGATTCCAGGCCGATGGCAAACTGGTGGCCGTCGCCGGTGAAATATGCTCCCGGAAAGAAAGGTCCGTAGGCGGGCAGCATGGCGGTGGCGGCAAAGTTGAAGTTGGCCTGACCACCGGGCGAGTGTGCTGCCAGGTACTGGATGGTTCGCGCCGCTGCGCTGACAGATTTCCAGTGCAGGCCATCCTGGCCAGCAATGATGATGCTGCCAGAAAGATTCTTGGAGGTGGCGAGCACTCCGGCCAGGAGGTCGGCAAGGGCCGGGTCATCCGAGTCGTTGAACATGGCCGGGCCGATGCTGGCGATGAATCCCTGTTTTTGCGCGAGATCATCGAGACCGCGTAAAAAGGCCAACGCTTGCTCACGAGACAGGCCGCGGGTGTATTCCGTAAAGGGCTGAGTCGTAATGCGCAGCGTTTGCACCTCGTAGCCGGCGCCTTGGTACGCAGAGCGGGCGCGTTGCAGAAACGAGAGCGCATCCTGCACCTGGGCCTGGTAATGCTCGCGGTCAATGCGCATGAAGGCGGTGATGGCGCGAACGCGCGGCTTGACTTGAGCCGAGGCAAATGGGGCGGCGCAGAGGATCAGCAATGAGATAAGGCATCGGCGCAGCATGCAAGCTCCGCGAGAAGATTAACAGGAACATGGTTTCAAGGTTTCAAAGTCGCCGACTCTGCGGATAGTGATTTGGCCTGCTCAGCCGAAGTGCTGGTACTGCTTCCAGAATTCGGGCCAGGGCAGGCGGGGCGGGCCGCAGACGAAGATGTCAGGATGGTCCATGCTCTCCTCGTTTTTAACACCGAGAGAATTACCATTGTGCCCGGCCAGGCGGCAGGAAGTAAGCATCCGGTCGGCATACCTGCGCGATAAGCCAACCACAATCAGAGTGGAAGGCGGGGGCGTCGGATAGCCGCGCAGCCAAGCCGAGTTGGTGCCGCTGATGGGCGTGGGCAGGTGATAGGGGCGGCCAAGGACTTCGATGGCGCCCTGCTCGCCATAATTTCCTACCAACACGCCCACGCTGGAGCGCTGCTCCGGGGACAGGGAATCGCGAACTCCGGCGACGGCTTTAACCAGTTGATTCCAGCCAATCTCTTCGCGCAGATCGTTGTTGTTCCGCAGCGCGAAGGCCATCAACCGGCCGCTGGAAGCAATCGGCAAAGCCAAAGCAAAAATGTAGAGGCTTAAAAGCGCAAGGCCGGTAAAAAATGTGGCCGCCGTGGAGCGTCGCCACAAGCGAGGGAGGGAGGCAAGCCAGCGCTCGCCCACAACTGCGCCCATCGCCATCAGCATGGGATAGGCGGCAGCCAGGTAGTAGCCACGGCCTTTGCCGGCCACGAAGAGAGCCAGCGGGATCAGGTACATCCAGGCCAGCAGCCGGTAACGCGAGTCACGCAGAAAAGCGAGCAGACCGGCGATCCATAACGGGGCGGCAAAGAGGTTTGCGCAGATCAGAAATTGATCGCGCACGAAGCCATTGGCCCTACCCTCGCCCACGTCGCGGGTGTGAATATGCTGCAGGAAATGCAGGGAGATGAATCCGTGGCGCACCTGCCAAATCACGTTAGGCAGGAAAATCAGCGCGGCCAGGACGCTGCCGCTCCAGAACCACGGACTCAGGAAGAAGCGGCGGGCGCGGGTTAGGAGCATTCCGCCAAGGATACCGGCCACATAAAATCCCATGGTGTACTTGGTCTGGAACCCAACCCCGACCGTGGCGCCAATGGCCAGCCACCAGCGCGGGTTCTCGGTTTTCAGCAGGCGAATGACGAAATACGCAATCAGCACCCACCACAAATAATCAAAACTGGAGTACTGGAACTCGGTGCCTTCGAATAAGGGAAGCGGCGAGAGAGCGACGGCCAGCGCGGCGGTGACCTGAGCTAGACGCCCGCCGTCAAGTTCCCTGGCCATCAAGCCGGTGATCACGATTGCGGCGGCCTGCACGATCACCGAGAAGAGCCGCAGCCCAACCAGTGAGAAACCGAAAATCCCAATGCCGATCCTTTCCACAAAAGGAGTGAACGGGGGATACGCCACGAATCCCCAGTCAAGGTGCAGGGCATCGCTCAGGGTTTGCAGCTCATCACGATGGAAGCCGTAGCGTGAATTTGTAAGCAGATGGAGGAGCGCAATGGCAAGCGCGATGCCGAGCAACACATAGGTAGTGCGAACTTCGGCGTCAGTTTGAGGCACATTTACTGCCGCCTTGGTTGCGCCCATCTCGCCTCCCGGGCATCTGGCATGGTGAATTGTACGCGGTACGAGAGCGTTCGGTTCCGCGGCATGTTCCGCCTTTACCTCTACCGTACAGTGGCGAGAAAAGTGCCTCGAGAGACGTAAAAACTGCAAAGGATCCTACATAGCTGAATGAGAATGATTAGCCCACGGTAGCGGGTTCGGGGGCGGAGCGCTCGTACTCGCACTCCTTGTTGGGACAGGAGATGACGGGGCCGGATTTCAGAGTCTTCTCTACCAGGTACTCGCTGCCGCAGGACGGGCACTTCTCCGCAATCGCCTTGTTGGCGGAGGTGAACTTGCATTTGGGATAGTTCGAGCAACCGTAGAAGGTGTTGCCCTTGCGGGCGCGCTTCTCCACCAGCTCGCCGGTCTTGCACAGCGGGCACTTCACGCCGATAAAGTTCTGCTTCACATACTTGCACTCGGGGAG
>DATEGI010000259.1:0-3056 GCA_035280205.1 Terriglobales bacterium | reverse complement strand
GGCTTTGCCCGTGGTCATCTGCTGGATAATCTCGGCTGCCTGATTGACCTTTGTTGTCGCCGCGTCTTTATCCTGCGCCCAGACCATGGTGACTGCCAGGGCTAGAACGCATAGTAGTGATGCGATTTTCATGGTTAACCCTCCTCCCGTGTTCTGTTGGAATCGCCCCAGAAGACACTGGGTTGGCACCCGCAGCCTGCCTCTGAGTTGCTGCCGGGCAGAGTACAATCCACGAATCTTCTGAGTTATCTGAGGGTTGGCCGGCAAAAGCATGGCCGCTTGGTTCCGCGGTTCAGGCCGGCTGTTCACATCTGGGGACGTGGAGGGATAAGGATGGCTTCTCCGTTGCTGGGCGAATTCATGGGCACCATGGTCCTGATTCTGCTGGGGGATGGCGTTGTGGCAAATGTTTTGCTAAAGCGCACTAAGGCAGAAGGAGCGGGGTGGATGGTGATCACCAGCGGCTGGGCCTTCGCCGTCATGGCCGGTGTATTTACCGCCGTCGCCTGCGGCAGCCGCGACGCGCACATCAATCCCGCCGTGACCCTGGGCTTTGCTGTCAGCTCGGGCGCTTTCGCCAAGGTCGTGCCGTACGCCATTGCCCAACTGCTCGGCGCCTTTGCCGGAGCCACGCTGGTGTGGCTCTATTTCCTGCCCCACTGGCGCGAAACCCCAGATCCCGGCACCAAGCTGGCCTGCTTCTGCACGGCGCCGGCAATCCGTAACTTTCCCTCCAACTTGCTCTGCGAAGTGATTGGCACCTTCCTGCTGGTGATGGTGGTGGGCGCCATGTTCTCCAGAGGAGTGAGCGCGGTCGCTCCCGTGGGCGGCCTCGGCCCCTACCTGGTGGCCAGCCTGGTGTGGGGCATCGGATTGTCGCTGGGCGGAACCACTGGCTACGCCATCAATCCCGCTCGCGACCTCGGACCGCGCATCGCCCACGCCCTCTGGCCCATCTCGCGCAAAGGCCATTCCGATTGGGGTTACGCGCTGGTGCCTGTGGTTGGTCCGCTCCTGGGTGGCATCCTGGCCGGGGTGCTCATGCGCTACCTGCGCTTTTAAACGGGCACATTTTAGGCTGCTAAAAATTGTTCAGAAGCGAAACACGATTCCTCCCGAGTAGCGCAGGAAATTCTGGGCGCCATTGCTGCTGCTGGACAGTCCGGTGGCCAATGCGTCCGTGGGACTGAACTGCGTGCGCACCAGGTCGAGCTGCACGGGACGAAGTGCAAAATGGCGGCCAAGATTAAAGTCCAGGCCGCCGCCGAAAGCCATGGCGAAAGCGCTGGCGCTAGTCACGCTGGTGTTCAACCCGCCCACAAAGGGCAGCGATATACCGGCGCTGGAACCGGCGAGTGCCTCCCCAAATAGCGCGTGCGAAAACACGGACGCTCTGCCCAGGTTACCCGTAACCGTGGGGCCAAAGAGAAACGTGTACATATGCTGGTTGACTCCTGCGGACAAGAGCGGGATGGGCAGCGATGCCAGACTGCGGTAATTGCCGCTGATGTCGGCGGTCAGCCCGAGAAAGCGGTTGAAGTTGAACGTGCCCTGGCCATCCCAGCCATTAGTGCTGTTGCCGCCATTGCGCTGCAGCGAGTATCCGCCGAACACCGTCACTCTGGGGGTTTCATCCTGCGCCAGCAAAACCGCGGGCAAGATCAGACACACGAATAGTACAAGCGTAAATCGCTTCATCCTCGGCTCCCAAATGGAAAAAGTATCTTGAAAGCTGAGATGCAGGATCTACAAAGAAGGATAGCTTGCGGCCCGCTAAAATGCTGGATTGGAGCGTATCTCGAAGGGCTGCTGCGCTGAGCATGACGCAACAGCCCTGAGATTTGACACGGGAGCAGCTATTGTTTCGCCGGCCGCTTCTTCCGGGCCTTCGGACGCGGTGCAGCTTTCTTCGCCGGCGTGGCCTTGGTTTCGCGGCCGCCAATCAGACTTAGAGAATCAGCGGCGTTGAAGGGGAACTGACGCACGGAGGTTTGGCCGGTGGTGCTGAGGGTGACATCCACCCGGCGATTGCTAGCCAGAATGATAGTCCGCATGTTGCGGAGAATCCTCTGCCGCTCGCTCGGAGTAAGTTCCGGATTCTGTTCCACCGAACTCCTCACCTCGGCGGGTGTGAGGTTGTGCTGGGCGCCGAATGCCCTGGTTTCGATGTTGCCGGCGGGCACGCCATTTTCCACCAGGAAGCTGCGGGTGCGTTCGACGCGCCGCTCGGAAAGCGCCTGGTTGAACGCCGCCGAGCCGCGCGGGTCAGCGTGCCCTTCCAGAATCAGCTTTGCGTCTGGCTTGCTCTGCAGATATTTCACAAAGTCGGTGGCCAGGGCGAGCAGCGTTTTTTGCTGGCTGGTGACCAGGCCGCCTTTGGCATTGGCTGCCGTAGGCTGGGCCGTGGGGAAGTAAATGCTGTGCAGCGCCAGCCGGTCTTCCAATTCTTTCTCCTGCGGAGAAGGCGCCGGCGGACTCTCGATTGTCACTTGGGTGGTAGAAGAACTGTTCAGGCCGCGAGAGTCGGTACAGGTGGCGCTCACCGTGATCGGTCCCGGCGCCGCACCCGCCGTGTTCAAGGTGCCCGTATTGCCGCTGCCGCTGACCGTGCCCGCGGTCGTGTTCCAGCCGGCAACGTTCACCTGCGCCTTGTCGGGACTGGTGCAGTCACAGCTGATGCTGACCGTTCCGCCCGCCGGCAGGGAGCTTGGGTTGGCTGAACAGCTCATGGTAGGGGGATTCTTGGGTGGTTCCTTGACCGTGAAATTCGCCGAGCAGGTGGCCTGGTTGTTCTTTTTTGCTTTTGGATCCGTAACCTGGGCTGTCGCCGTATAACTGCCGCCCGCCAGGCCGTTGGTATCAATGCTGGCCGTAGTGTCTTTGCCTGTGATCTTGCCGCCGGTGCTGGTCCAGGAGTAGCTGAGCGTGTGTTTAGGATTGAAGTTGTTCGTGGTCAGGTTCGCTGTGATCGGTTCGCCCACCATTACCTCGGCAGGCTGGGCTGAACACTGTGCCGAAGGCGCCTCTGGAGGCGCCCCGCCGCCCAGGTTAAATAC
>DATEGI010000258.1:0-14392 GCA_035280205.1 Terriglobales bacterium | reverse complement strand
ACTTTATTACGCGGCAGGAAATTTCATCAAGGCGGGCGAAGCACTGGACCGGGCAGCGGAGGTGGATGCTTACGAACCCGGCCATCATAGCCGGCTGGAGATGCTGCGGGGAAAAATTCCGGAGGCGCGGCTGAACGCCATCGCCGGACGCTTCACCGTGGTGAGCAAACCTCCGGAGACGCAGCAGCAGGAAGAAGATGCCGACGAACACAGCATGCTGCAGGACCTGATGCTGCAGGCGGAAATTCTGGTGCAGTACGGGATGCGCACCAAGGCGCAGGAACGCTTGCTGCGCATTCAGCAGTTGTTTCCGCACGAGGAAGACCGCAACGAGGAACTGCGCCGGCTGTATATGAACGTAGGCCTGATGCCGAAGTATTCAGGGGAGGAGGCCGCCCCTATGGCTGCAGCCGCGGCAGCCGGGGCGGGAACCGCTCCCACCCTGGTGATCCCGCCGCAGACGCCAGAACCGGTTGCGCCGATTGCTGAGCGGCGGGCGCAGCCACCGCCCAAAGAGCCGGACCTGGAGGTCAACAGCCTGCAGTGGGTGACGGAAACCGCGCGCAAGCTCTACCAGCAGGCCAACGTGAAGGGTGTGCTGGGGGCGGCGCTGAACGAAATCGGCATGCGCTGGGGCGCGGTACGCTGCGTTGGCGGATTGCGCGGCCCGGGCAAGCCACCTTCGCTGGTTCTGGAATATGCCGGGGCGGGAGTTCAGGGCACCGAGCTTCCGGCGCGGGTAAAACTGCTCTCCGCATTGCAGGATTTCGCCATTCAGCGCGGTGCGGTGGTGATTGCGGAAGCGACGAGAGAAGCGGACCTGAGCGGCATTGCTGCGGAGCTCAATTCGCTGGGCCCTGGAGCGCTGATGCTGTTGCCCTTGAGCGACGGCGCCGACCAGGTTGGCGTGCTCATCCTGCAGAGCCCAGCGGGTTCAGACTGGCGGCAGAGCGACCTGTTGCTGCTGCGCACGCTGAGCGATCAGATTGTGCTGGCGCTGCACAACGCGCGTCTGCGCCGCCTGGTGCGCAACCTTTCTGTGACCGATGAAAAGTCCGGCCTGCTGAAGCGGGCGTCCTACACGGATGTGCTCATGTCGGAGGTGGCGCGCTCCTCGCAGCAGGGCACGCCCACCACCGTCATGCTGATGGAATTCGGCAAAGGACAGGCCATGGTGAAGGAGTTCGGGCAGAACGCGGTGGAGACGCTGATGCGGGAGGTTAGCCAGTCCATTTCCACACATATCCGGCAGGCCGACGTAGCGGTACTTTACGATTTGACCACCATCGCGCTTATCCTGGCGGACACGCCGGAGCGCGGCGCGCTGCTGGCGCTGGAAAAACTGCGCCGCATCCTGGCGGACGTTCGCCTGCCAGGGCGCGACACGCCACCGCCGAACACGGTCGGCGTGGCTGAAGCGGTGACCCGGCCGGCGTATGATCCGGCTGACATTGTCACCGAAGTGATCAACCGCGTGGAGGGAGCGCTGGAAAAGGGCCGCGCGGCCAGCACCCGGGTATGCGCGCTGCAATCGGAATTTGCGGCGGCATAACTCGTGTTTTCACGACAAAGACACAGAGGCACAGAGAAATTGGAGACTGACGATTGTGGATTGACGATTGAAAAGCGAAATCAGTCTGCTCGCTTGGCTGGGCTGAATGCTGATTGCTGAGTGCTGACTGCTGATTTTCGATCAGCAATCGTCATCCAAAACTTTCCATTACATTCGTAATCTGGCCTGCAAGCGACCCTGGCTTTAGGATGATGATAAAGCTGGGCCCTGCGCCGTGTTGAGACTTGACTACATTTCCTGCCTGCTCACTGTACTCTCCACTGTTTTGATTGGGAAACGCTATTGGCACGGCTGGGTATTGGCCGGCATGAACAGCGTGATTGTGTGCGTAATCGCCAAGAATACGGCCCAGTTCGGCTTTATTCCCGCCAACGTCTTCTGCCTCGGGCTCTACGTTTACAACGTGTGGAATTGGCGCAAGCCGGAGCCGGCTCCACCGAGCCCGCGACACTGAAATTCTTATTCACCACAGAGGCACAGAGACACAGAAGAATTGACGATTGATGATTGTTGATTGACGATTGAAAAAGAGGAGTCAGCAATCAGCATTCAGCCCGCCTGGCGAATCAAGAAGCAAAAGATACCACTTCGCTGTTCAGTGACACTCATCAATTGCAAGTTACCTCTGTGTCTCTGTGGTGGGTGTGCCGGCCACTCGCCAAGGCCGCCCCGCAGTTGCTAGACTGATAAGTTTGGCTCAGGCCGGACTAAATCCTCTGTAGCAGGTTCCCCGATGTTGAAGGTGAATGAAATTGCCATCGTCAGCGGCGCACGCACGCCGATGGCGGACTACCAGGCGGGCAAGCTGCGCTATTTCACGGCGCAGGAACTGGGCGCCATTGCGGGCAAGTGCGCCATTCAGCGCGCCGGGCTCGATCCCCAGGAATTTGACCATTGCGTGATGGGCAATGCGCAGCAGACCTCCGGCGACGCGCTCTATGGCGCTCGGCACGTGGCGCTCAAGGCGGGGCTGTCCATCGAGACGCCCGCGCTGACGGTCAACCGCCTGTGCGGGTCAGGCATGCAGGCCATTGTGTCTGCGGCGCAGATGATGCAACTGGGCGAGGCCAAAATGGTGCTGGCCGGAGGAATGGAATCCATGTCGCAGGCGCCGCACGTGATTCGCGGCGCGCGCTACGGCTTAAGCCTGGGAGAAGGCAAGCTGGAAGACTCGCTCATGGTGGCGCTGCTCGATACGCAATGCGGACTCTACATGGCCAATACCGCCGAACTCTATGCCGAGCAGCAGGGCGTTGGGCGGGAGGCGCAGGATGAATTTGCGCTGCGCTCGCAGAATTTGGCCGATGCGGCGTACAAGGCCGGACGCCTGCAGGAAGAAATCGTCCCGGTCCAGCTCAAGAACAAGAGCGGCGACCTGACCGGGGAGATGTTCAGCGAAGATGACCACCGGCGGGCGAACAGCACGATGGAGGGTTTAGGCAAGCTCAAACCGGCGTTCGGCAAAAATGGCACGGTTACGGCGGGCAACGCCAGTGGCATTGTGGACGGCGGCGCGGCCGTGGTCATGCTGCCGCTGGAAGAAACGCAGAAGCGCGGGCTCAAGCCGCTGGGCCGGCTGGTTAGCTGGGGCATTGCCGGAGTGGAGCCGAAGCTGATGGGACGCGGGCCGGTGCCGGCCTCGCGCCTGGCCCTGCAGAAGGCGGGGCTCAAGCTGGAGGACATTGACCTGGTCGAGGTGAATGAAGCTTTCGCCGCCCAGTATTTGGGTGTGGAAAAAGAATTAGGCCTGGACCGCAGCAAAGTGAATGTGAACGGCGGGGCGATTGCGCTGGGGCATCCGTTGGGCGCGACGGGGACCCGGCTGGTGATCACGCTGCTTTATGAGTTGCGGCGACGGAAAAAGAAGTACGGCTTGGCGACGGCGTGCATCGGCGGCGGGCAGGGCATCGCAGTGATCGTGGAAAGCTTGCGATGAGCCGGGTTTCTCGGCCCATTCTTGAGCGTGAGCGAGACCTTCTTCGCAAGTTGGCGAAACACGACCCGGGATATCGTGCCAGTTATCTTGGCCAGATTGACACCATATCTTCCGTCGAGGATTGGAACGACGGTACGCATTCCTTAACTATCGAGGGAGGCGGACCATATACACTGCGGGTGGCTGCTGTCGCGCGCGACGAAGATGGGTTCCGAGTGGACGTCATGCTGTTTGGGACAGAGGAGCGGATTCGTGTTCTTGAGATAGTTCGCGCAGATGGCCAGGAAGTGAAACTGTACCCCAAACCAGCGCACCTGGAAGACGTTTGGGATTACAAAGGGAACCCCCGTCCGGAGGGATGGTAATGAACATCAGAAAAGTTGGGGTGCTGGGTTGCGGGCTGATGGGCTCGGGCATCGCGCAGGTGAGCGCGACTGCAGGATTCGATGTCTCTGTGCTCGAGGTGGAGCAGAAGTTTCTGGACAAGGGCTTCGCCGGGATTGAGAAGTCGCTGGCCAAACTGAGCGAGAAGGGCGCGCTCAAGGAGACGGCGCAGGCGGTACGCGGCCGCCTCAAAGGCACCACGCGGCGGCAAGATTTGGCCGACTGCGACCTCATCATTGAAGCCGTGATCGAGAACGTCGAGGAGAAGCGCAAGATTTATGCGGCGCTCGACGCCGTAGTCAAGAAAGAGGCCATTTTCGCCAGTAATACATCTTCCATCTCCATTACCGAATTGATGACGGCCACCAAGCGCCCCGAACGCTTCGTCGGGCTGCACTTCTTCAATCCCGTTCCATTAATGAAGTTGGTAGAGGTAATACGAACTATTGCCACCGCGGATGATGTCTACGAGACCGCATACGATTTCGGTAAGCGGGTGGGCAAGGTGCCGGTGCGCACCAGCGACAAGAGCGGCTTCATTGTGAACCGGCTGCTGGTGCCATATCTCCTCGATGCGGTGCGCGCTTATGAGGAGGGCGTGGGCTCCATTGAAGACATTGATCAGGCGATGAAGCTGGGATGCGGCTATCCCATGGGCCCACTCACGCTGCTGGATTTCGTGGGACTCGACACCACGTACTACATCACGCACGTGATGTTCGAGGAGTTCAAAGAGCGGCGCTTCGCCTCGCCACCACTGCTCAAACGCATGGTGCTGGCGGGCTGGTACGGGCGCAAGTCGGGCCGGGGCTTCTACGATTACAAGGACCCGCAGAAACCGGTAGCCCAGGACGCCGCGCTGCGCGGCTTTGCCGCGGAAGAGGCGGCTGCCAAGATCGCATGATTCATTCCCCGCGGATGGACGCGGATATAAGCGGATCAAATAAAAGAGGAAACCCAAATGTCCTCAGCTCCCATTCCTGGCAATTTTGAAAATATTCTGTTTGAGAAGAAGAACACCATCGCCTACGTGACGGTGAACCGGCCCAAGGTGCTGAACGCGCTCAATATGGCCACCATGGAAGAGCTGCGGCGGGCGTTTCACGCCATCAAGCAGGATGCGGAACTGCGGGTGGTAATTGTGACGGGCGCGGGAGAGAAGGCATTTATTGCCGGCGCCGACATAAGCGAACTGGCGCGCAACAACCCGGTGGAGGCGAAAGCTTACACCCACCAGGGGCAATCAGTGTTGAACCTGATTGAAAATTGCGGCAAGCCGGTGATTGCCTGCATCAATGGCTTTGCCCTGGGCGGCGGGTGCGAGATCGCCATGGCCTGCACCATACGCCTGGCCAGCGACACTGCCAAACTCGGGCAGCCGGAGGTGAAGCTGGGCATCATTCCTGGATATGGCGGCACGCAGCGACTGCCAAGGCTGGTGGGAAAAGGCTTAGCCATGCAAATGGTGCTGGCGGGAGAGATGATTACTGCCCAGGAGGCGCACCGCATCGGCCTGGTCAATGAAGTTGTAGCCGCAACCGAACTGATCCCGCGGGCGGAAGCGATCGCGGAGAAGATCATTGCCAATGCGCCGCTCGCGGTGCAGTGGGCCATGGAGGCGGTCAACAAGGGTATGGAGATGCCGCTGGCCGAAGGGCTTTTCCTGGAAGCCACATTGTTTGGCCTGTGTTGCGCTACCGAAGACAGAAAAGAAGGCACGACGGCGTTCCTGGAAAAGCGGGCGGCGAAATTTAAGGGCAAGTAGTTGGCACTTTTAGGGAGTCCCGGCAAATATCCTGGTTTCGAGTTTCGAGTTTCAATTCAAGTTGCAGCTGCAATGGCGAAAGCAGTTTTTGAAACTCGAAACTTGAAACTCTGAGTAACAGGATCCTGCCAGGTAAAAATTAATGGTAAGAGCCATTCATATCGGCCGGTCGGTGAGCACGGCTGCGGAGTTCAAGGCGCTGCTGGAGTTGTTGGAGGCACTTGGACTGGAGAGCGAGTCGGCCGCAGGTAAGGGCAAAAACCCCGCTGTGACGCTCGTAGCGCCCGCCGGGAAGCTATGCCTGGGTTCCAAAGGAGCGAGCAACTTGCGCGGTCGTGCCGAAGGAACGGACCTGCTGCTGGAGGTGACGGATCCCGATTCGGTGTACGCGCTCTTGGAAAAGCGCGGTTTAAAGTTCATTTCCGACCATCACGAGGGGAGTTCGCGATTGTTCGTGGTGGAATTGCCGGGCGGCATTAAGGCGGCATTTTTCGGCGTATCAGGGGTAGTCACGCCCGCAGCAGAAGGGGAGTTGAGCGCCCGCGGGCTGCGTTTTGGCATTGTGGTCAGCCGGTTCAATTCGTTTATCACAGATCGCCTGCTGGCCGGAGCGCTGGACGGGTTGCGGCGCACTGGCGCCCACGAAAAGGATATTGAGGTCGTGCGCGTGCCCGGTAGCTTTGAGATTCCGGCGGCAGCGCGCACGCTGGCGGCGAGGGGCGAGGTGGATGCGGTTATTTGCCTGGGCTGCCTGCTGCGGGGCGAAACGCTACACTACGAGGTGATCGCCAACGAAGTGGCGCGCGGCATCGGGCAGTCCGCACAAGAGACCGGTGTGCCCCATGCACTAGGCGTACTGACCTGCGACACACTGGAACAGGCAATTGATCGCGCCGGGCTGAAGAGCGGGAACAAGGGTTTTGAGGCGGCGCTGTCGGCGGTGGAGATGGCGAGGCTGCAGCGTGCCATGGGCGGGGCGGCTGCGGCAAAGAAAGCGTCTGGGCGCCGGCCATCAGCCTCCGGCACGCCTGAGCGCAAGAGGCGGGGAACGACCAAAAGCTAGTAGATAGCCGAATTAGAACGATCTCCGCAAATTCTTGCTTTCACGAAAATCCGCGGTGCTCCGATGCTTTACACTGACAACTGAGAACCGGGAACTGAGAACTGGTTCATGGGCACGCGGCGCAAATCACGGGAACTGGCCCTGCAGATGCTTTTTCAGGCCGACATGGGCAGGCAAAGTCTGGAACAGGTGCGATGCACTTTTTGGGGGGAGCGCGGGCCGGTGTCGCAGGAAGTTCGCGATTTCGCCGAAGACCTGTTTCGCACGGCGATGGATCGTGCCGGCGAGATTGACGAGTTGATCGAACGCCACGCTCAGCACTGGCGCATGGAGCGCATGGCGGCGGTGGACCGCAACGTTCTGCGCAGCGGAGTAGCGGAATTTCTGGGTTTCCCACGGACTCCAAAGCCGGTGGTGATCAATGAAGCGCTGGAGATCGCGCGCAAGTTTTCCAGCCCCGAATCAGTGCAGTTCATCAATGGTGTGCTGGACAGCGTAGCGCGGGAATTAGATGGCGCGGTCACGCCATCGCGAGAATAAGCAAAGGCAGGATGTATGAAGTGGTCCGACGAAGCTAACGAAATCATGCAGGAGTTGTTGCGGGAATTGCCCGCTCCTTCCCGAGCGGTGGTACAGGAAGCCACTGAGCTGCGCGCCGAGACCCTGACCGACGAAGCCGGGGAAGATGAAGTCTCGATGGAGACAGCGGTGCAGGCCTTTGTGGAATCCACCCCGGCCGATCTGCGGAACCGTCTGAAACACACACTTACCTATCACGGAATCGATCCAGAGGATTACGCGGCGGCATTCTCATCCGAATAGCACTCAGCAGTCAGTAATCAGCGTTCCCCCCAAGTTCTTAGATGAGACGTCTACTCGGACTTTAATATTCACCTCGATTACGGCCGCAGGGCGACCAGATCGGGCGGGCAGCTGGCGGAGGTATTGCTGCACAGCGTGACTGAAATCTGGCCCAGATCGGTGAAGCTGCTGGCGGCATCCAGGTGGTGAACGGTGCCGTCACTGGCGCCGACATACATGTCCTGGCCGGATAGAGTCAGGGCCGCGCTCAAAGGGGTGGCGCTGGGATTAAGGGCGATGGCGCTCACCGCGTTAGCGGCGACGTTGTATACCGTGACGGACTTCAGATTACTAATCACGTAAATGCGAGCGCCGTCAGAGGAGACCAGAACCTGCTTGGGCGTGAAGGCACCCTGACCCAATCCGTGGGGAGGGCTGGCGGTTGCAGTCACAGGAGGTGGACAGCCGGCTGCGGTGGTACTAACGGCAATATTGGTGACCGCGTCGGAGGTGACAGCGGCTATGGTTTTGCCGCCGGGTAGGGCTGCAAGCAGTGGAGGCGCGGGAGTAGTCACGGTCGAAGTGTTTGGAGACTGGGGCGCTGCGTTGTCGCAGCCATTGAACAGGCTGACGGTCGAGGGCGCGCCGGCGACAAACCCGAAAGTGCCAGTGGTCAGAAAGGCGGCATCGGAGGCTGCACCAGGCAAGGATATGGTCTGCAGCGCGCGAGTGGTCGAGTACACGTAGAGCTTGCTACCAGCGAGCAGGTAGGCGGTGCTGCTGTCGGGAGAAAACGCGGCCGCTGTCACCCCGGAAAGCAGCAAAGGTGTGGAGGCGCTGCTCTTGGCGTTGACAATGAAGACCACATTGGGACTAGCCGTTGTATCTGAGACGATGGCGAACGTGCCGTCCGGGGAGACAGCAAGAGCCTTTCCCGTCACGTTGTCCATGCCAGTGAAAGTGTTTCCCGAGGTGGCCAGAATCCGCAAGCCGGCCGCAGTTCCAAAATAGACATGGGCACCTGTTGGATCCATGACCATGGAATTGGGCGGAGAAGGCAGCGTTATCGCGGTTCCGGCGGTGCTGTTCTGGGTATTGATGGGGATCAGAGAAACGTTGCAGTTGGCAACGCCAAAACAACCGGTGCTGGTGACATACACCGTGCCCGCAACTGGGGAACCAGTTACCGTCGTGCTGACCACATTGCTGGAATAGACCGCAGGCAAATTCACATTGCAACTGGGGGGAGTGCACACCGGGAAGACGGCCGCCCCTCCCGGGCTCACCCCTGTGACGCTGCCGCTCTTGGCGGTGGCTACACCCGGCTGAGAACTAAGCCAGGTGAGGCCAGACGAGCTGATGGCATTCCCCTGCGAGTCTGTGACCGTGGGCGCGAGGGTCGAACTGCTGCCGCTCGCCAATGAGAGCGAATTAGAGCCGGTGCTGGAATCCACTAGAGAGATGGACTGCACCGGGCAGGTCTCAAAGGCGACACTCTGGCCGTTGAGCCCGCTGACGTTGGCGAAAATGTGGGTCAACCCCGGTTGGGCAGCGGTGACCTGCACCTGGTTGCTGTGCAGTCCGGCGGCCGTCGTACTGGTTTTAGCTACGGTTCCGTCAATGACGGACCAGAGCAGGGGACCGACAAACGGGGTGATATCGCTGGTGCCGCTAAAAACAGTGGCTTGAAAATTTTCTGTCTGGTTCTGCGGCACGCAGCCAGGGGGCGAGGGGTTCACCACGATGTTCGTCACCGGAGGGTGGACGTACACCACGGTCATGGGGCTGGGGGTGCCAAATCCAGAAGCACGCGCTGTTACCACTCCCGGCGCACCCGGGCTGCAGACGATGAAACTCTTGTCCCAACTGCCGGCACAGGCCAGACCGCTCGGTGAAAAGGTCAAAACGCCCTTATTGCTGGATAGAAACGTAATCGGGGTAGTGATGACCGTCTTGTTCTGAGTAACGCTGGCGCTGAACTGAAGTGTGGAACCGAGATTCATGGAGGCCGTTGGGCTGGGCGAAAGAGTGACCGTAATGATGGGGGGAGGAGTACTGCCGCCACCCTTGCCGCAGCCAAGGGATGCCAGTGTGAAAATCAGCGTGAGAGCGCCGGCAATGCAGGGACCCAATTTGCTAATACGACTCATCGAACCTCCCCGTCCAATCGAGCGATCAGACGGAAATCCAGGCATGTTGTTCCCGAATCGTTCAGTCTAGATGCTGGGCTTTTTTTCGGTCAAGTTGAGGCGCTTTGGCGGCGTGAGCGCAGCGGGAGCCGCCGGCCGAAACCCTGAGCGCAGTCGAAGGGTCCCCTTGCGTCTGAGCCCGCTGGCGAAACCCTGAGTTTGGAGAAGGGTCTGGCGCTTGGGCGGTGTAGGCGAAGCGCCGGGGTCCCCAGCCGCGCACGGTTTTCGCCTGTTGGGGTGGTCGGGAGCCGCCAGCCGAAACCCTGAACCAAGCGAAAGACCTGTCGAACACAGCTCGTGTTGACGATGAAGGAAGAGAGTTGTTATATTTTAATAGTTCCGCGAGTCAAGATTGGCTTGCCTGTGTGTTCGCTTTCGCCGCTGGAAGTGTCGGCGGTGGGGGCGTCCCGTTGTCTGTGGCAGCTTTTGCTTTAACCGCCTGAGGGTGAAAACCCGCAGGCGCCCTCGCTGAAACAAGAGCCTGCGCTACCTTCCGCCACTTTAGTTCCGGCGCTGCGCCGGAAAGATTTCGGAAGGGTATGCAGGCCGAGGCAGGCGAAACGGAGCACCTCCGGCCCGGGCCATAAGCTGGTTCGGAAGCGGCTGGGTGCCACCGTCGCCAGACCCAGAAGGAATCCCTAAATCTCCTCCCCAACGGGAGGAAGCATGGTTGGGCAGTTAGTGCCAGCCAGCCCCTGCCAGGGGTCAAGCGGGAGCGTGCTGGAGTCTGCGCTGCAGAACCGTGCCGCTGGACGCGGAATTACGAAGGAGTGCAAGCGTGCCTACATTCAATCAATTGGTTCGCCGGGGCCGGAGCAAGCCGCGTTACAAAACGGCCAGCCCGGCGCTGCAGGCCTGCCCGCAAAAGCGCGGCGTCTGCACGCGCGTTTACACGCAGACCCCGAAGAAGCCGAACTCGGCGCTGCGCAAAGTGGCGCGGGTGCGGCTGACCAACGGTATTGAGGTCACGACCTACATTCCGGGCGTCGGCCATAACCTGCAGGAGCACTCGATTGTGCTCATCCGCGGCGGCCGCGTGAAGGACTTGCCAGGTGTGCGTTATCACGTGGTCCGCGGCACCCTGGATGCGGTGGGCGTGGCCAACCGCAAGCAGAGCCGGTCGAAATACGGGGCGAAGAGACCGAAATAGTGCTCAGTGGCCGATGGTCAGTGGGCAGAGTTAAACCCCTGAGGGTGAGAACAAGAGTTTCAGCCCGGGAGTTCCAGCTAGAAGCTAGGGGCTAGGGGCCAGGAGCTAGTAGCTGACATGCCAAGAAAAGGACATATCGTCAAGAAGGAAGTCGAGGCCGACCCGGTTTATGGCTCGACCCTGGTCACCAAGTTCATCAACTCGATGATGTGGGCGGGGAAGAAGAGCACGGCGGAAGGCATTTTCTACGACGCCATGGGGAAACTGCAGGAGAAGGGCGGCGACGAATCGCTCAAGCTGTTCAAAAAGGCAGTGGAGAACGTCAAGCCGCTGCTGGAGGTGAAAACCCGGCGTGTGGGAGGTGCGAACTACCAGGTTCCGGTCGAGGTCAACCAGGACCGGCGCACCTCGCTGGCCATCCGTTGGCTAATTACGTATAGCCGCGGCCGGGGCGAAAAAGGCATGGTTGATAAGCTCTCCAACGAGTTGCTGGACGCGGCTAACAGCCGCGGCGCCGCGATTAAGAAAAAGGAAGACGTGCACCGCATGGCGGAAGCCAACAAGGCCTTCGCGCATTACCGCTGGTAGTCGGCGGATTGGGTGGGTCTAGGTCAGCCAGACAGCTTTTGTAAAGGAAATGGACGAGTAAAGTGGCGAGAGAAGTTCCATTAGAGCGTTGCAGGAATATCGGCATTATGGCGCACATTGATGCCGGTAAGACCACGACGACGGAGCGCGTCCTGTTTTATACAGGACGCACGCACCGCATCGGCGAGGTGCATGAAGGCACTGCAACCATGGATTGGATGGAGCAGGAGCAGGAGCGCGGCATCACCATCACCAGCGCCGCCACTACTTGTGTTTGGCGCGACATCCGTATCAACATCATTGATACGCCCGGACACGTGGACTTCACCGCCGAGGTGGAGCGCTCGCTGCGCGTGCTCGACGGCGCTTGCGCCGTTTTCGACGCCGTGCACGGCGTGGAGCCGCAGTCGGAAACCGTCTGGCGCCAGGCCGACAAGTATGGCGTGCCGCGGATTTGTTTCATTAACAAGATGGATAAGATGGGCGCTGACTTTGAGCACGCCATTGATACCATCCGCAAGCGCCTCAACGCCCGTCCCGTAGCCATCCAGCTCCCCATCGGACAAGAAGACAAGTTTAAGGGCGTGATTGACCTGCTCGCCATGAAGGCCATTATCTGGAAAGATGAGACCCTGGGCGCCGAATTCGTCACACAGGACATTCCCGCCGAGTTGCAGAAAAAAGCCAATGCCTTCCATAGCCAGATGGTCGAGACCATCGTGGAGAACGATGACGATCTGCTGCACAAGTACATGGAAGGCGAAACTATTTCTCCGGAAGAGCTGAAAGCTTCACTGCGCAAGAGCACAGTGGGGCTGAAGCTGTTCCCGGTGATTTGCGGAAGCGCCTTCAAGAACAAAGGTGTGCAGCCTCTGCTGGACGCGGTGGTGGATTACCTGCCTTCGCCGCTGGATATTCCGCCGGTGGAAGGAACCGACCCTGATTCGGGCAAGCCGGTATTGCGTAAGGCTGACGACAACGAGCCCTTCTCCGCGCTGGCTTTCAAAATCATGACCGACCCATTCGTCGGCCAGTTGGTGTTCATTCGCATCTATTCTGGGCAGCTCAAGACGGGCGACAGTGTTTACATCGTCAGCAAGCAGCGCAGCGAGCGCATCGGGCGCCTGCTGAAGATGCACGCTAACAAGCGTGAGGAAATCAGTGAGATTTACGCGGGAGACATCTGCGCCGCGGTGGGACTGAAGAACGTCACCACCGGCGACACCATCTGTGACAAGCACCATCCGGTGGCTCTGGAATCCATCGAATTTCCGGCCCCGGTGATTTCGGTCGCAGTCGAGCCCAAGACCAAGGCCGACCAGGAGAAGATGGGCATCGCTCTGGCCCGCCTGGCGCAGGAAGACCCTACTTTCAAAGTCAACACCGATCCCGATAGCGGCCAGACCATCATCAGCGGCATGGGCGAACTCCACCTGGAGATCATCATTGACCGCATGATGCGCGAGTACAAGGTCGAGGCCAATGTGGGCAAGCCGCAGGTGGCGTATCGCGAGACCATCCGCAAGCCTTCGCAGGCCGAGGGTAAATTCATCCGCCAGACCGGCGGCCGCGGCCAGTATGGGCACGTCAAGATCAAGCTGGAACCGCAGGAGCCGGGCAAGGGCTACGAGTTCGTCAACGACATCGTGGGTGGTTCGGTCCCCAGGGAATACATCAAGCCGGTGGACCAGGGCATTAAAGAGGCCATGGAAGGCGGGGTCCTGGCCGGTTACGAGATGGTGGACGTGAAAGCCACGCTCTACGACGGCAGCTACCACGACGTGGACTCCAGCGAAATGGCGTTCAAGATTGCCGGCTCGATGGCCTTCAAGGAAGCCGCGCGCAGGGCCAGCCCGGTGCTGCTGGAGCCGGTGATGTCGGTCGAGGTGGTGGTGCCGGATGAGTTTATGGGCGACATTATTGGCGACCTGAACTCGCGCCGTGGGCGGGTGGAAGGCGTGGAGCACCGCGCCGGGTCGCAAGTGATCAAGGCTTACGTTCCGCTTTCAGAAATGTTCGGATATGCGACGGACATGCGCTCACGCACTCAGGGCCGCGCCACCTTCTCCATGCACTTCTCGCGCTACGAGCAGGCGCCGCAGTCGGTGGCGGAAGAGATTGTGGCCCGGGTGCAGGGCAAAACGGTTTCGAGGTGATTGGGACAGTAGTCCCGTAAAGGGAACTTATTCATAGCAGTCCCCACCGGGGGACATATGGAGCTAGCACATGGCGAAAGAGAAATTTGAGCGCACCAAGCCGCACGTGAACGTGGGCACGATCGGGCACATTGATCACGGCAAGACCACGCTGACGGCGGCTATCACCAAGGTTTTGTCCAAGCACAACCCCAAGGTGGCGTTCCGTTCCTTCGATTCGATTGACAACGCGCCTGAGGAGCGGGAGCGGGGCATCACCATCGCCACCGCGCACGTGGAGTATGAGACGCCCAACCGGCACTACGCCCACGTGGACTGCCCCGGCCACGCCGACTACATCAAGAACATGATCACGGGGGCGGCGCAGATGGACGGCGCCATCCTGGTGGTGGCGGCCACCGACGGGCCCATGCCGCAGACCCGGGAGCACGTGCTGCTGGCCCGCCAGGTGGGCGTGCCCTACATCGTGGTGTTCCTCAATAAGTGCGACGCGGTGGACGATCCCGAACTGCTCGACCTGGTGGAACTGGAAGTACGCGAGCTGCTCAAGGGTTATCAGTTCCCCGGCGACGACGTGCCGGTGGTGCGGGGCTCGGCCCTGGGGGCGCTGAACGGGGAAGAGAAGTGGGAGAAGAAGATTGATGAGCTGATGGAGGCGGTGGACAAGAACGTGCCCCTGCCCAAGCGCGACATCGAAAAGCCCTTCCTGATGCCGATTGAAGACATTTTCTCCATCTCCGGTCGCGGCACGGTGGTGACGGGCAGGATTGAGCGCGGCAAGGTGAAA
>DATEGI010000257.1:0-5730 GCA_035280205.1 Terriglobales bacterium | reverse complement strand
CATGGAATCTCTGCTCACGGAAACCCGGGCACGGGTGGACAGTTTGCGGGCGCAAGCGGCTTCCGCACTTACGGAAAAACAACAACGCGAGGCGGAGAGCCAGGCTTTGGCCGAGCAGGTAGTCGCTTTTGCGGCGGAGCGGGCGGAGGCGGAAGCGCGTGCGGCAGAGTTGCAGGCGGAGACCGAGCAGGTGCGCACCCGTCTGGTGGAAATTGACCAAACCCTGCATTCCTTGCGCGAGGTGCTGGAGCAGTCACGCGACCGGCGGGGGCAATTAGGGGTCACGGCCGCCAAGCTGCAATCCGATGGCGAGTACATGGCGGAGACCTGCCTGAACGAACTAGGCCTAACCCGGCAGCAGCTGTGCGAAGACAGCGCGGTGCCAACGGTGGAGGGCGAGCAACTCATTCAGGAGGATGCGGCTTACCGGCAGATGCGCTCCCACCTTGACTCCATGGGCCCGGTGAACATGATGGCGCTGGAAGAGTATAAGGAAACGGCACAGCGCCATGAGTTCCTGCAGACGCAGCGCAAGGACCTTCTGGAGTCCATTGAGAACACACAGAACACGATTCGCGAGATCGAGACGGTATCACGGCAGAAATTTCAGGAAGCCTTCGACCGCATCAACGAAAACTTCCAGCTCACCTTCCGCAAGCTGTTCGCCGGCGGGCAAGCGTTTATGCGGCTTACTGACCAGGAAAACAGCCTGGAAAGCGGCATAGACGTGGTGGCTTCACCTCCGGGCAAGCGGCTGCAGAACGTGCTGCTGCTTTCCGGCGGCGAGAAGGCGTTGACGGCGCTGGCGCTGCTGGTGGGCATCTTCCAATACCAGCCCAGCCCCTTCTGCATCCTCGACGAGGTGGACGCGCCGCTGGACGAGGCCAACATCGGGCGCTTTACCGAGCTGGTGAAGGAGATGAGCGTGCAGACCCAGTTCGTGCTCATCACCCACAGTAAGAAGACCATGAGCATCGCGCCGGTGCTCTACGGGGTGACCATGCAGGAGCCGGGAGTCTCCAAGCTGGTGTCGGTGCGCTTCGGGGCTTGACAGGCCCGGCAGATATGTCGTAATCCGATACTCCTGTCCGGGAACCATTTGCCGGTTTTTGCGGCGCACATTTTTTCCACATCCCGGTACGCGGAAAGCCGCTCCCAGAGCGAGCTTCAAGAAACCAGCCGCTTGTCAACCTTTTTTCGCCAAAGGCCTTCTCCCCGGCTGCCGCCTCAGGCCCCAATCCGGTTGACAAAAAATTCTGGACAGCTAGAATACGCGACGTTTCTTACGGCTAAAATGACTGCATGACTCCCCAGCTCCTCGACACCGTCCTTCTCCGAACCGACATACCTGAACTCGAACTGTACGCCAGCGGCAAGGTGCGCGATGTTTACCGGGTAGACAACGAGCACCTGCTGTTCGTAGCGACCGACCGCATCTCCGCCTTCGATTACGTGCTGGCCACCGGCATCCCTAATAAGGGCAAGGTCCTGACCCAGCTTTCCCTTTTCTGGTTTGACCTGCTGCGCGACATCGTACCCAATCACCTGGTTACAGCTGACGTGAAGCAGTATCCGGCGGTGTTGCGTCCCTACGAAGAACAGTTGCGCGGGCGCTCCATGCTGGTGGTACGCGCCGACATGGTGGCCATCGAGTGCGTAGTACGGGGCTATATTTCCGGGTCTGCCTGGAAGGAGTACAAGCAGGCGAGCAGCGTATGCGGCATTTCCCTGCCCCCGGGGCTGCGTGAATCGGACCAGCTGCCGGAAGCCATCTTTACTCCCGCCACCAAGGCGCTCAGCGGCCACGATGAGAATATTTCCTTTGAGCGCATGGCGCAGCAGGCGGGCCCAGGGCTGAGCCGCGAACTGCGTGACCTGAGCATGCGGATTTACCAGAAGGCGGCCGGCTACGCGCGGCAGCGGGGCATCATTATTGCGGATACGAAGTTCGAGTTCGGGCGCACGGCGGGCGGCTTGGTGCTGGCCGACGAAGTGCTCACGCCCGACTCTTCCCGTTTCTGGCCGGCCGACACGTACCTGCCCGGCCAGGCGCAGGGATCGTTCGACAAGCAGTATGTGCGCGATTACCTGGAAGAGATCCGCTGGAACAAGCAGCCTCCGGCTCCGGCTTTGCCGGCAGAAGTGGCGCTGCAGACCAGCGAGAAGTACCTGGAAGCCTACCGCCGGCTAACCGGACGCGAGCTGAGTGTTTAGGGTCTCAGTGCGAACTCATGACCGGGGTTGATTGGGTAATCGTGGTGACGGTGGTGCTGTCCATGGCGCTGGCCGCCAAGGAGGGTTTCTTTTACGAGGTTTTCTCCCTGGCAGGCGTGGTCGTGGGATATTTATTGGCTGCCTGGGAGTATGGGCAAGTAGCCGGCTGGTTTTCACCTTACACCCGGGCGCAGTGGGTGGCGGAGATTGGCGCCTTCCTGCTGATCTTTGTCGTGGTGGTAGGGTTGGCCAGCCTCGCGGGGCGGATCACGCGCTGGACCTTGAAGGGAGTAGGGTTACGCTGGTTTGACCGCCTGCTGGGCGCAGCTTTTGGGCTCTTGCGAGGCGTGCTGGTGATAGCGGTGATCGTGCTGGCAATGGCCTCCTTTACCCCGGGCGTGCGCTTGCTGTCAGGTTCAGCCCTGAGCCCATATTTCCTGGTGGTGGCCAGGGCGGCCTCGTGGGTGGCGCCAGCGGCAGTACGGGATCGTTTTCGGCAGGGGATGGATGGGCTGCAGAACATCGCCCAGCCTTCTGCCGCGGGACAAGTTTCATTGCCGGCCCCCAGGCCACAGAAATAGCGGTCAGGTACTACTCATAACTTCCAGCCTTTCAAAGCGAAAGGGAGTTACCGTGAAGGATCAGCTTGAAGCATTAATCACGCAAATGTATAAGAGCGGCATTCTTTATTCAGAAGCCGTTCGCGAATTTAAAAAGCGGTTTATCCTGACCGTCCTTCAAGAAAATAGCGGCAACCAATGCCGGGCGGCACGACAGTTGGGCATGCACCGCAACACCCTAAGCCGCACCATCCAGGAACTGAAAATTGACATTCGGGGACTGCGGGATGGAGTCCGCCGTCCACCGCGCAGCGCCCGTCCGCTGACCTTGGAGAAGAAGGCAGCGCGTTAGAACGGAAAAGACTTCATCGTTTTGCAGCTTTGACCGTCCAAAAGAAAAGGGCAGCCTGCGCGGCTGCCCTCTTTGAAACTGCTTACTTCCCTTCCAGCTTAGCGCCCCCTGGTAGTGCGGCGTCGGCGCGCAGGAGCCGCCGGCTTCTTTACCGTCAAGAGCTGACCCTTTTCCATCACCATCATGAAGGGCTTAGCCTCGTAAGAGACGGGGGTGCCTTCGAAAGGAATGCTGGCGCTCGCTTTGGGCATGAGCCGGACCGGGATGGAAGCCAGCATATTCAGGGTGATGTCCGGTTTCTTGGCATCAATGTCGTCTACCGTGGCCGCAATCTGCAACTGCTTGGCGGTGGCGCTGATGATGGTGCCTTCAATCTGCAGGGGAACGCCCTTAATTGTGCTCCACACCTTATCGGCAGCAGCCTGGTTGCCGGAGGTTAGCACCAGTTGCCACTCGGCGAAAGACATCTCCTTGATGGGCTTGGAATTCACCAAATCTTCCGCCTGTTTGGCCGGGGTTGGGGGCGGCGGAGCGGCGGCGATGGTAAAGCCCTGGGGGGGCAAGGTCTGGGTCTTGGCACTGGCCACCAGGTCGGTCCAGCCCTGGTCGTTGCCGTGGAATTTCGTGAACCATTTCTTGCCGAAGTCGGCGATCTGCGCCTGTCCGGAAGCCAGGTTGACGGCGCGTGCGATGAAGAACAAGCCCTGCACATTGGCATCCACCACCGCAGGGTCGGGAGGGGGAGGGTTGTTGGCATCCGCCGGCGGTGGCGGCGGAGTAGCCGACTTCGGAGGATTTCCGGCGGAGTAGTAGGCCAAGGCCAGCGGGTAAACATCGGTCAGATTATTGGGATTTTGATCCACCGCTGCCCGCAGGTGTTCCATGGCGCCCTTGTAGTCTTTGTTCTGAAGAGCGGACAGGCCCACCGCGCCGTTAAAGATGGCGCTGGTCTGGTCTTTCAGCTTGCCCCAGTCGGCGTCGGACATGCCATCCGGCTTGGGGGCCGACCCCAGAGCCTGTAAGCCCTTTTCGCCATACTGGGCAGCCGCAGCCAGATTCTGTTGCGGATTCTGATTCTGCTCGGCCTGGTGCCGGTGGCTGTAAGTCTGCAAAGCAAGGGCACGCAGGTTGTTAGAGTCGGCCTGCAAGACCCGGTCGGCGGTAGCCTGCATCTTGGCTGTGTCGCCCGCCTGCTCATAGGTAGCCATGAGCAGCTCCAGCGCGTCGGTCTTCATGACGCTGTTGGGATACTGCTGCAGGAACGCCTCCAGCGCGCTGGCCTTGGCCTGCGGGTTGCTCTGCTGGATGGCGCCTACATAGGCGTTGTATTCAGCCGGATCCTTGATTTCCTTCTTCTGCTGCGGCGCTTGTGCGGAAGGCGCCGCCTGGCCGGCGGCGGCAGGCTGTTGCGCGGCAGGCTGTTGCGCGGCAGGCTGTTGCGCGTGCGCCGGCAGCACCGACATGGTTTCTACAAACGCAACCGCAACTATCACCACCACGATGCTGACAAGCGTCTTCTTCATTTCCTATGTTCCTCCAGATTTGTCGGGAAACTTAGCGGTGACTGCCACCCAGGTACGCAACTGCGCCCCCCAAGCCTCTGGCTCGCCTCCAAGCCTCGCGCCGCAGCAGACGGACAAATACGCTCCGTCCTGCACCGTGCGTTTCAGCCAGTATGTTGCAGGCATTTACACAGAGAGCCGGATTATATGTATGTAGAACCTTGAAGGCAAGTTTGCCGGACATTCCCTTAACAACTGAGATGCTGGAACCGCGCCTGATGGATGTTTTTGCGCGCCCTGGGGGCAGCGGGGAGACCACCCCGGGAGCCAGGACAATTGCCTGTCAGTGTTGACAGTTTGCGGGTTGCTGCTGCCAGCTTTGCTGAATACCACACTTGAAAGCATTGGGAGAATCCCCAAGGCGGCAATACGGCTGCCATACCGATCACCGCCCGGAGTCGAAGCTTAGGAGCGTTTCTTCTTGCGTGTCGCCACGCCAGCGGCCAGCGACCCCATGCCCAACAATCCCAGCAGCGGCAGCGGCGAAGCTGTCTGCGGCAAATTGCCCGACTTGGCGCCCTTGTGATGACGGGTGGTCGTGGTGGTGGTGGTCTGGTCGGTCGCGCTCTGATTCGCGGTTCCCTGGTCAGGAGTGGTTGCGCTTCCCTGCGCACTCGGGCTGGTCTGAGTTGCGGTGGGGGAATTCGCGGGATTGGAATTCGGATTGTTCTGATCTGTCTGGGCCACAGAGATGCCAACTGCAATCAGCATCACTGCCAGCAGAAAGAGTAGCTTTTTCATCTCTATCCTCCGATGCAAGAGTCTGTTGTGGTTATTTGTGCTTAGACCCCGGTTCGGGGCGACGGGTTTGCCGTCTGTTTTGCATTTTGGGGAGGGTGAGTAGTCACTCCAGTCACACGGACGAAACTGGGTATAATCGGCCTACCTTGAAACTCCATGGCTTAGTTGCCGGCCTGCTTGCGGGCTGGATTTTGACTGGCTTCGGCTTTAGCCAGCAGATCGCGCCTTCCGTGCAGACGCTGGTGGTAATGCCCTTTGAAAACCGCTCCAGCGCGCCGGGATTAGAGTGGATTTCCGAATC
>DATEGI010000256.1:0-2732 GCA_035280205.1 Terriglobales bacterium | reverse complement strand
AAAAAAAAGGCCTTCAGGGGCTAAAGCCCGAGAACCTCCGGTCCCGGCATGGCTCGGCTGAAGCCGAGCCCTTCCGAAGACTCCCGGTTCTTGATGCAAAGCTGAAAATTACAATGGAGACATTCGCTATTGCTGCTTCTTTTTCTTCCCCAGAATGTTGCCCAGCATCTGCTGCACGCCCTGCGCCGGGTTCTGCTGTTGGCCACCGCCAGCGGCGCCTATCTTGCCGGCCAACATGCCTTTCACATCAGGCACGATAATAGGCCGTGAAGTCGTGCCCTGGATCATGAAGGGAATGCCGCGGGCGGCAGCGCTCTTGCCCACTCCCACGCGCGATAGGACATTGCCCACAGCGCTTCCAGCCCCGCCCTGCAGCAGCATTCTGAAATTCAACGCGCTGTTGGAGGCAATGGTGCCGGAGCCCGTCAGCGTGCCAATTCCCGCCACAATCAGTTTCAGATTGTCGGCCGTAATGCCGGCGGGCGAGACGCGCACCCCGGAGCTGAGGGTCTGTATGACCGTATCGGATGCCGCCTTGTTGATGCCGGAAAGGGCGGAGAGTGCCGCCATTTTCGAAGCCAGGCTGAAGCCCGCCAGCCGCGCGTTGTTAAGCGCTACGTTCCCGGTAGTGATCAAGTTGCTCACCGGCCCATCCGCTGACAACTGCGCATCCCCGTTGCCGCTCTGGAAGGATGCGCCTTCCGGCAGAATCACTCCCATCGCCGGCAGCAAAGCCTGTACGTCCTGCACGGGAATGCTGGGCGCACTCACCTTCATGTGCAGCACCGGCGAGGAGCCATGCAGGTCATAGGTACCGCCCAGGTTCACCGCGCTCTTGCCGGTCACAATGCGGGTGTTATTCACGGTGCCGGTTTGCCGCGCCAGGTCATAATCGGAGGCGTAGTCCACAGTGATGGGCTGGCTGGCAGGATGGCAGCCTTTCACCAGGCACAGTTTGGAAGCCGTGACCGCGCCCTTCGCTTGCGCGTGGTTGCCGTCGGATTGCACGGTTCCCTTGAAGTCCGCTACGCCGGCAATTCCCGCACCCGGATCCACCAAACCGCTCGCGGCCAGGTCCAGGCGCGTGATGTTGGCCTGTGCGCTGAACGGAGTGCGCGAAGCATCATTGCGGTCCACCGGCCCCGCCTGGCCCTTCACATCCATCTTGCCGCCGCCGGGGATGTTGGCCGAGAGCGAGAAGGGAAAGCGGGAATCATAAGAGACGTTGCTCGCAGTCAGGTTGACGGCATCGTAGGTATTCGGGCGGTGGCCGGTCGAGCCCAGCAGAATGCGGCCGTTGGCAATCTCCAGCTTCTGAATCTGGATCTGCGGCATGCCGCCACTGCTGCCGGCGCCGCTGGTCCCGCCCGCGTTGCCCTCCGGCTTCTTCGCTGGCGGTTGTTTCGCTGCTGGCTGTGTTTCCGTGGTCTTCGGGGACGTTTGAGTCTGCTTGTTCTGTCCGATGGTGGAGAAATTCCAAGTGCCGTTGGCCGAGCGAATGAGCGCTACCTGCGGCTGCTCCAGGGTCAGCGACTGCACGTGAACGTCGCGATGGAAGATCAGCGGCACGATTTCCACGCTGATGTCCAGGGCTTTGGCCTGCACAAAGGGATTGTGGCTGAATGCCGGGTCGTCGGCGATGGAAATGTTGTCAGCCCCCAACTGTCCGCGCCAAAGCTTAAGGCTTAAGTTGCCTATCTTAACCTGCCTGCCGAGCGCATCCGTGAGTTGTGTTTCAATCCTGGGGCGGAACTGGTTAGCATCAATGAAGAAGGGAACGGCCACAACAATCACTACCAGAACTAGAATGATTACACCAATAACAACCAAAACTTTCTTCATAACGCTGCCTCCCATGCGAGCGTTCCGGTTGGGAGTGTTGCCAGGCAAAAGATAACTGGGCTGCCTGTGACCCACTGCGAACTCTAGTCCTTCCATCCGGCAGGCTGCAACTATTTGATTGTAAAGCGCGAATTGGTGTTGCAGAGGTGAAATGCGTTATTTTGGCGAATTTGCGGCTCGCCTCTGGAAACTAAGAACTGAGAGCTGCTCTTACGCCAGCGCCGCCTTGGCCGCACGGCCCAGAATGCCGGCGGCGAATTCGGCCAGGCTGCTGACAGCATCCACATCAGTCTGGTCAAAATTATGGTGTTCCTCATGAGAAACGACCCACAAGGTGCCCCAGGGCGTGCCGTGCACAAATATGGGTACTACCAGACCTTCGACAATGGCGGGTTTAAGTTCGCTAAGGTAATGGAAGCAACGGGCAGGATAAAGGAATAGCTGCGGAGATTTGCGGTCCAGGGTGGCGCCCGAGGGACTCCAGTCCCGCGGGCTGGTCGCGCCGGCATGTTGAGCCAGATCGCCGGCAACTGTTTCCCAGCGAATCAATTGAGCGCCGTGGTCAGATTGGACCAGCCTGCTTACTCCGGCGGCTCCGGCATTGCATACCTCTCTCGCGGCACGCGCCAGCGCTTCAAGAAATTCATGAATAGATGCGTTCTTACCCGCCAGTTCTTTTAAATGGCGGCTCCTGGCCCGCGCTTTGGCCACAGAGGAGCTATTCTTGGGAACTCGGTAACGCAGTTCCCCGGTGATCAGGACATCTTCAACCCGCGCACGCCACGGCGAAACCGCTGTATCGTGCAGAGCCATAAGTCCGGTCTCCTTGGCCGCCCGTAAGGCGCCGCTTCTCTGGATGAAGTAGGTGGGTGTTGCGTTGTACTGAAGTC
>DATEGI010000255.1:0-6725 GCA_035280205.1 Terriglobales bacterium | reverse complement strand
CGCGCGCTGGCGGTGGCCATGGACCGGCAACTGGCCGGTTTCTTCGACTTCCTCGGCAAGCAGTTCGGCCTGGCCAGCGTCTGGATTGCGCTCTCCGCTGATCACGGCGTCGCTCCGCTGCCGGCCACGGCTCAAGCCATGCGAATTCCCGCTTCCGGCCGCGACCATGAGCAACTGCGCCAACAAATCAACCGCATGCTCACCGCCCGGCTCTCCCCCGGCCATCCTCGCGAATACGTTAGCGACATTTTTTATCCCAATGCCTTCGTGTCGGAACCGGCATTTGCCGCTCTGCACATGACGGAGGCCGCCGCCGAGCAGGCGGTCGGCGAAGCTCTCGAACGCATCGGCATGCGCGCTTTCTACACCAAAGCCCAACTGGCGCGCGGCGAAACACCTGACACCAAGCTTGGTCGCCAGTATCTGCACAGCTACTCTCCGTATGGAGGCTGGTACGTGCTGGGCGTGCCGCCGCCATTCACCATCGGCGACACTCATGGCACCGACCACGGTTCGCCCTACAGCTACGACACCCACGTTCCCCTGGCGTTTTTCGGCGTGCCATTTCAGCCCGGCATGTATCACCAGCACGCCGAACCCGTGGATCTGGCGCCGACATTGGCCTCGCTGCTGGGCATTAATCCTCCCACTGGCGCTGTCGGTCACGTGTTGACCGAGGCTCTCGCCCAGCACCGCATCGAAGCTCCTGCGGAGGGGACGCCATGAGCAGCAGCGGGCCTCTGCCCCCCAAACCGGAAATGAACGTCAGCTTTGCCGGCCTGCAGCTGCGCAACCCGGTGCTCGCCGCCAGCGGGACCTTTGGTTACGGCATCGAATTCGAGGACATAGTCGCGCTCGACAAGATAGGTGGCTTTGTCACCAAGGGCTTGTCCAGGGAGCCCATGGCCGGCAATCCCGCACCCCGCCTGTATGAAACTGCGGCGGGCATGCTCAATGCCATCGGCCTGCAGAACATTGGCGCCCGCGCCTTCGTCCAGGAGAAATTGCCGGAGTTGCGCAAGCTCAACACCGTGGTCATTGCCAACGTCTTTGGCCACACTCGCGAGGATTACGAGGACACCATCCAGATCTTGAACGAAGGCGAAGGCATCGCCGCCTACGAGCTTAACGTTTCCTGTCCCAATACCGCCGCGGGCGGCATGGTCTTCGGCTGCGACATTCACCTGCTCGACGACGTCGTCTCCACCGCTAAGCGTGCCACCTGGCGCTCCGTGATCGTGAAGCTTTCGCCCAACGTGACCAGCATCGCCACCATGGCGCAGATTGCCGAAGCCGCGGGCGCCGACGCGCTCTCGCTGGTTAATACCTTTCTTGCCATGTGCATTGACGTGGAAACCCGCAAGCCACGCATTGCTAACGTGACTGCCGGGCTTTCCGGGCCGGCCATCAAGCCCATTGCTGTGCGCATGGTCTATGAAGCCGCGCACGCGGTGGATATTCCCGTGATCGGTATCGGCGGCATCAGCACCGCCGCTGACATAGTCGAATTCCTGCTGGCCGGCGCGGTGGCGGTGGAGATTGGCACGGCCAGTTACTGGGACCCGTGCGCGACTGAAAATATCGCTCGCGACCTGGAGCAGTGGTGCGCCGTTCACCGCGTGCAGAAGGTTACCGAACTGATTGGAGCGATGAAGGCGGAGTAGAAGGTTTCAAAGTTTCAAGGTTTCGCAGGTTTTAGACCCAGGTTCCGGTTTCGAGTTTCAGGTTTCGATTTTCAAGTTTCGAGTTTACAACCGCGTTCGACAGAAACTTGAAACTGGGAACTTGAAACCCCCAGAAGCTTTTGTCCGTGCCTCTGTGTCTCTGTGGTGGATTTTGACGTTACTGCCCGGAAATCTTCAGCTTGATCTGTTCCGGTATGCGCTCGCGGATTTCTTCCGGCAGGTGATCGTGAATCTGGCGCGCACCCAGGCGGGCTACGTCGGCCACCACCAGCGGCGCGGGCGTGGCCACCGCCACTGCCAGCCAGATCAGCGCTGAGAGGCCAAAACCGGCCGCAGCAGCCAGCTCCAGAATGAGCGCATGGTGAGGTTCGAAATGGTGGATAACCCCAAAGGCCAGCAGAAAAACGGCCGCCGAGGCGCTGGCCAGCACCATCAGCGCAATGTCAATGGTGCGGTGCAGCCGCTGCCGGCTGCGGCAATGAGCGCAGGCGGCAAAGTGGTCTTCATAGTCGTGGCGCATCTCCGGAGCGATTCCGGAGATGTCGTAGCGCCAGCCGGCTAGGATGCTGCCCACGATCGGGTCAACGCACTGTGATCTCATGCCTTGCGTGCTACAGCCTGAGCGCTTCCAGAGGAGCCGATTGCGTTGCCAGCAGCACGCGATTGTGCAGCAGGGTACGGCGACCACCCAGCGCACGTTCTGCGGTCCCTCTGGCGAGCTCGGGATGGTTGTTCTGTTCTGATAGATGCGCCAGTACTACAAACGCTGCATTTCCATCATAGTCGCTGGCGAAAAATTCCGCGAGAGCGTCATTGGAGAGGTGGCCAACCCGGCTCATTACCCGCTGCTTCACCGACCAGGGATATGGGCCAACGCGCAACATCTCCAGGTCGTGGTTGGATTCCAGCATCAGCACATCGCAGCCGCGCACATGGTGGCGCACGCTGGCCGGCATGTAGCCCAGGTCGGTGACAATGGCCAGCTTTACGCCTTCGGCGCGAAAGGTGAACGCCACCGGGTCGGCGGCATCGTGGGGAATGGTGAACGGCGTCACCGAGATGTCGCCTACCTGAAAGCTGGACCCGGCACTGAACGTTTCCACGCGGTCATGTTTCCACATCGTGCCGGCTTTATCGCGCATCAGCCTGCGACAGGCCTGGTAGGTTGCGCCTGTCAGATACACCGGCACGCCCAGCTTTTTGGCCAGTGTGGCCAGCCCGCAGATATGGTCAGAGTGTTCGTGGGAAATCAGGATGGCGGAAAGCGCGAGCGGATCTTCCCCGCCCGCTTTGACGCGCTTGAAGGTTTCGCGTGCGGAGAGCCCGGCATCTACCAGAATTCGAGTGCGCCCGCCGGCTACGATGCTGCAGTTACCCTTGCTGCCGCTGGCCAGCACCGTCAACGAAACCGCCATGTGCCGAGCATAGCTGGAATCACGCTGCCGCCGGGAGTAACTTCTTGATTAACGTGACCCCTTCGTGTGGATTTTCGGGACCAGACTGCCGCTTTTCCTTGCTCGCTTTACGCCGGCCTGATGTTGGGGTTGAGATGGAGCACATTGGCGGGATCGTACTTCTTCTTGATCTCCACCAGGCGGTCGTAGTTGGCGCCATAGGCTGCCCTCATGAGCTCGTCGCTCGGTTCGCTCAACCCGTTGACGTACATGCCGTGCGAAAAAGGTTGCAGAGCAGCACGCAGAGCCTTCGCCCATCGGACTCCACTATCTTCTTCTGCCGGCGTGCTCCAGTCAGTTGATACCTCCACTTCGTAGCCCCTCATCCTCAGAGGAAACGCCGCGTCACTGTACGGCACGCGGGCCACGGCGCCATGGAGGTACGAAATCATCACCCGAAACTTCTGCGGTGCGTCCTTGGCTGCGGTTGTTATATCGGCAATAGCAGGCTCGCTGAGTTGCGGCAGGAACAGGCTGGTTGTGAAATAAGGCAAAGGCTTCGGAGGCGGAGGAAATCCCGATGCCTGCGACTCCAGATATGACATGACATTGACTGTATCCCGCAGCGGTCTAAGCGGCGCTCGAAGCGGTTTGAGCAAGGCATTGCCGGCGTCCGGTTGGCCGCTATAGCCAACCAGAATGACGAATGTTGGCCCCTGTTGCCCAGGAACGATCATGGCAACTAAGTTGAGTTCATCTGGCGCCGCAGCGGTGACTTTGAGGTAGGCGTGCAGCAATTCGGGAATTGGTCCAGCCGGATACACGAGCGTTCCCGCCAGAATCTCGCTCACCGGATGGAGGCGGTATTCAAAGGCCGTTACAACACCGAAATTCCCGCCTCCACCACGAATCGCCCAGAAAAGGTCCGGATTGGAACCGCGGCTGGCCGCGATTTGCCTACCATCCACGGTTACTATTTGTGCGGATTGCACGTTATCGCAGGCAGCGCCATACTTCGGCATCAAAGTTCCCAGTCCCCCGCCAAGAGTCAAGCCGCCAACACCCACAGTCGGGCAAGCGCCCAACGTGGTGGCCAGGCCGAAGCGCTGCGTGGCTGCGTCCACTTCCCCAACCAAAGCGCCTGCCTGTACACGGGCTAAACGTTTATCGGCATCAACTTCTACTCGCTTCATTCCAGAGAGATCGAGCACGACTCCGCCGTCGCATACACCGAATCCGGCGGCGCTGTGGCCGCCGCAACGCACGGCAAGCGGCAAACCATGGCTTTGGCCAAAAGCGAGCGCCCGCGCCACGTCAGAGGGGTTGGCACAGTGCACGATCACCGCGGGATGCCTGTCGTAGGCGTGATTGTTGACCTGGCGGGCTGATTCATAGTCGGACGAATAGGGCGTGATCACGTGCCCGGTAATCTGGGAAGCCAGCTTGCGGATCGCCGCTTGATCGAGCGAAGACGCATTTTCTTTGCGTCCTCTTAACGTTCGCAGTTCCTCGACGAGCGTATGGGCGGGGTACGCGCAAAGGGCTGCTGCGGTGAATGCTGTCTGCTGGATCAATCTTCTGCGAGTGATTAGAGCCATGGCCAACTCCACTTAATGCTTGGCCAGGTGCAACACAGCCGTCGGCACCTGCCAACCAACGCTAGGCCGTACCAGGCTACTTGGAGATCAGAGTCCCGCTGCTGTACGCCACTTTTCCGCCGACTATGGTCAGGAGCGATTCGGTTTTTGGGATGTCTTGCGGCGGAACTTTGAAAATATCCTGCGAGAGAACTGCTAAATCAGCGAATTTCCCTGGCTCCAGGGTCCCTTTTTCCTCCTCCGCGAACTCCGCGTACGCCGCCGTTCGCGTATAGGCGATCACCGCCTGCTCACGCGTGAGCGACTCATTCGGTTTCCCCGGATAATAGGCGGCAAACATGATGTTCAGGTACGGGTTCAGGATGGGCACCCCCGGACCTCCGTCGGAAGCAATTGCCAGTGGTATGCCTGCCTGCAACAGGGAACGGAACGGCTGAAACACAGCCGCTCGCTCTGGACCGAACCGCCGCCGGAACAGGTCGGCAAGCGCGAAATGAGACGGGTTCTCGACCACAACAATGCCCAGCTTTTTGACTCGCGGGATGAGGTCAGGCATGATGCCGTCGCCATGCTCAATGCGCAGGCGCCGCTGCGACCACGCAGCCACTCCGCCGGCCGCGTCCATCTGGTCGAGCAGAGCCTGCGTGGTCTTGTCGCCGACTGCATGCAGCATCGGCTGCGCATGGCGTTGCTGTGCTTCCTGGAGGATGGCGCGAATTTCTGCCGGTGGAAAATCCACCTTTCCCGAGGTACTGGGATCGTCGGCGTAGGGCGCGCGCATTCCGGCGGAACGCTCGATGGGGCTGCCATCGAGGAGCCATTTCACGCCACTCACGGTCACCCGGTCGGCGAGGGCCGAGGGAACGGCCGGGTAGTGCGGCTGCCTCCGCCGATTCTGGTCTTGATAGGGAAGAAAGGGCACCAGGCGAATGCGCATGGCTGGCCGAATCGCCTGCAGCAATTGGAGGCGCCGCTCCGGTTCAACCTCCATGATGGTAAGGGAGGTAACGCCCCATTGTGCTTCGCGTTGCAGATAGCTGCTTAGCCTGGCCTGCTCGCCGGCCCGGTCTGTCATCAATGCCTGAAAGATGCGGAACCAGGCGCCTTGATGGACGACGCCATCCCACCTCTGTGCTTTCATGTCTTTGCCGAACCAGCCCGCCAGGGGTGGTGGATCGTTGGGATGAATGCCGAATTTGCGAGCGGCCGCCCGGTTCAGGATCGCGGCATGAGGACTCCACGTCCAAAGCACTACCGGATCGGTGGGCGTGATTCGGTCCAGCGCGGAGGCAGTGCAGGCGGCATCGAAAAACGCAATCCCGCCGATCATTCCCTGCACAAGCGTTCCCGGCGGCCCCTTGCGCACCGCCTGCCGCACTTTTTCCAGCACCTGCGCACATTGTGGTTCCAGGCCGCCGAAGTCCAGCATAGTGCCCTGAAAGTCGCGGCCGAAATGGGTGTGCACGTCGTCAAGGCCCGGAATCACCAGGTGGCCGGCAAGATCAATGCGCCGCGTATCGGGGCCGGCCCGGGCAGAGATTTCCCGATTTGTGCCGACGGCCTCTATGCGCGCTCCCCTGATGGCGACTGCTTCCGCATAAGCGTTTGCCCCTGTGGCGGTGAACACGCGGCCGTTCACGAGAATAGTCTCGGCGGGTTCCGCCCTTTTCTGGGCCAGTGACATTCCACACGCGATCAAAAGCAGAATCAGGGTCCGGCAGTAGGTCGGTGACATGCTGGTCTCCTCACGCAGGCGTGCAATCTGGGATGGGTCCGAGCACAACTGCTCTTTTTGGAGAAGGCCCTACGGATTGCGAAGATGATAAGCCTGATTTGCCTGGGCCGAGAAAGTAAAAGTACATCCTTGGAATATTGCCAAGGAGCGTTTTATCGTTACCCGGCAGTACGGCTCAAACCAGGAATTCTGCATCCAACAAGCGAGGTGAAAATGAGAAATCTACTCGCAATCGCAACGTTAAGCCTGGCCGTAGCTTTTGGAACCGCGGTTTGGGGCCAGGAGAATACATCCACTACCACTCCAAACACCG
>DATEGI010000254.1:0-3537 GCA_035280205.1 Terriglobales bacterium | reverse complement strand
ATGAAACGCGGCCTCAGCCTCGAGGCCCTGGACCGCGTGCTCACCGTCCAGCATATTTCCGTGCTCGACCTGCTGGACCAGGAGGAACTCGGCCGTCACGCCAGCATTGTGCCCCCCAGTCGGGATGAGTTCGAGAATATCGTCCTGGTGGAGGCCAACACCGCCCCCATCCAGCCGCGCTTCACTCGCGACCAGGTGAAAGACACCTTTAAGGTCGGCAAGAATTTTCTACGGCGGTTGCGTTCGGGCATGGAGGGCGACCGCTCCCGCTGGCAGCGCTTCATTTTTCTGAAGGCTGGCGCTCCCGAAGGCATGAGCATGTATCCGCGCCTCCTGCCCGGCGCCTGCGTGCTGGTGGACCGCCACTACAACTCCCTGCTCCCTTACCACCGCAACGAGCGCAACATGTATGCCGTGATGTGCAACGCCCGCTGTTCGTTCCGCTACGTGGAGCAGAAAAATAATTATCTTGTCCTGCAGGTGGAGAACCGCGCCTACCCTTCCCATGCCTTGCCCCTAAACGGCAAATCTGCCGCCGACTTCATTGTGGGCCGTGTCTGCTCTGTGCAGATAGAAACCTGACTTCATTTGAAATTTCTATCGCCGTTATCAACTTTTCCGATGCCCGCTCAACCCCGCCCGGCGCTAAACTGAAAAGGCAAGCCACCACTCTGTGAGGTCACATGTCGGAACTGGAAAATCGCCTGAACCGCATCCTTGAGGAACATCAACACGAAAGCGGTTTGCACATGATCGGCGGCCGCCACAAGCTGCTCGACCGTCTGGTGCGCTTCTGCGAGCAGGAGCTGCGGCCGGAGTGGCTGGAGGAACCGCGGTCCCAGGAGAACCCCATGGGCCGCACCGCCTGAGAGCGCAAACCTCGTCCACTCCCACTTACGAAATTCGAGCCCGCTGAACGCATTTCGCGCCGGCGGGCTTTTTGTTTTGCGGTGCGGGGTAATCTATAGCGGGCCGCAGCTGGGAGGCGATCAGGCGGCCCAATGGTCTATGTAACCATCCAGCGAGTGCTGCAATTGCCTGTCTAAGCTGTCATTGAGACGGTCCAGGTCGTCAAGCAAGGTGCTGAGGTCGAGTTCCAGCAGTTTTCCCTTTATGACGTCGTGAATGGCGGCATCAATCGCCCTCCGGTCGTCCACCAGCATGGAAAGCGAATAGCCCTGTTCCTTCCGCGTGCGCCCGTGCCTGGCTCCTGCCCGCGTCTGGATTTCCGGCTGCGGCCCTTTTTCCACCTGGCGCAGGATTTCTGCCAGCACGGTTTTGATGTGATCCATGCGCTCCTCGTCGGAAGCGGCAATCTTCGCCAGCCGCGGATTTGCCTTCATTCGCTCGAGGGCGCGGCGAACCACCTCATCCGCCTGCTGGCGCAGGCAATCCACCAGTCGCTGCGGCGGGGAATGGCGCAAAGCTTCGGGTCGCGACAGCTTCTTTTCAATAGAAGCAACCAGGTCGTGGATCTCCGCCGGCTTAACCAGAAAATCGTCAACTTGGGCGCGGATGGCGCGCAGCGCGTTCTCAAAAGCCGGGTAGCCGGTAAGGATGACGTTGACACACTTGGGCTGAACCCGGCGCATGGCACTGACCACGGTGAAGCCATCGCCCGGCTCGCCTACGTTGAGGTCGGCGATCAGAACCTCAAAGGGCTCGGCACTGAGCTTCTGTATGGCTTCCGCAACGCTGGCCACCGCGGTAACTGCATACCCGTGCTGGCGCAGGATTTGTGGAAGGGTGAGACGAATACCGGGCTCGTCATCCACGAACAATATTCGGCTTGCCATGGAAGGCTCCGTCGTTTTCAGCAGCAGCCATTGTATCCACTTGATGCGCAGCTATGAACAGAGTTGCCCGAAGATGGTTAGGTACGAATCGCACAAGACTTAAGGGGATAGCTCGATGACCATCGTCCGGTTTGTGCGCCATCCTTAACCGTCTTGTCGAGTACCTGGGCAAGGAATGACATTCCAGGTACCTGCGCTCGCCAACTTTTTTCCCGCCGGCCACCAATCAAGCGCATGATGGGCGGAGCACGCCTGCAAGCCGGCCCTAGGTAATACCAACCCCTCGAATTCAGCCAGGAGGGCTAATGAGATTCCTGTTCGCCGCCGCCATTCTCAGCCTCGCCATCACGTTAACCGGCGCTCCCTCTGCGGACGTCCCCGCTGGGTTCGACGGCCAAAGCAACGGCCTGGTGGACCAGGCCACGCACCAGGCCGACCAGGCCAAGTTTGACGAAGTGGAAGGCATCAGCGATGGCCTGGGCCCGCTCTACAACGCGCAATCCTGCCGCGAGTGCCACCAGAACCCGGCCTCGGGCGGCAACAGCCAGGTGAGCGAGCTGCGCGTGGGGCACGAAGGCCCGGACCACCGTTTCGAGAACGCCAGCATACCTATCGCCGACGGCGCCGTGACCATTTCCGGGCGCACGCTGGTGAATGACCGCGCCATCTGTCCCAACGCCGCCTTCCCTACCACGGAAATCCAGGAGCGGGTGCCCGACACGGAGAATATCCGCACCACGCGCCTGGCCCTCAGCGTTCTGGGCGATGGATTTGTGGAATCGGTGGCCGACCAGACCCTGGTGGAACTCGCCCAGAAGGAATGTAAGGCGAGTCACCACAAGATGTGCGGCCAGGTTATTTACGTTCCCGTTCTGGAGGCGCCCGGGCAAACCGGCGTGGGCCGTTTCGGCTGGAAGGACCAGCACGCCAGCCTGGTCTCTTTTTCCGGCGACGCGTACCTGAACGAGATGGGCATTACCACGCGGCTGTTCCCGGACGAGGTGACGAAGCTGTGCAATACCGCCCCCGAGCCCAACGACAAGCCCGACACCGATGGCCTGGACGATCTTGACCACTTTGCCCGCTTCATTCGCGCCACCAAGGTCCCAGCGCGTGACGCTACCATGGCGGCGACGCCGGAAGCGCAGCGCGGCTCGCAGCTGTTCAGCAAAATCGGTTGCGCCACCTGCCACGTGCCTTCGCTGACCACCGCCCCTGCCGGCAGCAAGGTGGACGGCGGCGCTTTCACGGTGCCTGAGGCGCTGGGTGGGAAGACGTTCTATCCCTACTCCGATTTCCTGCTGCACAACGTGGGAACAGGGGACGGCATAGTTGTTCCCATGCAGGAACACTATGGGCCGAAGATCTACCAGACCAGGTGGAGGAACTTTTCGGTCGAGGAATATCACGGCGCGCGCTTCAAAATGCGCACTGCACCGTTGTGGGGCGTGCGGCTGCGCAGCCGCCTGATGCACGATGGCGAAGCCACAACCCTGCGCGACGCCGTCCTGCGCCACGCCGGCGAAGCCGAGGAGGTCACACGCCGCTTCGGCAAGCTGAAGCCCAAGGACCAGGAAGCGCTGCTGCAGTTCCTGCGCTCGCTGTAGCGACCCGGGGTGGGAAGCCCGGCGTTTGTGATTTGTGGGCCCGTCGGCGCCCACCGTCGAAGCGCAGGGCTTTCAGCCCTGCGATATTGCGTCAGTAAAAACTTGGGCTTCAGCCCCCTGGGGCACCGGGGCTA
>DATEGI010000253.1:0-4655 GCA_035280205.1 Terriglobales bacterium | reverse complement strand
CATGCTGGCCCTAGAAGGCGGAATTGTGCGCGGCGTGCGGCGCGCCGCCGGCGGGGTGCCGCGCAGCACGCAAGGTGGTGGGGCTGCCTCGGCGGCCGCATCCGAGAACGCTGCCACCCGCACTCCCGGCGCTCACGTGCGCGTCACCTTCGCCCGTCCCGACCACCCCCTGGCCTACGGCTATCCGGTGCGAACCTGGGTATTTCGCCAGAACTTTCCCTTGTACGACGTGCCTCTGCGATGGCTCCGCATGGCCTACTGCACCAGTTGTCTCGATGGTCCGGAAGACCGCAGCGGAATCGTGCTGCAGTGGGGCGACAGCGAAGGCGCGCCTTTAGTAGTAAGTGGGCAGGCGTGGGGTCAGGCGGGCCTGATTGGCCGCCCGGCCATCCTGGACATGCCGGTGGGACACGGCCGCGTGGTGGCGTTCAACTTCAATCCTATCCACCGCGATTTGAACCGCGGCGACCAGCGCCTGCTATGGAATGCCATCCTGAACTGGCAGGCGATCTTGCACGAGACCGGAGTGGGCCACTAAGCCATCAAAACCAGGATTGCTAGAACCTACCTCATAAATCGGTTTCGAAAGGGCGTGGCTTTAGCCACGCCGTCACAGCCGCATAGACATTGGGCTTTAGCCCCTGAGGGAGTTTGCAGTTTGTGCGTTTGTTTCATCACGATATAGCTCCTAGTGAAAAAGCCGGGCGTACATCCATTACTGTTCTGCGTAGACGCTCTTAACGAAATCCGCAGCGTTGGTGTTGGGCCAGTCGGGATATTGGGTTTTGAGGTAGGCGCTAACCCGCTTCCCGGCGTCCTCGGCTGAGACGCCCTGGTCCTTGAGCGCAAGGGCTCGGGTACGGATTTCCGAAATAAGTTTCGCTTCCGCCGCCACCAGCGACCCATCGCCGGGAGCACTGTGATCGGGCAAGACATGCGCGACAGGCAGAGCGGCCACCTTCTCCAGCACGGCAAGCCAGCTGGCCGGTGTGCCGCCGTCGCCGAAGATGTGCGGTATGGTCTTATTCTGCACCACGTCGCCCGAAATCAAAGTACGATCCGGCTCCACGAAGGTCAGCTCGTCACCTTTGGTGTGGGCCTCGCCAAACCAGAGCAGCCGCGCCGTAACCCCGCCCAGATCAACGGTCGCTTCGCGGCCAAAAGTCACGTCTGGCGGACGCAGCACCACACCAGCTAGCAGGTCTTTGATCTGCGCTGACCGGCTGCTGAACATGTCAATCATTTCCTGGCCGTGCTTCTCCATTTCCTGCTGCTGCAGGGCGTCCCGAATCAAGATGGTGTTGGGAGGGAAGCCCGGCTCCCCGCCAGCGTGCTCCGGATGAAAGTGGGTGGTGGTGAGGAACAGCTTGCGGTTCTCAGGCGCCAGTTTTGCTGCCACGCGCGCGGCGGTGGCTCCGTTCTTCGGCCCTAACCCTGTATCAACAACCAGCGTAGCGTGCTTACCGACCACGATGGCGATATTGGGGAAACCCATGATTGCCCAAACGTGCTCAGAGACCCTGGTTGTGTTGTCGCTGAGCATCGGATTGCTCATCTGTGCGGGTGCCGCACCCACACCCAGGGCAACCAGCATCACAAATGTCGAAAGTGCCTTCATCAGTGAATCTCCCAAACGACGTCGAGGTTCAGAAAGATTGTGAGGTCCCATCACGTTGGCGAAAAACAGCACCATAGTACTAAGATTCAGAAGTCCGTGCTGCGCAAGCGTGCTAGATCAGCCGAAGCAATCGCCCGAGAGCAGGGAGGTATGTGTTATGCATGTTGACGCTTTGCCCGCGCAAGAGCCCTTTGTCCTCACTACACACGAGAATCGCATCGCAACTCTCACGCTCAGTCGTGGGAGCCGATTCAACCCGCTCTCCAGCCAGATGATTGCCGCTATCCAAGCGGAGCTGAATGCCATTGCCAAAGATCCCTCGGTGCGGGTTGTGATCCTCGCCGCTGAGGGCAAAGGCTTCTGTGCGGGCCATGATCTGCAGGAGATGCGCGCTCACGCCGGTGACAAGAACTGGCAACGCCAATTGTTCGACGACTGCAGCCGAATGATGATTTCGCTCACCCAAATGCCCCAGCCGATAATCGCCCGAGTTCACGGTATCGCCACCGCCGCCGGTTGCCAGCTTGTCTCCATGTGCGACCTTGCCGTCGCTGCTGACACCGCCAGGTTCGCCATGCCCGGAATCAACATCGGCGTGTTCTGCTCCACGCCCGCGGTAGGCGTGGTGCGGAACGTGGGCCGGAAGCGCGCCATGGAGATGCTGCTCACCGGCGAAACCATTGATGCCCAGACTGCGCTCGCTTGGGGGCTGGTCAACCGTGTCGTTCCCCCCGCCCAACTGGACGCCGAAATCGCGCGCTTCACCGACATCATCCTGTCTCGCAGCTCTGCCGCGGTCCAGCTTGGCAAGCAGGCGTTCTACGGCCAGGTAGACCGCTCTCTCGCCGCTGCTTACGACAGCGCCAGCGAGGTGATGGCGTGCAACCTGCTGTTGGAAGATGCCGCCGAAGGGATGGACGCGTTTCTGCAGAAGCGACCCGCCACCTGGCGCGGAAAATGATTTGGCCAAGAAACTCTGCGGCAAAATTAGCGGCTCAGCACAGCAGAGAGTAGCCCACAACGTGACGGAGTTTTAGGAAACTCTCGGTCGTGCTGCGGCGGTGGACCAAAAACCGCATCAGCCGCGTAGCGGCGAAATAGGAAACCCAGCTCGGGCAGTCCTGGGAAACCGATGGAGCCCAGTGAAGTTCTGGATAGTAGACTCTGTGGCAGACCGCCTCACACCAGCCCCTTCAGGGGCGTCATAGTAAAGCCCAGCACGGAAGTGCTGGGAAGACCGTAGCGGAAGAAACCGAGTCCGCTTTAGCGGACGGCACCTGTTTCGTAAAAGCCTCGTGAGCCCTGGGTAGAAAGTGGAACAAATCCGAGCCCCAGCGGGGCGCAAGAAGAGTTGGGAAACAGTCTGTTTGCCCCTGCAGCCCTCAGTACATGATGGTCCGGGTCAGGTGATGCGCCCAGGACGTGGTGTGGTAATGCGTCCACAGGCGCGCGTCAATTTGCGGAATAATCACCTGCTGCTCCGGCGGACGCAACTTGCTGATCTCATCCGCCAGCAGGGCGGTCGCGTACAGGCAGTGGGCGCGGATTTCGATTTCCTGGCGGCTGTCACGTGGAATCAGTTGGTAGGTATTGATCGCCTGCTCCAGAGCGGGTGAGTAGCTGGTCATGCCCATCAGCCGCAGCGCCACCGGCACAATATAGTCGGCGAACGCGGTCATTTTCTGTGGGTCTTCCAGCCGGAACGCTCCCGTGGCGCTCAATCCTGAATAGATTTGCCAGAAGCCAAGTTGCGCCAGCTTATAGAACTTCACCTTATGCCCGTCGTAGAGGCTTATGTCGTTGTAGCGGGGGAACTCCGCCACCAACCGCTCCACCAGGCCCTTGCCCTGGTCATATAAGCGCGGCGGACAAGAGCGGATGAAATTGTAAAAGCGACCTCCATATTTCGCCGCCAGCACTTCGCCAGCCTTGCGGAGGAGCGCCATCTTTTCCTCCAGCATGGGAATTTCCATGTTCCCGGCAAAGATTTTCTCCATGTCGCGGCGCGTTATCTTCGCCAAAAATGCGCCATCCAGAATGGGAATGCCGTTGTCCATGGCGCGTTTCAGGCTGCCGAACAGGGCTTCGGAGTCCGAGAGATGAGCGCCCGCATAATCGGTCTGAAACTTTACGTGAGTCTTGAAGTCCGTGAACGCTGTATCAATGGTGTTGCCCACCATGACGAAATCCATGGCGACATCCGGAGTTTTCTCCAGGCCATAAGGAACTGCCAGGTTCGGCATGGGCAGTTCTTCGTAAGCCATCCAGCCGGCGATCTCCACAATCTTGTCGTAATGGGTGCGTACGTCGCGGGAGTTCTCAATCACCGGCCGCAGACTCTCGGTAACCGGGCTGCCCAGCCGCCGGGGCCAGTGGCCCGAATCGACCGAGCTGGAGCCTCTGGACTTGATGCTGTAGGCGGAGCTCTTCCTCGCTGCCGCAACTGTGGCAAATGAAGCAATTCCCTGCAACACGTGACGTCGGCTGTAAGTCACTGGCATCCCTCGTTGCGGTGGCCGCCCCATAGATCGAGAAGTGCGTGCGTAGCTTACTCCCGCCACGAATCTCCAGCCACTAAGGGCATCTGATTAACCGCCAGCTTTGAAAGGTAAGACCTTCCAACGAAATACCACGTGAGTCGGCTCCTTGCCGTCGTTGCTTATGTTGCCGGGGCTATACTGGTCCGCTCATAAAGTCCGTTCGGAGATTATCCAATGTCCCATCACACCATGACCCGCCGCGCCGTACTCTCGCTGCTCGGTTCCGCTGCCATTGCCGCCGCTATTCCCTTCCCCGTGCTTGCGGATGACACCAAAAGCGACGCTCTGCGGCAAACGCTGCCCGAGTTCACCGACAAATCGCGCTCTTTGCTGCTCAAGTTAATGCAGGGCCCAGGCTATAGCGGGCAGATCCCCGCGGCGCACGCGGCGTTCTCGCGCAAAACGAGAGCACCACCATCGAGCAGTTGATGATCAAGCTCATTCCTCTGACCCGCAGCTATTCCCATGCTCCCATTTCTAACTTTTTTGTGGGCAGC
>DATEGI010000252.1:0-8177 GCA_035280205.1 Terriglobales bacterium | reverse complement strand
GCAAACCACCTGTATTAGTCACCTTGACCCAGGCTACGTAATAGGGAGGGGGTTGCAGCCCCTCAAAAGTCTGCTGCTGTGGGAGCAGTCCAGGAGCGGGCTGGGAGGAAATGGGAGCTAGCGCCAGGAGGGTACCGGCTGTACCCCGCAGCAAGGAGTCCAGGTGCAGATCCACCCGAGCGTTGGGTCGCAGGTCGCGGATCTCATACTGTGGCAGATAGACGCGCGCCTCCAGGGTGGAAAAATCGGCAATCTCGAGAACGTGAGTGCCGGCGGGCAAGTAGGAACCGACCAGGTCACGGAGGCGGGCCGTGGTAACGGTACCAGCGATGGGGCTCTGGATTTCCAGTTTTGTCAGCTCTGCTTCGATCAGGCCATTGCGCTCGGCCAATTGCTGACGGCGCCGCTCCGCCGGTCCCAAGCCGCTGTAATGCAACTGAGAGAGGACGGTTTGGGTCTGGGCCGCGCTGAAGTCGGCTTGCGCTTGCGCCGCCTGCGATTGCAGGGCCAGGTTGCGGAGGCGGAGTAGAGGCGTGCCGGCAGATACCTGTTGACCCTCGCTGACGAAAACAGCCGCCACGCTGCCTGCCACCTCATTGCGCATGACCGCACGGTTGTGGGCCTGAAGTTCAAACCGGCCTTGTACGAAGGTGGGCCACAGCGGAGTGACCAGCAGCAGCAACAGGCCAGCCGCTCCGATGGCGGCCCATGGTCTCCACAACAAACTACGCAACCGATCTTTTTTGTCGAGATAAACGGTTCGCATGAACTTTTCCAGAAGCCTGAGACGAGACTTGAACAGCAGCAAGGCGACGGCCAGAGCAGGCAGGAAGGCCCAGTCAGGCGTGAATTTAGCCAAAACGTTGTAGCTGAATCCGATCACCACAAACAGCAAAACGTAACTGTACAATCCGGAAGCGACGGCATATCCAATGTAGAGAGGACGCCGGCGCGGAGGCAGATACTCCAGTTCCACAGGCAGGCCGAATACCCTGTTCCGCACCCAACTCGAGGTATATGCGGTGGATTTCTCTTTGAGATCGCCGACGCCGACCAGTTCGCAGAAAATGAAGTAGCCATCCAGCTTCACTAGCGGATTAATGTTAAGAACCACGACCGCAATGCCGGTGAACAGGATCACCTTGTAGGCCATGTCGTGAAACCAGGTTCCCGGCGCCGTGGCCCACCAAGCTATGGTGGCGAAGGCGCAAATCGTGAGCTCCACCCAAATCCCAGCGATCATGGTGAGGATACGGCCGAAACGGCCGGTGTATACCCAAGCCTCGCTGGTGTCGCAAAAGAAGCAGGGCAGCGAATACATGAGGAGAAAGCCCATGCGGTGCACGCCACCCCCGTAATGCTTACATGTGAGCCCGTGCGCGGTCTCGTGAATCATGCCGATGAACATCAGCAACACCCAGAATTCGGCCAGGTCCGCCAGTCCTTTTTGGGAGAAGGTGTAATAGGTGGCGGTGTCGTGCAGGATCTCGGACGAATAGCTAACAAATACGAATGTCATCCAAGAAAAGAGCGCCACATTGAAAAGTGCATAGCCGCGAGTGTAGATGAAGCGCAGATAGGGATAAATGGCGGTGAGCAGCGCGTCGGGATCAAAGGAGAAAACAGAGACCTCCGAGAGATCGCCAAATCGCGACTTGCGGGCGTGCCGGCGGTCACGACGGAGATTTTCCGCCAGGGCGGTGATCTTTTCTGCCGGGGGCTTGTAGAGCAGGTCGGTATCGGCGAGAAAGTCGGCAAAGTCGCGGACCTCATCTTCCGTGCAACGGCTGGCAGTGGATTTCTCGAATTCGCCGGCGATTTCCGCCAAGGACCGCTTCCCGTCAAACAGCCGCAGCAGCTGCCACTGGTGGGGCGTGAGACGGTAGAAGCCGTCGGATCCGGCTCTCATCACCAGGACGGTGCGAACCCCTCCCTCGACTTCCTCGCGGGCAAGGACGTTATCTTCCACGCGGGGCCGGAGCAGCCGCACGCGCTGCAGGGGCGGCGGGGGAAGCGCAACTTCCAACGCTTCGGCAAGGTTCATTTCAAGTTCTCGAGATTTACGCTGGCGGTCATGCCGGGGCGCAAATTGGGGCCGGGATGGACCAATTCTGCAAGCACCTCAAAGGTGCCGCTGGAGGGATCTACGACGGGGCTGACCTGGATCACCTTGGCCGGGTGTTTGGCACCGGGATCGTCAGCACAGGTAACATCCAGTAGCTGGCCACGGCTGATTCGGCCGAACAAATTTTCCGGGACGGTGAACTTAACCCGCAGGGGGCGGACGGCGGTGACCCAGAAGAGGCGGTCGCCGGTGGCCACTTCCTGTCCCATGCGCACATAGCGGCGGGCCACCACGCCGTCAAAGGGGGCGCGAATGCGGGTTTTTTCCAGCTCCAGGCTCACGGCCTGCAAATCGGCCTGCGCGCGGAGCAGCTCCTGCTTGCCCTTTTCGACCTCGTACACGGAGCCCTCTTTCTTGTAGCGGGCATGGTCGAGCTCCTCTTCGGTGTTGAGCTTGGCCTTGTACATGCCTTCGGCGCGGCGGAAGTCGGCTTCTGCCATTCGGGTTTCCGCTTGCCAATCCTGCAGATTGGCCTCATCGCTGCGCACCCTGGCCTGGGCCGCATCGCGTTCGGCAAGGAGCTGGCGGTCATCCAGCAAGGCCAACAGTTGCCCCTGGCGAACCTGCTGTCCGACGTCGCCCAGCAGTTTGGCAACCATGCCCGGACGCTGCGCGCCCACATCTACCTGGTCTTCTACCAAAAGCGGACCGGAAGCAAGGAATGAGGTGTCTCGCTGATGGGTGACCGGAGCAGTAGCGGGTGCCGGCGCACTAGGCTCGGGTGAAGCAGCCAAGACGGGCGTTTCCGGTCCCGACTTGCCGCATGCCATCAATCCTGCAATCAGAATCAAGCACAACAGGCTGAGCTTGTGGCGCATTCTTTCCCCCAGATTTCACCATCCGAACCAGGACCAAAGCTTGGTATAAACCCACATGAAGGGACGCCGGAAGAGCACATAACCTACGGGACGCCATCCCACCGCCACTTTGGCACGGCCGCGCATGCCGGCGCGCATCAGGTTGCCGGGGTTGGGGACGTCCACGCGCGCGTAGAAAACCCGTTCGTCGCCCGCCGGGTCACTGCGCGGGCTGATGATGTCTACGGCGCCGCGGAAGGTGCGGGCCGGGTAACCGTCCAGTTTGACCCAGCCACGCGCGCCAGGGCGCAACAGCGTGAGATCGGGCTCTTCGACAGCGACATCAACCGTGACCACTGATTGATCCGCCACTTGGGCGAATTCGTCTCCCGGTTTCAGCTCCCGCCCTGCGAAATCCTGCACCAGTGGGGTTACGACCACACCATCAATGGGCGAGGTCAGGTGGGTTTTCTGCAGGCGAACCTGATCGCGCTGGACTTCCGATTCCCAGTAGTCGGCCTGTACCCGCTGGACGCCCGCTTCGCTTCCGTCATTGCGGGCCAGAGCGCGGTTCATCTCCGAGAGCGCGGTCTGATACTTGGCTTGGGCGCCAGCCAGGGCGGCGCGGTAATCCCAATCTTCCAGGTCGGCCAGCACTTGGCCGCGGGTAACGTGCTGCCCTTCTCGAACGTAGACCTGGCGGATCACGCCCGCGACCTCGGGCTCGATTTTTGCCAGGTGGGAAGGTGAAATGGTCGCCCCTCCATCCACCCGCATGGGGAAGGGAAACACCGCCAGGAACACTACAGCCGCGACTGCGGCCGCGATGAGAGTTACACGGCGCCGCTTTTCCAGGGCAAAGAACTTCTTTTTCCTATGGATCAGTGGTTCCAGGACGTCAATAAAAGGAACCTCGCGATAGAGCGAGGCATTGCGGATCGCTACCGTGGCCTGGGCGGCCAGGACGCGGATCATCTCCAGATGAGCCTCGTTCAAAAAGTCCGGATCCGAACTCTCCAGAGCCAGGATTCCCACTGCACCCTGGTCGTCGCGCAAGGGAAGAGAATAGAACGCCTGCATTCCGCTGCGAAGGAAATACTGGCGGAATTTTTCCCGCGTCTCCTCGCGCTCGCTGTCAATCTCATCCCCGTGCTGTGCGACCTGCAGTTCCTCATCGAGAAAGGCCGCCCACTCCAGGAGTTCACCCAGGCCGGCGGTTTCCGGATCGCCAGCCGTGATTTGCAGCTTGCCGGAGACAGCGCGCAACTTTGTCCTGCCTCGCTCCTCCAGCGCGATGGCGGCGCGCTCATAAGGAATTACGGCGGAAGGCCCATTTACCACCGTCTGCAGAACCCGGTCCAGGTTTAGGGTGGACGTGATTTCCGTGCTGACGTTGACCAGCGAGTGCAGGATTTCCAGCTTACGTTCAGCTTGCAGCAGGCTGGCGTTGTGCAGGGCGTTGCTGGCGGTTTCGCAGACGTTGGAGAGGACGAACTGGTCGTCTTCGTCGAAAGGCTCGCCATCCAACCGGTTCACCACCTCGAGTACGCCGACCAGGGATTCGCGGTCCATAAGTGGACAGGCCAGCAGGGAAAAGACGCCGCCGTCTTCCAGGTTGCCGTTGCGGGCGCGCAGGCGCTCATCTTCGGGATCGGCAATCAGAACCGGCTCACCGTCATCCGAAATTTTGCCCGCCACGCCATCTGTTGGGCCCTGCCGCGCGCCTTGTTGTACGGTGGCATCGGTACCCTCCTGCTGCACCAGGGTGACGGTGTCGCCGTCCACCATCCAGACGTTGGCCGCCTGAACATTCATTACCTCCTGCACCTTGGAAGCGATGGTGGCCAGCAGTTCGTCCATCTCCAGGTTGGAGTTGAAGACCTTTTCCAGGTCGTACATCTGGGTGACGCGGGTGATGGACTGCAGGCTGCGGTTGCGTTCGCCCTCGTAGGAGATGGCGCTGGCGATGGCGGGTGCGGCAAGCTGGGCAATGCCGGTTACGTTGGCCAGCAGGGAACTGGAAGGCGGGCGTTCGTAGGTGATCAATTCGATGGCGCCAACCATCGAGCCCCCGGCAAGCAGCGGGACATAGGCGAGGGAGGCAACGGTGCGGCGCACGTCCAAGTGGGCGTAGTGCTCTCGCTTCAGGTGTGAGCCGTTGAGCACCAGGGGTTGTTCCGCCGCGTCGACCAGCATCCCCAGGGTTCCGGCGTTGAATTCCAGTTCCTCGCCTTCAACCCGGATGTCACCCCGCAGTCCCTTGGGGCTCCAGGCGGGATCGTCTTGATCTTCAATGACATAGACTACGGCGTCGCAGCTATGGTCGAACTCGACCACCTGCTCCGCGATGAGTTGCGCGCGCGCGGCTGCTTCGCGCTGCCCGAGGAGGCTGGCAGCAAGGTCAACAAGAGGTATCTGGAATCCGGGTCTTTGGGTCGCCATCTTCCGGCGCTCCGTTCAGGCAGGACCGATCTTCAGCCCCGGCAACAGGTTGCCGAGAGCATACTGCGGAGTCCCTGGGCGCCGCGCGACTCTAACAAACGTTTATGGGGGTGTCAACAATTGTTACAGCAGGGCCGGAGTGGTGGTTTATGCGGGCCTGCGGGGCGGAGCCAGGCGAGGGGAGCCTCGGTTAGAATTCACTGTCCTCATCCCTGGGGCACCTGAAGGCCGTGGCCCGAGAACCGAGGTAGCCGAGATGGAATTTGAATTCAGCCACAAAGTAAAGGAGTTGCGGCGCCGCTTGCTGGCGTTCATGGATGAGCATATCTATCCCAACGAGCAGCGATTTTACGAGGAAGTGGAGCGCGACCGCTGGAAGCCGACGCGGGTGATTGAGGAGCTCAAGCCCCAAGCGCGGGCTGCCGGACTCTGGAATCTGTTCTTGCCGGATAGCGAATATGGCGCGGGACTGAGCAATCTGGAGTATGCGCCGCTATGCGAAATCATGGGCCGCAGCCACCTGGCTCCGGAAGTGTTCAACTGCTCCGCCCCGGACACGGGCAACATGGAGGTGCTGGCTCGTTACGGCACCGCGGAGCAGAAAGAACGCTGGCTGACGCCGCTGCTGGCAGGAGAAATTCGCTCCTGCTTTGCCATGACGGAGCCTTCCGTGGCTTCGTCGGACGCCACCAATATTCAGGCAAGCATTGTACGCAAGGGGAACGACTATGTGCTGAACGGGCGCAAATGGTGGGCGTCGGGCGGCACCGATCCGCGCTGCAAGATTGCGATTTTCATGGGCAAGACGGATCCGTCAGCGCCGGTGCATAAGCAGCAGTCCATGGTGTTGGTTCCCATGGACGCCCCAGGGGTAAAAGTGGAGAGGGCTTTGACCGTGTTCGGCTATGACCATGCGCCGCACGGGCACGCGGAAATCACCTTCACCGACGTGCTCATCCCGCTTTCGAACATGCTGCTGGGAGAGGGTCGGGGCTTTGAAATTGCGCAGGGGAGGTTGGGGCCGGGAAGAATTCACCATTGCATGCGCTGCATCGGACTGGCGGAACGAGCCCTGGAGATGATGTGCAAGCGGGTGCAGGAGCGGGTGGCGTTCGGCAAACCATTGGCCGAGCAGGGCACCATCCGCGCCGATATTGCGCGCTCGCGCATGGAAATTGAGCAGGCGCGGCTGCTGACCTTCAAGGCCGCCTACATGATGGATACGGTAGGCAACAAGGAAGCACGCGCCGAGATTGCCATGATCAAAGTGGTGGCGCCCAATGTGGCACTGGATGTCCTGGACCGCGCCATTCAGGCGCATGGCGGCGCCGGAGTTTCGCAGGATACGTTTCTGGCCGGCGCTTGGGCGCACGCGCGCACCCTGCGCCTGGCCGACGGCCCCGACGAGGTACACACGGAAGCGATTGCCAGGCTGGAGCTGCGGAAGTGGGGAAAACCGCAGGTACGGTCGGCGCGCAATTAGAAATGACTGCTACAATCGGGCGCTTGCATCAGCGCAAACTCACCATTCAGGAAACCCGCAATCTGCTGCGCAGAGTTCCATTCAATACTTTGCTGGGGATGCGAGTTGAGGACGTGCACGTTGACGGCATCACCATCGCCTGCGCGTTGCGGGATGATTTGCGCAACAGCGCTGGAGTGGCCCATGGCGGAGTAGCCGCAGCGCTGGCGGACGCGGCAGTTGGAATTGCCATTCAGCGGCATTGTGGCGGGCGGCGGCGGACTACGACTGTGGAGATGAAGGTTAATTATTTTCAGCCGGTAATGGCGGGGGACATTTTCGCCCGCTCACGCCTGCTGCGAATTGGTGCTACGTTGTGCGTGGGCAGCGTGGAGCTTACAGACGAGAAGGCTCGGCTGATCGGCACAGCCATTGTTACCTACATCTTCCTGGACGCGCGCGGCAATGCGGCGAAGCCGGATGACGGTGCCACGGGTCGCGAGCCGCGAAAGCGGCGCTGAGGAGCGCAGTGACCAATTCCTTCGTAGTGCCGACTCCGCAAGGCCTCGCCGAATTCATTGGGCGCGAACTGGCGGTCAGCGATTGGGTTGAGGTTACGCAGGAACGCATTCAGCAGTTTGCGGAGGCCACCGGCGACCGGCAGTGGATTCATACCGATGCGGAACGGGCAGGGAGGGAATCACCGTACCGTGCGACGATCGCCCATGGGTTTCTCACATTATCTTTGATCAGTCATCTGATGGAGCAGGCGGTCTGCGTTGGAGGTGTTCGTCTGGCCATCAACTACGGCCTGAATCGTGTGCGCTTTCCTACGCCGGTGCGGACAGGCTCGAAAATCCGCGCGCATTTTAATCTGCAGTCATTGAAGGATGTTGGCGGTGGAGTGGAAGCAATGTACGGCGTGACTGTAGAGGTTGAAGGCGAGCGGAAGCCGTGCTGCGTAGCCGAGTGGATTGTGCGCTACTACGTCTAGTGCTCTGGAACTTCATCGCCGCGGATGAACGCAGACAAACACAGATTAAATGAACTTGCTGTGCCGTCGAGCACGATTTGTATCAGGGCACGGCTTTCAGCCGTGCCGCGAGGCAGCTATTTTTGTTTGCGGCTTTAGCCGTTGGCTTCTTGAATCCACAGCGGCTGAAGCCGCGTTCTTGCTCGCCCGTGATCGGCACGTCTGAAGACCTGCCCTGATATGGATCTCTCTCGGTCAAATCAAGCAGACGTTACCAGCAACGTCTCTACTGAAATTGCTTCATTCTGGTCGGCTTTCACTCACCGATGCGTGCGCAGGTCGGGCGTGAGCAAGTGCGGGATGGCGTTGAAGGCGAAG
>DATEGI010000251.1:0-8894 GCA_035280205.1 Terriglobales bacterium | reverse complement strand
CCGGCAGCCGCGCACGGAAGTTGCATTACGCGTGCAGCTATGGGGCACCGACGCCCAGGGCCACCCCTTCCTGGAAGTTGTCTGCACAGAGAATCTGAGCGACCAGGGCGCCCAAGTAAAAGGCGTCTGCATGCCCCTTCGCCCCGGCGATGTGGTCGGCCTTAAATATAACGGCCGCAATTCCCTGTTCCGTGTCGTGTGGGTGGGAGAAGAAGGCAGCCCCTATGCGAGCCACGCCGGCCTAAAGGGTACGAGCTCGAGCGCTTCCCTTTGGGACGTTAACCTGGCTCCGGCCGGCTCCGACACTTACACCCCGCCTTTGGCTGGCGAGCGCCGCAAGTATCCTCGCTTCAGCTGCTTCATCAGCGCTCTAGTGCGGGTGCAAGGCTCACAATTGCCATTGTGCGCCCAGGTGACTGACATCAGCCAGGGAGGCTGTTACCTGCAATTGGTCCAGCCCCTGAAGGTCGGTACCAAGGTGAGCCTGGAGTTGCTGATGAAACTAGCCAACTTGCGGGGCGAGGGGGTGATCTGCAGCTCTCACCCCGGCCGGGGCATGGGGGTCAAGTTCGTGGAAATGACCAACGAATACCGCGACCAGGTGCGTCAGTTTGTGAAGTGGTTTGCCGGCGCCGAGCCCACCCCAGCAACGGCCGAAGAGGTCCCGATCGGCAGCGGTTCCCGCCGCAAATCATGAACATGGGGCGAAGGCGAGCCGAATGGCTGGATTAGCTCTTTAACCTGGTGAAATTCCTCCCGTTCGGACTTTTGTCAAGAAAATCCCACCTCTCCACGCCGAGAAACCCATTTTTTCCTTTGACTTAAGAGCCATTCGAGACTAGTATGTTGAGTTTCGTTCACAGGCTAAACAGTCCTCTGTAGGGGCCCAAAGCCTCGGGCAACAAAAAGTCTTGTTTGTGGGTTGAATCCTTCAACCGGCCCGGCGAATCCAAGTGTAGTAAACAAACCATCTTACGTAAGAGGCAGGACTTATTATGGCTAAGCGACGCGGAAATCCGAACTGGGGGAAGCCCGAGCCGATTGGGCCCATTACCCCCACCATCACTGAGTTTGAGCAGGTGGTGAAGGAGTATAAGCTCCAGCCTGACCAGTATTTGCGCTCCACCCGCCTGCGGGAGTGGGCGCGCCGCAACAAGAATTCAAAGTACATTCCGGAGCCGTTGCTGGAAGCCTGGGGATTCGAGATCGAATCCACACTGTAATCGGTTTGCAAGTTGTTGAAATTCACAAAAGGGCCGCTGTGGCGGCCCTTTTTGATTGTCCATACCCTACCCGGCGCCCAGGTGAGCGCCCGGCGTTTCCCCTCTTTTCCCTCCTTGTATATTGATGGCCATGGCTCCTAAGTCACGAAAAAGCAAGCAGGCACGGGTGCTGAACTCCAAAGTAGTCTTCCGGGGCCCGGTATTTTCCGTCACTTCTGACCTAGTGCAGGAACCGAGCGGAATTGTGGCCCGGCGTGACATCATCCGTCATCCCGGCTCGGTGGTCATCCTCGCCGCCGACGATTCGCAGCGTCCGCTCCGGGTGCTGCTGGCCCGGCAATACCGCTACGCGGCCAGCCAGTCCTTGTGGGAACTTCCGGCTGGGCGGATTGACCAGGGGGAGGCTTCTCTTGCCGCTGCCAAGCGCGAGCTCCGGGAAGAAACCGGGTACAGCGCGCGGCACTGGAAACGGGCGCTCTTCTTCTACTCAAGTCCGGGGTTCCTGGATGAAACCATGGCAATATATCTAGCGAGCGGCCTGGTTCCCGGGCAGGCTCAGCCTGAAGAAGACGAAGTTATCAGCAAGCGGCTTTTCCCCCTTCCAACAGCGGTGAAGATGGTGATAAGCGGGCGCATTCAGGACGGCAAGACCATAGCTGGCGTGCTTTGGTTGCAGGCGGCGCAGTCTCGAGGCCATCTGACGTAGGGCTTTGTATGTACTAAGTTGACAATGCAGGCCCGAAGTCCCAAAATGGGAAATAGCCTTAAAACAGGATCGCGTTCCACGTTCCAGTACAGCAGATGGGCAGTACGATCACCCTCTTACTTCAAACTCTGGTCGCGGTTGCCCTGCCTTAGGGTTGCGTGCTTGTGCGCGCAGATCGCCTAGTTCGGAGGAAGAGGTAAGTGACTCGTATTAAAGGAACAGTCAAATGGTTCAACAACGCCAAAGGCTTCGGGTTCATCGGTCGTGACGACGGCCCGGACGTTTTTGTTCACTACAGCGCCATCAGTTCTGAGGGCTACAAGAGCCTGCAGGAGGGTGACCTAGTCGAGTTTGAAATCGTTCAAGGTCAAAAAGGACCCCAGGCCGGCGACGTCATCAAACTCTGAAGTCTTTGTTTAAAGCCCATGCAAAAACCCAGCCGGGAGGCTGGGTTTTGTTTTTTCGGTCCGGTTTTCACCCAGCCTCAGGGCTACAATTCTGCTTAGCCCAGGTTGCAAAACGCCACATGGACAACAAGGCCATAGCCGGAATCCTGTACGAAACCGCCGATTTAATGGAAATCAACGGCGATGACTCCTTCCGTATCCGTTCCTACCGCAACGCCGCGGAAGCGATTGAGGGTCTGCCTCAGGCCGTCGAGCAGCTGGTCTGTGAGCCCAAAAAGCTCCTGGAAGTGCCCGGAATTGGCAAAAGCATGGCGGAAAAGCTGCAGGAAATCTGCCAGCAGGGCAAGCTCTCCTTGCACACTCAGCTGCTGGAGAAATATCACCCTTCCATGCTGGAGCTGCTGAAAATTCAGGGCTTGGGGCCCAAGACCATCGCCCTGATCTGGAGCGCCTACAAGATTTCCGACTTGGCCGGGGTCGAGAAACTGGCCCGGGAAGGCAAGCTGCACGAACTGCCTCGCATGGGCGAGAAACAGGAACAGAAGATCCTCAAGGCGATCGAAGACTACCGCCGCATAGCCGGGCGGTATTGCCTGGATGAGGCGGACAAGATAGCCGAGAAGCTGGCCGAGCACCTTTCCGGGCTGCCGGGAGTGGAGAAAATTACGCCCGCTGGCTCGCTGCGCCGCGGCCGGGAGACGGTGGGCGACCTGGACATCCTGGTAACCGGCAAATGCTGCACCAACCCGGAGCAGCGCGAGGCAGTGATCGAAAAGATCGTACACTTCCCCGGCATTCGCGACGTGATCGGGCGCGGCGAAAACAAGGTGAGTTTCCGCCTGCGCAGCGCCATGCAGGTGGACGTGCGCCTGCTGCCGCCGGACTCCTTCGGCGCCGCCATGCAGTACTTCACCGGCTCCAAGTCGCACAACGTGGCCCTTCGCCAGCGGGCGCTGAAAATGGGCTACACCCTCAGCGAATACGGGCTGGATGAGCTCCCGCCCAACGCCGGCAAACCCGGCTCCGACGGAAACTCAGTGGAAGGTGGCAAGCGCGTGGCCGGCAAGACGGAAGAAGAAATCTATGCCCGGCTCAAGCTGGACTACATTCCGCCCGAGCTTCGCGAGAACTGCGGCGAGATCGAAGCTGCCGCTGAGCACCGCCTGCCGCAGCTGATCACGGTAGAAGATCTGCTGGGCGATGTGCACATGCACACGGTGGAAACTGACGGCAAGTGCACGATTGAGGAGATGGCGGAAGCCGCCCGCGCCCGTGGCTACAAATACATGGCCATTACCGACCACTCCAAGAACCTGGCTTTCGCCAACGGGCTGGATGACGAGCGTGCGTTGAAGCACATTGAAAAAATCCGCAAGGCTGATGAGCAGATCAAGGGCATCAAGATTTTCGCCGGCATCGAGGTGGACATCCTGGCTGACGGCGATTTGGACCTCTCCGACTCCGTGCTGAAGGAGATGGACCTGGTCATCGCCAGCGTACACTCGGCTTTCAACCAGGAAGCCCCCAAGATGACGGAGCGCCTGCTGCGGGCGGTCAACAACCCGCACGTTTCCATCATCGGCCATCCTACGGGGCGCATTCTGCTGCGCCGCGACGCCTACCCTTTCGACATGCAGAAGGTGCTCAACACGGCGGCGCAGAACAAAGTGGCCATGGAACTGAACGCCTACCCCGACCGCCTCGACCTGAACGACCGCCACCTGCGCATGGCCAAGGAGGGCGGGGTGAAAGTGGTGATCAATACTGACGCCCACCACACCTCGCACATGGAGAAGATCCGCTACGGCGTGCTGCAGGCGCGGCGGGCGTGGCTGACCCGGGCAGATGTACTCAACACCTTGCCGGTGGAGGAATTTGCCCGGGCCATGAAGCGGGCCTGAACACGGGGTAATAATTCGGCATCTCAGGAGTAGCTATGGACGACCAGAAGCCAGGCCCACAGCCGCCAGTTCCCTCCCCCAACCAGCCGGGAGCCGCAGCGCCTCCACGCCAGCCGGCTGCGGCAGCGGCCACTCAGCCGCCGCGACCCTCCGGGCCAGCGGGCGCAGTGCCCACGCCGCGTCCGCCAGCAGCCCCTCAGCCCTATGACATTCCCACGCTAGGCGAGGAGTTCGACAAAGCCAGGTGGACGCTGCCACCGGCGCAGATCGTAGCCATTGCCATCGCGGGAGTAGCCATCGTGCTGGCCATCGTGATGTACGTGGCGCGCTACAAGCCGGTTTCCGCCGGCAGCCTGGGCGACGTGGCCTCAGTGGAGCTGGCCGACCATAACAGCGTGCTGGTGGCGGTCAACGTAACCGTGCGCAACATCGGGCAGAAACCGTTGTGGATTCACGAAATGGGGGCAGAGGTGGAAACGGACAAAGGCAAGTTCAACGACCATGCCGCCAGCGCGATTGATTTTGACCGGTATTACCAAGCCTATCCCACATTGAAGCAGAAAGCTCTGCCTGCCCTGATGCCGGAGATGAAGATCGCCCCCGGCGGCGAACAGAAGGGCACCATCATCGTCAGCTTCCCCGTGAATGAGGATACCTTCAACAAACGCAAATCGCTGAGCGTGACCGTGGAACCCTACGACCAGCGGCCGCTGGTGATCAGCAGCGGCAGCGAGGCGGGAAAGTAGACGCTCCCCTCGAGGGCAAGCGCGGGCGGGCCCCACCACCACGGTCAAAAAGCAGTTCCTTCGGCAGCTGCCTAGACCCTCTTACGGCGAATCTGGGAACGGTACCTTTCAAGCGGCGCACCTCAGTGGACAAGTTCTAATGCGGCAGGTTTTCCTGGGTCCATTGCAATATGGCATTCGACAGCTCCGCCCGCTCGCCAGAGTAACTGTGGTCCGTATCCCAGTGACGTTCAGTAACATGAACATCGCCGGCTTTACGCAAGGCTTCGACCAGAGCGTGATCGGAGGGGGCGAGTCCTTCATTGGCGGTGATTATGAAAACCGGGCGGGGCGCAATGGCGGGCGCGAGCTTGTTGAAGTTCAGTTCCTGTCCATGATCGTGGATTTCGCGGGCAAGGGCTTCCCCGCTGGTTCCCGAGAGGGGCAGAAGATTGTTGTCACGCTCGAGCTCCTTTGCCTCATTCTCGACCGTCGGAGGTTCGGAGCCGAGATGGCGCCGTGATTCATAGTCGTCGCCGATATTCCAGGCCGAAATGAGCACGGCGGCCGCAACTTGCGGATTGTGAGCTGTGGCCGATGCAGCCATGTATCCACCCATACTGTGGCCGATGACGATGACGCGTTGCCTGTCAATGCGGTATTTCTGCGCGTTTGCCGGGTCCAGAACGTAGCGGACCTCAGTGTCGGCATCTTCGGCGGCGTGTTCGAAGGAAAAGTCGCCCTTCACTCCCCAGGAACCCCGGTAATGCATGGCAAGCACATTCCAACCCCGGGCCCGGAACGCCTGCGCCAAATCAAGATTCTGCTCAAACCCGGGAAATCCGTGGAGAAGGACGGCGGTGGGATGCGGGTCTGCTCCAGCGGCCAGATAAAACACGCCGAGAAGCATGCTTTCGTGGCTGGGAAGAACCATTTGCTGCACGGAGGCGGGCGTGGAAGGGGGGAGGGTTTTGCCGGCTGATGTCTGGGCGGCGAGCGGCAGGGCGAGCAAGAACGTTACAGCAAAGACGTGCGCAGATTTCATCGGCAGCAGTATAAATGTGCCGGGTTGCGGAAAGCGGCCAACATAACAACCTCAATGCAAAATTGCATGCCTCCGCCAGCTGCGGTTGCCGACCGATTTTCTGGATTTTTGCTAAAACTTCGAGAGGACCGCGACGTCTAAGGGGGTGTTTTGGCCAGGGCACCGGAAAGAGCTTCCGAAGGGAGCTTCTGAGCCTTGGAAGTCCTTCTGGAGCGGTGTCCGGGCGGTTGGAGGTTCAACATTGAGGAGAGCCATTCGAATGAAGCAAACACACATCGTATTGCTGTCCGCAGCGCTCATTTTTGCGGCCTCTGCCCTGGCACAGGGCGCCAACAGCGCAGCCGCACCCGCGCCTCAGGCGCAATCTTCACAGTCCGCGCCCACTTTGGCTTCTACCCTGGACGGGCAGATCAGCAGAGTGGAAAAGGAAATCGTGGAAGCCGCCGAAGCCATGCCGGAAGACAAGTTCAACTTCTCTCCCGAAAGTCTGAACATTCCGGGCGATGACTATAAGGGCGTGCGCACCTTTGCCCAGCAAGTCAAGCATATTGCGGCCTCCAACTTTGCCATATGGCGGCCGCTGACCGGCGATAACTTCCCCAAGGACTTCCTGGGCGGAAACGGTCCGGAGAACATACGGACCAAGGCTGAAATTCTGAAGTTTCTGAACGATTCTTTTGCCCTGGGGCACAAGGCGGCGGCTACCTTGACCCCTGAAAACATGCTCCAACCGCCGGAGCACAGCAAGTCGGCGCGACTCTCTCTGGCCACATTTGCCGTGGCCCATGCCTTCGACCATTACGGACAGATGGTGGAGTACCTGCGCATGAACGGAATTGTGCCGCCGGCCAGCCGGGGAAATACGAACTGAGCCGTAGGAAGTCGAAACAGAGTGTGCTCAAGAGGCTGGCTGCGGTGGAGCTGACTGACAGAATCAAGGCGACGCTCGCGACCCTGCGCGGAAAAAGCTCAGGGCAGTCTGTGCGAACTGGGCGGCGGCGTCCATGAAGACCGGTCCATGGCCGCCGCTGGGCACCACCCAAAGAGCGGCTTTGGGAATTGCTCGATACATCTCGACGGCCATCTCCACGGGATAAAGAGGATCGCGGTCGCCATAGACGATCAAGGTCGAGGCCGTGATTCGGGATAAAACCGGCGGCGTGAAATTCATGTCGTCATAACTGTCCTTCATTCCCCGGCCCCAGTCCCACAGGGCGACGATCTGCTCATCCCCGTGCTTATGCCGCCTGCGCATGGTCTCCCACTCCTGTTGCGGCTGCTTATCTGCGGGCGGGACCTGGCGCATGATGGCCCGGGCCTGCTCGGGAAAATACATGGTGGCGCTGACCACAGCCATGGCTTCAATTCGCTCCGGCTGCATGGTCGCCATGTGGAGAAGAATGTTGCCGCCCATGCTCACTCCGATGGCGCGGCATTTGCTGATTCCCAGGTGATCGAGCAACGCCAGCATGTCCAGGGCGCACTGCCGGTGTGTAATCGTCCTCTGCGGATTGCTGGACTGGCCGTGACCGCGCGCATCGGGCTTGATGAGCCTGTATTCGTGCACCAACTGCTCGCGGCCCGCGTACTGCCAATTCTCCTGGCAGCCCGTGCCGCCATGGAGGAGCAGTAGCGGCTCACCCGCGCCCTCTATCTCGTAATACATCGTCATGTCGTTGAGCTGAACGCTTTCGGCTCTCATGGTTGAGCATTGTGGCGGGCAGGCGGCGAACAAACAATCTAGAAAATGCGCATGATAAAATGCACAATGCCGCTACAGCACAAGGCCCGCAAGCCCATCAACCTCGCTTTTTCCCTTTTTGATTGCCGGCCTTCGAGCTAGCCTGCGCTGGTGTAGAATCGGCGCGACTTTGCCCCATTCGGGGAGCCAACTTAAAGACTGCCCGGCTTGAGGAGGCTTGATCTGGTCGGCCGTACGCTCTCGCACTATCGGATCAGCGCCACTTTGGGCGCGGGTGGAATGGGCGAGGTTTACCGCGCCTCGGACGCCAAGCTGGGCCGCGAGGTGGCGCTCAAGATCTTGCCGCCGGACGTGGCCCGCGATCCAGAGCGACTGGCCCGTTTCCAGCGCGAAGCTCGCACTGTAGCCGCGCTTAATCACCCCAACATCATCACCCTGTTTTCCGTGGAAGAGGCGGAAGGGGTTCACTTCCTCACCATGGAACTGGTGGAAGGACAGACGCTCGACCGTCTAATTCCTGCGGGCGGACTTGCCCTGGAGCGGATGGTCGAGATTGCCGCCGCGCTGGCCGAAGCGCTTGCCGCCGCGCATGAGAAGGGCATCCTGCATCGCGACCTCAAACCCGCCAACGTGATGGTGACCAATGAAGGCCGGGTCAAGGTGCTCGATTTTGGCCTGGCGAAAGATGCGCGTGCCGAGAGCTCAAACGGCGTCACGCTGACTTCGGCAGGTCATACACAAGCCGGCATGGTGATGGGAACGCCGGCGTATATGTCCCCAGAACAGCTCTCGGGGCGGACGCTCGACCACCGCACTGATATTTTCTCGATGGGCGTCGTACTGCACGAGATGGCGACTGGATGCCGGCCGTTCGAAGGGAGTTCTTCGGCGGAGTTGATGTCAGCCATCCTGCGCGATACGCCGCCCGACGTCAGTGAACTTCGCACGGACCTGCCGGCCGATCTGGCGCGAGTCATCCGGCATTGCCTGGAGAAGGATCCTCGCCACCGAGTGCAGACCGCTCGCGAAGTCGGCAAAGAGTTACGTGAGCTGCGACAGTCGGCGGCTATGACACCAGCCAAAACGCCCCTGCCGGCATCGCGTCCCTCGGTCAAGCGCGACTCGGCCGCTGCCCGCGCCGAGGAGGGATTCTGGGTCGCGGTTTTGCCATTCAAGTACAGTGGC
>DATEGI010000250.1:0-6641 GCA_035280205.1 Terriglobales bacterium | reverse complement strand
TGCGCGCCGGTTACCCATACGCTGTTCACAATGCCGACCAGCAGGCCGTGCACAAAGTGACCGCTGGAGCGGAAGCGCGCGATGCAGACTGCGCAGATAAGAAAAATCATCAGCCAGAAAAGAGGCTCGGCATTGGAAGGAATCAGCCAAACCGTAGACAGCGCCATCGCCAGCCCGAACATTGATAATGCGAAAATCAGGCACCAGTTCAACCGTGTCATAGCGGCCTCCGCAACGCTATTCGCAGAGCCCATGAAACTGCGGGAAAAACAGCATTGTTAGAGCCCGAAAAGCAGTTCTGGTTACATAAAGTGTTGGCAGGCGTCCCAGGATATTTCCAGGCGGACCATTACTGCTTTTCTTAAGGCAACCACCTTGAAACCTTGAAACCTTCTTCTACCCCTCGCGGAGCACAGCTTCTTCTGAGACGGGCCGCTCAAAGACGCATTCCCGGGCTGGCTTGTCGGGGCGCAGACCCTCGTAAACGGGGGCGCGCATCTTGACGCCGCCGTCGGCGGTTTCGTGGGTCCACTCGCTGAATTTGATTTCCGCCACCAGTTCTGGCTTCACCCAGTGAGTGCCGCGCGTGCTCTCTACCTTGTTGGTGAAAGGGTTCTTATCGGTCTTAAGCTTTTGCAGCAGGCGCCACATATCTTCGTGGGTCTTCTCGGTGAAGCCGCTGCCGGCCTGACCCACGTGCAGCAGGCGTCCCTTCTCGTCATAAAGGCCGAGAATAATGGAGCCAAAATGCTCGCGGCTGCCGCGCGGGTCGGTGTAGCCGCCGATAACGCACTCCTGGCGGCGGGTGATTTTCATCTTCAGCCATTCGCGGCTGCGCTTCTGCTCGTAGCAGCTGTTGCGGCGCTTGGCCACAATGCCTTCCAGATCCTGCTTTTTTGCGGCTTCAAACAAGGCGACCCCCTGCTGCAGGTGGTGGTCGGAATAGCGCACCAGGCCGCTGCCGGCGATGATGCCGGCCAGCAGCTCCTTGCGCTTTTCCAGATCAACGCGCATGAGGTCATAGCCATCGAGGTAGAGCAGATCGAACACGTAGTAGGCGATGGGCACGCTGCGGTCGGCGGCTTTGACCTTGCGCCCGGCGCCGCTAATGCCCGTTCGCTGCTGCATCAAGCTGAAGGAGGGGAGGCCGGAATCGTCCAGGGCGACGATTTCGCCGTCCAAAATAGCGGTGCGGGCGCGCATGTAGTTGGGCAGGTCGCGCAGCTCGGGATACTGGCTGGTCATGTCGTTCTGGTTGCGGGACACCAGCCTTGTCTTGCCGCCATCGAGGAAGGCCAAGGCGCGATAGCCATCCCACTTGATCTCGAACAGCCATTGTGGGTTGTCGAAAGGGTCTTCCACCAGCGAGGCCAGCATGGGGTGAATGACGGTGGGCATGGCAGCCTTTCGCGCCCCCGCAGCCTTCGCCACTTCTTTCCCCACAGAGGACACAGAGCGCACAGAGGAATCTTTTCCATCATTCCTCGTGCCGGCGGTCCTGCTGGAATGAGCAGCATCTTTCTCCGCTTTCGGGTGTGGTGATCTTTTTCTTTTGGTTTTTTCCTCTGTGGGCTCTGTGTCCTCTGTGGTTGAGGATTTCTTGCGTTTATCAGCTTTGGCGATGGCGTCCGCCAGCCACGCTTTCCCAGGTGATTTTGCCGCCGGACGGCTGCTCTTCCATTCCCGCGCGCCCTCGTCGCCGGCGATCTGGTCGAGAGTGCGGTGGCTGAGCACGGAGTAGTCGAACTGGTCAATGTCGTAGCCCGACACGACCTGATCGTCGCGGTGCTTGATGAGCAGCCACTCCGTGCCTTTGCTTCCGGGGCGGCGGGAGCGCATGTGCGCCAGGACAAACGAGCCTTTCAGTTTTTCGCCGCGCAGGACGAACTTCAGGTCACCCTTGGCCAGCATGGCATGCGGGTCGCCCTGCGGTTCCCAGGTGCCCACGTCCCAGACCATGACTGTGCCCGCACCATAATTGCCGGAGGGAATGATGCCCTCAAAATCGAAGTAGGAGACGGGGTGGTCTTCCACCTGCATGGCCAGGCGCTTGTCGGCAGGATCCAGCGACGGACCCTTGGGCACCGCCCACGACTTCAGCACGCCATCCATTTCCAAGCGAAAGTCGTAGTGCAGGCGAGTAGCACGGTGCTTCTGCACCACGAAGCGGTTGCCCGATTTCTTAGATACTTCGGGAGGCGGTTCGGGCGTCTGTTCGAATCGGCGCTTGCGTTTGTATTCTTCCAGAGCCACGTGGGTTTTAGATGCAACAGAAGTAGTCAGGAGTCAGGAGTCAGCCCGCCCAAGCTGCGGTCTGACCTGGCCGGGAGGAAATCCTATCCTAGAGGCGCGAGAAAGTCAGCTTCGGGGCGGGTAGTCCGAGTAGAAGAAAGGGATGGGATAAAAGTGGCGTCAGCAGCTGAGTCTGCATTGTCAAGCGATCTTACTGACTCCTGACTACTGACGCCTCGGTTCTACGCCGCTTTACCCGCAGCAATGCGGTGAATAGTGGACTCCTCGACGTTGTAGGTCTCTACTTTTATGGGGCCTTTCAGGTAATTCTTAAGGACATCCTGGATGCGGGAGAAGTTTTCCCGGTGATGACGCTCGGCATCCTCACGTGTCTTCCAGAAGCTGATAGACACCATGCGCTCGGGGTCGTGCTCCGAAACCAGACCTACTGTGTCCACAAAACCCGGCTGCTTTTGCAAGACAGGAAGAATCTCGTTGCGAACCCGCTGCTGCAGTTCGTCCCTTTTTTCCGGTTTCACCGTTGATTCCACGATTCTCGCAAACATAGGTGTTCTCCTTTCGAGATGTTGAATGGGGTTAGACCGGCCCGCCGAGGAATGGGCCCACGAGCCGCCCGAACGGCGGGGAAGAGTTGGTTAGGCCCTAGGTTATACATCTGGCAACGCGCGAATTATAACGCCGCCTGAGCCAGAAAACACCCGATCTGAAGATTCCTGAGTTGGAGCTCGAGGCGCTGGGTGCGGATTCTGGCCGCTCGCAGGCACGCATGGCCGACAGCAGAGCTACTGGCCAGTGAACTCATGGCACGATTTTGATTACAATCGCAGGCATGTTTCCGCGTAGCGTGATGCTCATTCTGACGCTGGCCATGGCAGCGGCGTTTCCTGCGCTGGCCGCCGGCGAGCCTGCGCCGCAGGAAGACTTCAGCGACGCGGTGGCTGCCCGCCTGCTGCAACAGCTAACACAAGGCTTCATTACTAATAACCGGGGGCAGGTGCTCTCCGCCTTCAGCGGGACGCGCATGAAAGACTATGCGCAATTTCGCGAGAACATTGCCGCTTTGTTCGCTCAATACGAGGACTTTCGTGCGGCTTATCGGCTGCGGCAATCCTGGCCGCAAGGGGAGCGGGGCGTAGTGATAGTTGATTTTGAACTGGAAGGCGAACCGCTGGAAGAGGGCTCGCCGCCATTCCGCCGCAGTGCGCAATTACGCTTCGAGTTTGAACGCGGGCCCCGGGGATGGAAGATTGTGGACGTGGCGCCCAGGAGCTTTTTTTCGTAGAGCAGCATGAAACGTGACTACCCTGAGCGGCCGCTGATTGGAGTGGGCGCTGTGATTGTGGTCGGCGGCCGCGTCGTGGTGGTGCGCCGCGGGCATGAACCGCTGAAAGGGGAGTGGTCCATTCCCGGCGGCGTGCTGGAAATCGGCGAAACGCTGCGCGCCGGCGCCGCCCGCGAGTCCCTGGAGGAAACCGGCCTGGTGGTCGAGGCGGGAGAGGTGCTGGAGGTGCTGGACCGCATTGTTCGCGACGACGAGGGGCGCATCCAGTTCCATTATGTGCTGATTGATTTCCTCTGCCGGCCGACCGGCGGAGAATTGCACGCCGGCGGCGATGCCGAAGAAGCGCGCTGGATTAACGCCTCCGAGCTGGAGGCGTTTCCCATTGCCGATTCCGCCGCGGCGGTGCTGCGCAAGGGGTTGGAGCGGGCGGAACCGTGAGCGAGTGTTCAGATGGATTTGACCGGAATCTCCATTAAGTCCTCCACTAAACCTACTTCCTTTTGCAAAAACGGCTCGGCGTATTTCACGCCCGCCAGCAGGCCGTAGAAGCCGGCCATGGTAGCCACGCGCTCCCCAATTTCCGCGTGGGCAGGGAAGTCGCCGGCTCCGGCCGCCTGGTCGGTAAACTGCGATTTGTAGGCATAGATGGACTGCAGGCGCGCTTCGAACTGCTCGGTAATGTCCACTACGAAGGTGGGGCGAACGTCGTAGTAGAGCGTGGCGTAGATAATTTTGAAGGGCCGATGCGGTGGCAGCGCGCCCACAGCGGCCAAAGCCGCTTCTTCATCTGCCTCCGGTTTCCCACCGCTGAAGCCGTGGGCTTCCACACTGGTTTCTGTCGGCATCCTGGAAAACTGAGATTGCGCGCGGGATGCTCGTCGGGCGGACAAGTCTGTTCCCTTCGCACCCAATCTGCCGGCTCCCGCCTCCCGACTCCCGCATCCCGGTTTTCCGCTGACTCCTGACTCCTGACTACTGACTCCTGCTTTTCCCAGTTTTGCCAAACCTGCCAGAAAACATGCCTCATACCCCAGCACCGACGCGGTGTAGTGATCCGGGTGCCGGCCTTGCCAATAGGGAAGAATCACCACCCGCGGCCGCTGCTCGCGGATAACGCGCGCCACCTTGAGCCGGTTTGCCCAGGTGTTCTCCACCCGGCCGTCAGGAATGTCGAGCGCCTGCCGCCACGAGGCCTGCAGGATTCGCGCTGCCTCAGCCGCCTCCGCCGCCCGCTCCTCGGCGCTGCCCCGCGTGCCCATTTCGCCCTGGCTCAAGTCCAGAATGCCGGTGCGTCGCCCTCGTTGCGCCATCTTCAGCAGGGTGCCGCCACAGGTCTGCTCCACATCGTCGCGATGCGCCGCAATGGCCAGAATGTCGAGAGAAGGGTTGCTCATCGCGGAGTCAGTCCAAACTGCCCTGCTCGATCACCACGTTCTCACGCACCATCAGCCGGTGCGCCGCCATCTCGCGCAACCGGGGCAGCACGCGGTTCACGTGCTCATCGGTGTCAATGAAGGTAATCACCACCGGCAGCTTGCCGCCCGCGTCCACCAGGTGAGTGGTCTGCAGCTTCTGCCGTCCGGTAAACCCGGCGACGGCGTGCAGCGCGGTTGCGCCGGCCACGTTTTCCTGGCGCAGGTAGTTGAGGATTTCCATGTGCAGCGGCCGGTGGTGCCACTGGTCGGCTTCGTTCAGGTAGATGGTAACTTGCACCGCCATGCGCGTTGGCATTTTACAGTACCCGCGCCAGCGCGATGCCGCCCAGCACTGCCGCCATAGAAAGCAGATTGTTGCCCAATATGTTGGCCCCGAGCAGCGCCCACTGGCCCTGCTCAAGGTAGGCCATAGTTTCAAAAGCGTAGCTGGAAAAGGTGGTATAGCCGCCGCAGAAGCCCACCGCGATCAGCAGGCGCCAGCGCGGATCAGCCAGCACCCGCTCCGTGGTCCACGCCATGAAAAATCCCAGCAAGAAGCTGCCGGTCACGTTGATGGCCAGCGTGCCCAAAGGGAATTCCGCGGTCACGCGCGCCAGCAGGCTGCTGAGCCAGTAACGCAGGTTGGCGCCGGCCACGGCGCCCAGGGATATCCAAAGGAAGGCTTGCACGATGGAGTTCTCCTCGCTTGATCTGGTAGGAGTTATCAGCCGGGCGGATGAGCCGGGCGGTTGATGGCGAACTCCATCGCCGACATTTTTGTATCAGCCGGAACAGGGAATTGTCCAGCAGGCAGGCCTATTTGCCATCAATATTGCGTGGGTCGCCAAACAACTGGCGCAACAGGCGCAGCAGGTCTTCCGGGCTGTGGCTGGAAATGCTATGGTCCACGCCGTCGCACGAGGTTGACGCGGAGGGCGTGAGCAGGATGGCCGGCTTCTTTTCATCTCCACGCTTGAACTGCGCTACTATCTTTGCGCAGTCACCCTGCAAGCTGCCGTGAACAATCAGGGCATCAATATCGGGAAACCGCTGGCAAAGTTCGGTTGCTTCGCGCGCCGAGTGAGCGGTAATGACGTTGAACTTGGCAGTTTCCAGCACCAGCTTGCGAGCTGAGATCGCCTGCTCGGGTTCCGGTTCAGCCATCAGAAAGGTAGGTCGGGCCACGATTTTATTCCTGTCGGGCGCCTCACCTAATAGGGTGTGCGGAATCTTTACAATGATTCCGGTGCACGACTCCGATGGGATGCCCCTGCCTATGCAGGAGATGCGCCCACAGGCGGCCGCAAGCAGCGCCTAACGATGAGATTGCCTTAGCCCTCCCGCCCCACGCCCAGGGCGTCTGCCACCCGGTTGATGTAGTTGAACCAGGAGGCAATCAGGGTAATCTGCAAGATTCCTTTGTCGTCGAATCCCGCCTGCCGCAAACGCTCGTGATCGGCGCGGCGCACCTGCGTGGCATCTTTCGTCAGCTTGACCACGTAATCCAGCATCACCCGCTCCTGCGTTGTGATGGGCGCCCGCGTGTAGTCTTCCTCCAGCGCCTTCACGAACTCCGCGTCCAGCGTCACTCTACGCAGAAACTCTGCGTGGGAGTCAATTCAATACTTGCACCGGTTGGTGACCGAAACCACCGTGGTGATCATCTCGTGCTGGCGCCGGCTGAGCGGCAG
>DATEGI010000249.1:0-2546 GCA_035280205.1 Terriglobales bacterium | reverse complement strand
CCTCCCCACCAGATGCTGGCGTGCAAATCGTAAAGAACAACCCGATACTGCGGCGGATGCGCCAATTCGTAACATCCGGCACCCAAAATCAGCCCGCCGGTCACCAGCAGGCAAATGCCTATAAAGAACCAGATCGAGATGGAGCGTCCGGAAATCATCGCATTTACCAAACCATAATGTTAAAAGCCACAAACACCAGGCCCACCGCCACAGCCAGGAAAGCTGGCCGTCTGTAGAACGCCACCTGCGCCTCCGCTGGCAGAGGAGTTACGCCATACACCAGCCCGGTGAGTTCCGCGGGCGACCGCGGCTTGGTCATATAACTCACAATTACCGTCACCGCCACGCACACCATCCACGACCACAGGGCGCGGTACATGTCTTCCGCCATGAAGCGGGCGTGAGGCGAAAGAGCCACGTAGCGCAACGCGTTGGGATCCATTTTCACCCACGCCCACATGCCCATTGAAGACAAGGTCCCAATCAGGAGCCCCCAGAATCCGCCTTCTGAAGTTGTCCGCTTCCACAACATTCCAAGAAGCACCGTTCCAAAAAGGGGAGCGATGAAGGTGGCGAACAGGGCCTGCACATAATCCATGATGCTGGCAAACTGCATAACCAGATAGGCTGTTCCCACGCTGATCAGCACGCCCAGCACGGTGGTCCAGCGGCCCATGTTTACGTAGTGGCGGTCGCTGGCGTTCTTGTGAATCAGCGCCCGGTAAATGTCGTAGGTCCAGACGGTGGTGAAAGCGCTGACGTTGCCGGCCATGCCGGACATGAAGCCGGCAATCAGCGCGGTTATCCCCAGACCCAGCAGGCCGGGCCCGCAATAGCGAGCCAGCATCAGGGGCAATACTTCATTGTAGCTGTGTCCGCCGTTGGCGATAGCGGCGGTTTCGCCGGTCAGCTTCACCGGCAACACCGCCAGCGCCAGCAGGCCGGGAAGGATGACGATGAACGGCACCATCATCTTGAAAGCGGCGCCAATTATGGGAGCCGTCTTCGCGGCGCGCAGGTCCTTGGCGGCCAGCACTCGCTGTACCACTAGAAAGTCGGTGGTCCAGTAACCGAAGGAGATCACCCAACCCAGCCCGAAGACGATGCCGGTCCAGTGAATGCCCATGGGATTGTTGCTGAAGGAGCCCAATGTGGACCACAGGTGGGTGTACTCGGCAGAGACGTTGTGGGCAATGCGCGCTTGCAGCCCGCTCCAGCCACCGGCGTCAATCAGCCCCAGGATGGGGATGAGCAGCGAGCCCGCCCAGATGAGCACGAACTGCAGTACTTCATTGAAGATGGCGGAACGCAAGCCGCCCAGGGCCACGTAAACGGCCACTGTCAGGGACGATACCCAGATGCTGAAATTGATGTTCCAGCCCAGCACCACCTTCATCACCAGGGCCATGGAGTACATGTTGATGCCGCTCATCAGCACGGTCATGAAGGCGAAACAAATTGCAGCCAGCGCCCGGCTCGATTCGCCATAGCGCAACTTCAGATACCCAGGCACTGAGTGGGTCTTGGAGATGTAATAGAACGGCATCATGACCAGGCCGAGGAACAGCATGGCGGGGATGGCGCCGATCCAATACCAGTGCGTGGCCAGGATGCCGTACTGGTAGGCAGCCGCCGCCCAGCCCATCAGTTCCAGCGAGCCCAGGTTGGCAGACAGGAAGCTCAGGCCGGCGATCCAGGCCGTCATCTCCCGGCCGGCCATGAAGAAGTCCTCGCCGGTCTGCGAGCGGCCCTTAAGATAAAGGCCGATGGCCAGCACCAGGGCGAAGTAAAACACAATGATGACCAGGTCTACCGGCGACAGGTGCACCAGGGTGCTGGCGGCGTACAGGGGCGTGATGGGCATCAGGCAGCCTTCCCAGGCTGTAAGTAGCAGATTGAGCTGACGACGAGGGATTTTCTCACGGCCGTTCCGCGGCGGAAAGACGCAGCTGCAGCTGCACTAGAGCTCAACGTTTTAGCCCCTGAATCGAAACCTGCTCAAGGGAGAATTCACGATTGCAGACCGGCGACGCTTTCTGCAATCTTGCCGCGGTAAGCACCGTTTGAAAAATGCGTGGCGAACTTCTCTGCCGTGGCGAACTGAACGCACAACGCCACGCCCTCCGCCGCTTGTGCCACTTCCGGCAAGTCGGGAAATGTGGGCGCGATGCGGATGGTGCGGTCCTCGGGATCATTCCCGTGCGGATGGGTAGCGCCGGCGGGCGTCAGCTCAATGCCCGCATCTTTGGCAAGTGCCACCACGCGGCGGGCGCAACCCTGGGGCACGTCAAGGCTGATGAAGTAACCGCCTTTGGGCCAGGTCCAGGACACCTCAGGCAAATGGGCCAGTTGCCGGTCGAACACATCAAGCACGGCCTGGAATTTGGGTGCAAGCAGGGCCCGGTGCTGGTCCATGAGCTGCATAATTCCGGCTTCATCTTTCAGAAAGAGAACGTGGCGCAGCTGGTTCAACTTGTCCGGGCCTATCGTGCGCGGCGTGAACCGTGCCAGCAGCCACTTCACGTTCTGCGGCGAAGCCGCAAACA
>DATEGI010000248.1:0-2387 GCA_035280205.1 Terriglobales bacterium | reverse complement strand
ACGATATCTATCGCGCCTACTTCCGCCGCGACGCCAGCGATTCGCACTACGTTTCGATGGGCCGCTGGTGCACCATTCTCGGCGTGCTGGTGAGCATCGGAACCGCCTACCTGGTAATGCAATTCGCCAGCATCATGGATTACGTGCAGGCGCTTTTCGCCACCTTTATTGCCCCGCTCTTTGGAACCGTCCTGCTGGGCATGCTGTGGAAGCGGACCACCTCGGAGGGAGGATTCTGGGGACTGCTGATCGGCACGCTCTCTTCCATGGGTATGTGGGCCTGGGTGAAAATGGATCCCAACGCGCTGCGCTACGTGGCCCTTTCGCCCCATGCCCGGGTTATGGCGGAAGATATGTACCGGGCGCTGTGGTCGTGGGTGGTGTGCGTGGCGGTGACGGTGATCGTGAGTTATATGACCACGCCGCGGCCGCCCGCGGAACTCACCGGATTGGTTTACGGCGTTACTCCCCTGCCCTCGGAGGCGCAGGTGGCTTTCTACAAGCGCCCCGCGTTTCTGGCGGTAGTGGTGGGAGTGGTATTCGTGGTTCTTAACATCATGGTGTGGTGAAGACGATGTTCTCCGGCCGTTCCATCCCGATCTGGTTTTTCATCGGGCTTTGCCTGGTGGTGAACGGCGGCTTGATTTGTGCCGCGGGTCTTTACGAACTGGCGCATCCCCCGCAATATCCGGTGGTGCTTTTTAAGCTTCATGCCAGCATCTGGTGGGGCGGGCTGCTGTTTCTGTTCGGAGTCCTCTACTGCTACCGCTTCTTCCCGGGCCGGGGGAAAAGTGGAGGCGGCGGAACCACACCCGGGGAGGAAACACATGCAAGGCCATCCTAAGAAATTGAGCATGGGCCTGATTGTCGGGAATCGGGGCTTTTTCCCCGACCACCTGGCCAAATCCGGGCGCGAAGACATGATGAATGCTCTGCAGCGGGCGGGAATCGAGGTCGTGGTACTGGATGCGCAGCAGAGCAAACATGGCGCGGTGGAGACGCATGAGGAAGCGAAGCGCTGCGCCGCCCTGTTTCGCTCCCACAGCGACCGCCTGGACGGAATTATTGTCACCTTGCCCAACTTCGGCGACGAACGCGCCGTAGCCGACGCCCTCCGTCTTTCGCGCCTGCAGGTTCCCGTGCTCATCCAGGCCACACCCGATACGCCGGCGAAAATGACCATTGCCTTTCGGCGGGACAGCTTCTGCGGCAAGATGTCGGTGTGCAATAACCTGCGCCAGTACGGCATTCCCTATTCCCTCACCGCGCTGCACACTGTCAGCCCCGACTCGGAGGACTTCCGCAAGGACCTGGAATGGTTTGCCGCCGTCTGCCGGGTGGTCAAAGGGCTGAAGAACCTGCGCATCGGCAGCATTGGCGCCCGTCCAGCTGCTTTCAACACCGTCCGCTACAGCGAGAAGGTGCTGGAAGCCAACGGCGTGTCCGTGGAGACGCTCGATCTCTCCGAGGTGCTGGGCCGCATCCAGCGCATGAAGGACAATGACGATGGCGTGCAAGCCAAGCTGGCTGCCATTCAGAAGTATGTGACCACGTCGGGCGTGCCCGCCCCGGCGCTGCTCAAGATGGCCAAGCTCGGCGCGGTTGTTGACCAATGGATGCAGGCCGCCGACCTGCAGATCAGCGCCGTGCAGTGCTGGACTTCCATCGAGGAAAACCTGGGCGTGGTGCCCTGTACGGTGATGAGCATGATGAGCAACGAACTGATGTCCAGTGCCTGCGAAGTGGACATTTGCGGCGTGCTCGCCATGCATGTGCTGCAACTGGCCTCGGCCAGCCCCTCCGCCCTGCTTGACTGGAACAACAACTACGGCGGCGATCCCGACAAGGCGGTCTGCTTTCACTGCTCCAACCTGCCCAAGCACTTTTTCGCCGATGTAAGAATGGATTTTCAGGAAATCATTGCCGGGACGGTGGGCAAGGACAATACTTTCGGCACCTGCGTGGGCCGGGTGCGGCCCAGTCCCATGACCTTCGCCCGCTTCTCCACCGATGATACCTCCGGGGTGATTCGGGGCTATGCGGGGGAAGGCCGCTTTACCGACGACCCGTTGAATACCTTCGGCGGCGCCGGAGTGGTCCACATTCCCCGCATGCAGCGCCTGCTGCACTACATTTGCGCCAACGGCTTCGAGCACCACGTGGCCGCCAATATGTCCACGGTTGCGTCTTCTGTACAGGAGGCGGCGACGCGTTACCTGGGCTGGAACATGTACTGGCACAACCGGCCCGACGGAGGCTGCTGATGGCCATCGTGGCAGGGGTTGATTTCGGAACTCTGAGCGTCCGTGTTTCCCTGGTGGATAGCGAGCGCGGACTGCTGGACTCGGCCCTCGCCGAGTATCCTCTGCATCGCCGGCGCACGGATC
>DATEGI010000247.1:0-4046 GCA_035280205.1 Terriglobales bacterium | reverse complement strand
AGATGTGGCCATCAGCGAGTACCACGCCATGGCGCTGTTCGGCGAAAAATATGGCGACCGGGTGCGGGTTATCAAGATTGGCGACTTCTCTACCGAGCTATGCGGCGGCACGCATACCGCGGCAACCGGCGAGATTGGGCTGGTCAAGGTGCTGGATGAGGGCAGCGTTTCCAGCGGCGTGCGCCGGGTGAATGCGGTCACCGGCACCGGCTCGCTGCATCACTTCCGCGCCGACCACCAGCTGGAGTCGGTGGCGCGCGGCTTGGTGCATTTTGGCGAGACGCCGGAAGGTTCGCTGGCCACAGCCCTGCGCCGTGAAATCGAAAGTCGCGACGAGGAGATCAAGCGGCTGCGCAAGGAACTGGACAAGGCGCGCCTGAAGAGCGCGGCATCCTCCGTCTCCACGCAGGAAGAGAATGTGCGGGTGATCCAAGGCGTGAAGGTGCTGGCCACGCGAGTGGACAACCTGGAGCGGCCCCAAATGCGTACCCTGATGGACCAACTGCGCGACAAGCTGGGCTCGGGGATAGTGGTAATGGGCTCGGCTTCCGACGGCCGGGTGGCGCTGCTGGTGGGGGTCACCAAGGACCTGACGAGCCGGTTGCAAGCAGGCAAGATTATTCGGCCGATCGCTGAGAAGGTGGGCGGCTCCGGCGGCGGGCGCCCCGATATGGCCGAGGCCGGGGGCAAGAATCCGGAAAAACTCGACGCGGCGCTCAGCGAGGCTTATTCCCTGGTCGAATCCATGCTGAAATAGCGCTCCCCGCCTGGGCTGCTGCTCAACCCGCAAAGCTCGATTGTAAACGGCATGTTCGGAATCCCTTAACCCGATGAAGTTGTCTGGACTTGGCTCGCGAAACGTTGTATATAGCCTGAATTCGGGGCCCGCTTGGGGAGGGTGCTATGAACGGGGATCGGGTCCGCTTCATTACACACCGCGGGCAGCGCATTTTACTCGTGGAGTACGACGGTTGCACGGCTGCACAGTTCTCTACGATTTGCGACCTGGTCCCCTCCTACGTTACCGCCGAACCTAAGGGCTCGGTGCTGCTGCTGGCCGACTTCACCAATGCGCAGATGGATCGCGAGGGTCTGGAACATTTGAAGAAAGCCACAGTATTTGACCGACCCCACCTCAAACGCTCTGCCTGGGTGGTCACGAACGGTTTTCCCAAGGCGTTTTACGAAAACGTAAAGGCGTTCTCGGTCCGTGATTTGCCCACGTTCAACACACGGGAGCAAGCACTGAGTTATTTGGTTGCAGAAGACGAGGACGAAACCCGAGAGCTGGCTTCCCCGGCGTAAATTACCCTTCAGCTACGCCATTTCAGGGTTACCGGTCCGGGCATAGGGTGGCGCATCCCCCCTCCGTTGTGGCGGGAGTCCATGTAGGCCTGCTTGAGCTGGAAATACCACTTGGCGGGGCGGTCCGCATCGTCAATCAGCATCAAATGGGGATCATGCTTCAGGCCTTCGGCCTGCAATTCCATGGTGCGGCGATCCTGCTCCACGAACTTGGCAAACACAAACTTGAGCAATTCGGGGCCGAAAGGCAGCCAGCAGAAGATGTTCCAGGCGGCCACCACGTCAATGCGGCAGCGATTGCGGGTGATGGGCGTGACCGTGGTCAGGCTGGAAAACCAGTACTTCCCTGCGCGAATGGTCTCGGAACGCAGGTTGGGCAATACGAAATCAATGGCGGTAGTGATGCAATCGGCAGCGGCGTAGAGACGCAGCAGCTTGTAAGGCGCGCTGTTGGAAGAGGGAGTGTGCGCGCTCATGCGAAAGCCGTTGGGAATCGGCTCAAAGGCCTTCTGCTTCTCGTGGATGCTGTGGCGGGAGCGCCACCACCAGGCTTGGTGCACAAAAGGCCCATGCGCCGGATCCATCAGCCCAATAATGCCGTGGTCCACATTCACCGGCATTTCCGCGGTCAGGTAAGCCATCTTGTAGCTATCTGAAAACACAGGCACGCGAGGCGCGGGTAGAGGCGGCTCAGCCGCTTTGGTGGCACCGGCGCCGGGCGGCGCAGGCTCGGGAACAAATACCCAGATGTAGTCGTCGTGCTCGGCGCACGCCATAGCGCCGGCGTAGATGCGGTCCACACGCAGCTTCTGATCGGCCGTAAGTGATGGAATTAATTGGCATTGGCCTGTGTGGGCGTCGAACTTCCAGCCATGATAGCTGCACTCCAGCAATTGGCCGTCAAAGAAACCGCAGGAGAGGGGCATGCCACGGTGCGGGCAGGCATCGCGCAGGGCAAAGGTGCGGCCCTGGGCATCCCGGCCAACGACTAGCGGAATCTCCAGCAGCATAGCCCTTTGCAAGCGGTTATGGCGCACGCGCTCACTGGGCAGGGCGCGATACCAGAAGCCGAAAAGCATTTCCGCGTCCGGCGCCTGGCGCTGGGGTGTGGCGAAGGAATTCATGGGGGACTGAGAGGAATTGTAATTGAGTTTAGCAATTGGCACTTAGCAGTTAGTATTTAGCCCCTGAAGCGCTTTCATGGAAATGCCGAAAGCCAGTGGCTGGCCAAATGCGAAGTGCTAATGGCTAAATGCTAATGCAGAATGCCCATTGCTAATGCCAATCCGCATAATGCCAAACCAGTTAACCCGCTCCACTACAGTCACTTAGCTCTATTACTTTGGTGGTTCTAAGGCCCTCCGGCAGATTGTTGGGTCCCCGGAGCAGCCCTATAATTGACTTACTCTGGTGAATCTCCGTCAGGCTGAGGGTAGGTAAGCGAAGGAGTGTGTTTCCTCGCGGAAGCCGCACCCGATGATGCGCCAGCGCCTGTATTTCGTCCTGATGGCTATTCCCGCAATCGCGATCTCCTTTCTTTTCACCACGCCATCACTGCAGGCCGGCATTGGTCCTGACTCTTCCGCAACTGGGGGAGGAATCATCGGAGTACAACGCAACGGCCACACAGTTTACGAAAACGATGTGGCTACGCCGCTAAGGCGAACAGCACTGCGTCCGCAGGCCAGCCAGCCCACGGGCGCCCGTCTGATGTACTGGAGCACGACTGAGCACCGCTGGAAACCGGTGCCGCCAGCCAGCCACTACTCCATGCGGGCAGCCCGCTCCGCGGCCGCAGAAGTCCGCAGTATGCTGAACGCGGCTCCGGCGCCGAAATCCTCCACTGTGGGAGAAGTTGCTGCGCCAGCGGACATCAACGCCGCCATTGAGCAGGCCGCCGCGCGCCATAACGTGGACCCGAACCTGGTGCGGGCAGTCATCAAGGTGGAGTCCAACTTCAACCCGCATGCGGTCTCGCGGACGGGGGCCATGGGGCTGATGCAGCTTATGCCAGTAACGGCACGCCAGCTCAAGGTCACCAATCCCTTCGACCCCGAACAAAACGTGGACGCCGGCGTGCGCCATCTGCGGCAGTTGCTGGACAACTTCGGAGGCGACGTGCGGCTCACGCTGGCGGCATACAACGCCGGAGTGGGCGCGGTAATGCGCAATTCGGGGGTGCCGCCGTACTCCGAAACACGCAATTACGTAAAGAAGATCACCCGCCTGTATTGGAGTGGCAAGTCGGCCTCAGGAGCGGGAACGTTCATCATGCCTAACCGGGATCCGGTGCGCGTGTATCGCGATGCCCAGGGCGTGATTACCATGACTAACACAGACTAAGTGGCAGTTCGGTGAAGTGGTAGCGGGAACGGGCTAACAAATTGAAACAGATACTCCCAGGTCAGGCGCAGTTGTGTGCCGCCGTGTTGTTGGCATCAACCTTGGCGTTACCGCTGGCGGCTGAAGCCCGCAAGGCACAGGCAGCGCAAACGCAGTTCGCGCGAGCCGAAAAATCACAGGACAGCCTCCATGGCCGGCAACCGGAAAGCCGCACACGCCGCGACTATCAGCGCGTAATAACTGCATACCGCCGCGTCTATTACCTCGATCCAGGTTCTCCCAAGGCGCCCGCCAGCGTGCTGGCAGTCGCCGAACTGCTGGCGGAGGCGGGGCGCCAGTTTGACGACACCGAAATGCTGCGCGCCGCCATTGGGCAATATAAATTCCTGCTGCGCGAG
>DATEGI010000246.1:0-73189 GCA_035280205.1 Terriglobales bacterium | reverse complement strand
GGTTAGGCTTCAGGCGCCAGGAATCCTGCGCGTACCACTCGAATTCATTGGCTTTGAAGTTGCGCTGGATCATGGCGCCGACCGGCAAGAGACTAGCGCCGGTGTTGCCCGTCACCGCGTAATTGCGGTGCACGTTGATGGTGGAGAGTATGCCGGTGAGAGCGGTTACGGCGTTGTCGTAGCTGGAGGAAAAATCGCCCGAGACGGCGGTATAGCCGAAGGCGGCCGGGTCCAAATTCTGACCGGTGCCGGCGGTGGCCGCCAGATAGATGTTCGCGCCTCCAGAAAGCGCATTGGCGAAAGAGACGTTATTGGAGAGCGCGTTGTTGTGCACGATGCGGAAGTTGGCGCCGAATTGCAGCGTGTGGTTGCCCTTCACCCAGGTGAAATCGTCAACGAAGTTGTGCACGGGGACGTTGAGCAGGGTGGTGGTGTTCTCGGCGGTGAGGGGGCTGAGACCGGCAAAATCGGAAAAGGAATTATTGCCCACGCCCACGTTGTTGAGCCCTTGGCGAATGTATCCGTAGCGGAAATTGTTGATCTTGGTATTGCTGATGGTCCAGGTGTGGCCGGCGGCGAGTCCTTTGGAGGTGTTGGTCTGGGTAAAGGCGGCTGGGTCGCCCGGGAACTGCGGCGGGCCGGAAATGCGGTCGCCCAGCAGGTTGCCGCGCAGGAAGAGGCGGCTCTTCGGTGACATGAGGTAATCAATCTTGGCTATGTAAGTGTTCAGGGTGGCGGGGTTGGGCGCTGACCAGGTGAAGGAACCGGAATTGAGGCCATCGCCAGAATTGAACCCATTGGGCAGCGGATAGGCGCCCAGAGTGGCCATGGCGTTGGGATTCAGGCCCGGCCCCCAGGGGCAGGTGCCCAGGCCGCTGCACTTGGGGTCCATGCCGGCGATCTGCGCCGGGCTGAGAGTCACCGTATTGCCATTCAGGTCAATGTATTTGAGCTGGCCGGCGCGGAAGGAGGCGGTGGGAACGGTCAGGGTTTGCTGCTGGTTCTCCGAAGTCTTTTGTCCCTCGTAGTTCAGGAAAAAGAACAGCTTGTCCTTCTTGATTGGGCCGCCCAGGGAGCCGCCATAGGTGTTGCGAATGAGATGGCCGGGAACGTTGGGCAGGCCCGAACCCAGTTCGGCGTTCTTATTGAACCAGTCGTTGGCGGAGGTGGCGGTATTGCGGTTGTATTCGTAAGCGCTGCCGTGAAAGTTGTTGGTGCCGCTCTTGGTGACCAGCACCACCTGAGCACCGGAGGTGCGGCCGGCATCGGCATTGGAGTTGGTGGTGGTGACGCGAAATTCTTCCACGGAATCGAGGGTGGAGCGCAGCACGCCGGTGAAGGCATAACCCTGGCGCTGGTCATTGTTATCCACGCCGTCGAGGGTGACATTGGTCTGGTCGGAACGGGCCCCCGCCACTGCCCCGCTGCGGCTGTCCTGGTCCTGGTTGATCTGACGCCCCAGGTACACCACGCCTGGCTGCAGGCTGAGCAGGTCAGGAACATTGCGGCCCTCTATAGGCAAGGCTTGGATGGTGCTATTGCCGACAGCGTTGCCGATGGTGGCATCGGTGGTATTCAGAGTCTCGGCCTCGGCGCTCACGTCCACCGTCTGCTCACTGCCCTGTACGGAAAGGGCAAAGTTGATGGTGGCCGGCTGGTTCACCAGCAGTTCCGCCTGCTTGTTCTGCGCAGCGAAGCCGGTGGCCTTGACGGAGAGCATGTACTTCCCCGGCGGGATCTGCGGGAAGACGTACAGACCCTTGCTGTCAGTAGTGGAGCTCTCGTGGAAGCCGCTGGCGGGGTTGTCGAGCGACACTTGCGCGCCGGGCAGGACCGCGCCGGAAGGATCGGTGACCGCGCCGCGAACTGAGGTGACCGAAGTCTGCGCCCAGGCGAGCCCAGTGGACAAGGCGAGAATGAAAAAGCCGGCCAGCAGCGGTCGGAAACTTCGCAGTGGGTAAGCCTTCATGGCAGTCTCCTTGAGAGCAATGGGGAGGAAAAGCATAGACAAGCTGATAGTGGCGGCATGGGGGCCGCTGAAGAGCAACCGAGGACGGCTTTCGCCGGTTCGCTATGGTTCAAACGCCAAACCTACGGCAAGCGCCAAGAGTGAACCTTACTTTAGGCGCGCAAGGTTAGTGCAAGGCTCTGGCGGTGTCAATGGCGAGTACCAGAAAAAGTTTTCATTGCACAAAACAGTTTTCGGCTGTGATTGCGGGCAAGGGTGGCCGCGACACACCTTCAGGCGAGCGGCGCCTGTGCCCACGCGCTTGTGGTGACACACAAATATCATCTCAGGTTAAGGTCCGTAACCATCCGCGTTAATCCGCGGCGAATGAAGTTCGGTCTGTGCTATTGCAAAGCGCTGGGCGGGAGGGGCTCAGGCTCGGCGTTGCCGTCGGCGCGAGGATCGGAAGCGCCGTACTTCAGTCGCGTTTTGCTGTTGAAGAGCACGGCCTGGCCGCGTCCCATGTTGGAGGAGTAATCGCCGAGCACGCGCAGGTCGTGGCCCTTCTGGCGCAACTGCTCAAGCACTTCAGGCTTGAAGCGCGCTTCGATGGGCACGGTGCAGTCAACGCTCTCGCCATGCACGGTGAAGCGAGGCGCGGAGAGTGCAGCCTGAATGTTCATGCCGTAGTCCACAACGTTAGACACGAACTGAGCGTGGGCTACCGGCTGGTTGGAGCCGCCCATGATGCCGAAGCCGATGTGCACGTCGCCGCGCTGCATGAAGGCGGGAATGATGGTGTGGAAGGGACGCTTGCGGGGAGCAAGCGCGTCGGGGTGCTGAGGGTCGAGACGGAAGAGGCCGCCGCGGTCCTGCAGAAAAAAGCCCAGACCTTCCACGGCCAGGCCGGAGCCGAACAGATCGTAGTTGCTCTGAATCAAGGAGACGATGTTGCCGTCTTTGTCCACGGTAGAGAGATAAGTCGTGTCGCTGGAGGGAGGCTTGCCCGCCTCCACGTGGCAGTTGGCCTTGTCGGGATTGATCAGCTTCGCGCGCTCGGTGGCGTACTCCTTCGAGATGAGGCCCTGCACGGGAACCTTGGCGAAGCGGAGGTCGCCGTTATAGCGGTAGAGATCGGAGTAGGCGAGCTTCATGGCCTCGATTTTCTTGTGCAGTTCGACTGCGCCCTGAGGGCCAGCGGGATCGGTCTGGAAGTTCGACATGATGTTGAGCATTTCCAACGCGGCCATGCCTTGGCCATTGGGCGGCAATTCGTAAACGCGCCAGCCGCGATAGTCAATCGAGATAGGGTCGACCCACTCGGCCTTGAATTCAGCCAGATCGTCGGCCTGCATGGTGCCGCCGGAATCGGCGGAGGTTTTGAGGATGGCCTGGGCAATAGCGCCACGGTAGAAGGCGTCCGCGCCCTGATCGGCGATGAGACGCAGAGCCTTGCCGACATCGGGGTTGGTGAACACCTGGCCGACCTCGGGCACTTTGCCGCTGGGCAGGAAGATGCGGCGGGCCTCGTCATTCTGCATTGTGTGTTCCGCACCTTGCCAATATCCGTGCACCAGTTCAGCGACCGGATAGCCGTGCTCGGCGTAGAAGACCGCCGGACCAAAAAGCTCCTTCCAGGGCAAGCGGCCAAAGCGCTTGTGAGCTTCGCTCCAGCCCTCAACGGCGCCGGGCACGGTCACGCTGTTGATGCCGTGCTGCGGCATGGAGGTGATGCCGCGCTGCTTCAGGTATTCGATGGAGAGGCCACGCGGAGCCCAGCCGCTGGAGTTCAGGCCGTAGAGCTTGCCGGTTTTAGAGTCCCAATAAATGAGGAAAAGGTCGCCGCCCATGCCGTTCATCATGGGCTCCGTGACGCCGAGGACGGCGTTGGCAGCGATGGCGGCATCCAGGGCAGAGCCACCGCGGGCAAGAATCTGAGCACCGGCCTGCGAGGCCAGGTATTGGCTGGTAGCCACAATGCCACGGTCAGTAATGACCATGGAGCGGCCATAAGAACGGTCCTGGGCAGCGCCTTGGAACACCATAGTCAGAACAAATGCAAACAGAAGGATGCAGCGCACCATTGTGCCTCGCAAGCGTGGAAGATGAAAGCTTGCGAATGTACACCGGGAGGTGCGGCGGGGACAACTCTGCTTTCTTCAGCACAGAGGACACAGAGAGCACAGAGGAAGATTGAAGAATCATTATCTGAGCGGTTTTGCTGCTGGTTCGCGGGCGAGGGCGTCCGCGCCACAAAGTAGTGGTGGTGAACGCGAGATCCTTCCTGCGGAGGGCAAGGCCAACGCAAGGTCCTTCGATTCGCGCTCACCTCGCGTTCGCTCGGCTTGCGCTCGCTCAGGATGACAGAACAAGAAGGTTTGCCTTAACCATCACCCGAGCCCGGTGCAGCGGTTATCGCGGGCGGGGACGCCCGCGCCACAACAGATAAGAAGTACGTGATAGCATTTTGCGGTTATGAGAAAGACGCTGAGTGCGGTGTTGGCAGCGATCGCGCTGTGTAGTTGGGTAATGGCGGCGGACGCGCCCGCTCCCGACTTCAAGCTGGAGAAACTGGGTGATGGAGTGTGGGCGGCGATAGGCAGCGATGGCGGCAAAGCGGGGGCCAACGCGGGCTTCGTGGTAGGCAAGGATGGAGTCGCGGTTGTTGACACGTTCGAAGATCCGGGGGCGGCGAAGGAACTGCTGGCCCAGATTCGCAAGATTACGCCGCTGCCGATACGCTTCGTTGTGAACACCCACTACCATTTGGATCACGTTAATGGCAACGACGTGTTTGCCGCCGCCGGAGCGACCATCCTGGCGCAGCGCAATGTGCGTGACTGGATGCGCACGGAAAATCTGAAGTGGTGGGGAGACAAGATCAAGCCGGAAGTGAAGGCGCGGGTAGAGTCGCTGAAGCTCCCGGACGTGGTTTACGACAGCGGCGTGGACCTTTACCTGGGCTCGCGGAAACTCGAAGTGCGGTCGTATCCCGGCCACACGGGCGGCGATTCCATCGTTTACGTGCACGATGCGGGAGTAGTGTTCTGCGGTGATTTGTTCTGGAAAGAACACATTCCCAACATGATTGATGCCACCTCGGATGCGTGGATTAAGACCTTGGATGAGCTGGTGGGATCTGGAGCGGGAAAGTTCGTGCCTGGGCATGGCGAGCCAGGCACATCGCTGGACGTGAGGGCATTCCAGCAATACCTGGGGGATCTGCGGACGGCGGTTGGCCAGGCGAGGCAAGAGGGCAAGAGTGGCGACGCGCTGGTGCAGGCGGTTTTGCCTCAATTGCAGGCGAAATACGGGAGCTGGGGATTCTTCAAAGAGTTTGCCAAATCGAATATTCAGCAGACAGCCGAGGAACTGGCGGGCGCGAAACGGCGTCCGCAACCGGCAGAAGGCACAGCATCGGCCGCGCCCGCGGTTCCCTATCTACCGCTGCGGGTGAAGGTGGGAGAGAGAGCGCCGGATTTTGCTCTGCCCAGCGCTAACGGCGCGACGGTAAGGCTTTCTGCCCTGGAGGGCAAGCCTGTTCTGCTCGACTTTTTCGAGGGATTCTGGTGACCCTACTGCATGATGGAACTCGGTGAGTTCACCAAACATTACAGGGAATTCCAGGCAGCCAACACGGAAATTGTGGCCATCAGCACGGACCCGCTGAACGAAGCACGCTGGATCAAGGAGAAGGTTGGAACACCGTTCCCGGTGCTGTCCGACGCCAAGCGAGTGGTGATGGATTTATATGGGACGAAGTTTCTTACCGCATATCAATCGCCCGATGGAGGTCCGTATAACCACGCGACTTTGATCCTGGTGGACAAAAGCGGCGTCATTCGCTGGATCTACCGCAATATGGATTATCGGGTACGGGCCAGCGTGGCGGATGATCTTGAGCACATCAAAGAACTGCGGTGACTGGAGGATGGGATGACGCGACGCGAGGTGGGTAAGGCATTAGGCTTGGCGGCTTTGTCCACGGCCGCTCTAGGCGAGCTTTTGCATGGGCAGACAGCGTCTGGCAGTAAGAAGGGCGGCGATTCTATTGGCGTGGACCGGTTGCTTTCAGAGGCGGTACCCGACATTGGCGGCAAGGAGGTGCGTTTAGTTCTGCTCACCGTGGAACCGGGGGGCACTTCGGAACCACATCGGCATACGGGGCCGGTATTCGCCTATGTGCTGGAAGGCACGATTCAGAACCAGGTGGACCCGGAGCCGCTCAAGACGTACCACGCCGGAGGCTTTTTCTACGAGCCCACCATGCACGTGCACCGCGCGCTGACCAACATGAGCAAGACCAAGCCGGCGAAGGTGCTGGTATTCGAGATTGGGGAGAAGGGGAAGGATTTCACCGTCGCCGCAACGTAGTCCCTTTTTTCACCACAGAGGACACGGAGGGGATTTATGTTATTCGCCGCGGAATCCGGCTAATTGCAAGGCGACAACGCTAGTGGTAGTGCACGCGAGATCCCCTTCGACGAGCTCAGGGCAGGCTCTCGGACCTGAAGGTCCTCGGGATGACGCCCTTCTGCGGAAGGCTTGCTGGCGGCGAGACGCCGGCGCTACACCAAGACGCCGGCGCTACACGCCGCGGGCGAGGGCGCCCGCGCCACATAGTTCCAGCACTATTGAAACTCTGTGTTCGGTGCGGTTAAGTTTTTAAGTTCGTCTTCGAGATGGGGAGCTCGCGGATGCGCTTGCCGGTAGCGGCGAAAATCGCGTTGCAGAGCGCGGGCGCGAACGGCGGCACGCCAGGCTCGCCTACGCCTGCCGGCGGCGCGTTGCTCTCCACGATGTAAATGTTGTTTTCCCCCGGCGCCTCACTGATGCGGGCCACCGGATAATCGTTGAAGTTGGACTGCTCGATGGCGCCGTTTTTGGCGGTGATTTCGCCCATAAGCGCCAGGCTCGCGCCGAAGACGTTGGCACCCTGGAACTGGGCGCGCGTGATTTCAGGATTCACCACCAGGCCGGCATCGAGGGCGGTGTCCACGCGGGGAATATGCACTTCCCCTTGGGGCGTGACCTCCACTTCCACGACAGAAGCGACATAGGTGCAGAAGCTGCGGTGAACGGCAATGCCCTGTGCTCTGCCCTTTCCCAGCTGGCGTTTTCCCCAGCCTGACTTCTCGGCCACAACTTCCACGACTTTTCGCAGGCGGGCGGTGTCTATGGGGAATTTCTGGTAGTCAGCGCCGTAATTTGAGTATTTGGTTGCCTTCAGATCGAGGATGCGCCGGCGGCCGAGCAGGGCGAGGAGGTACTCAAGCGGATCGCGCCCGGCATTGTGCGCCAGCTCATCCATGAACGATTGCACGGCAAAGCCGTGGTAGACGTTCGCCACGGAGCGCAGCCAGCCGATGCGGACGTGAGCCGGGGCCGGGCCGTTCTCCACGCGCAAGTTCGGAATGTCGAAGGGAATATCGGTGAAGCCCATGCCCATCTCGTCGTCGCCGCCATAGGTGGCGCTGGCGTCGAAGGTGGAAGGGATCGGCGTGAAGACCGAGCGCTGCAGCCAGGCCGTGGGTATGCCCTTCTCGTCTACCGCCGCTTTCATGTACATGGCAGCAACAGCGTGGAAGTAGTCGAACTTGATGTCGTCCTCGCGGGTCCACACCACCTTGACCGGGCGGCCCACTTTTCGCGAAAGAAGCGAGGCTTCGACGATGTAGTCGGGCATGGATTTGCGGCCGAAAGCGCCACCCAGCAGGGTGACGTGGCAGATCACGTTTTCCTTGGCGATACCGAGCGCCTTGCTCACGGCGTCCTGGGTGGCTTGCGGGTCCTGAGTAGGAGCCCAGGCGGTGAGTTTGCCGTCGCGGAAATCGGCAACAGCCACCGGCGGCTCCATGGAGGCGTGCGCCAGAAGCGGAACATAATAGTCGGCTTCCAGAACCTTGCCGCCCTTGGCGAAGCCGGCATCAACGTCGCCTTCGTTGCGGACCGCTTTGCCCGGCTTGCGCGCCGTGGCCTGCATCTCCTTCTTGAATTCGTCGGAATTAAAGACAGCGTGAGAGCCGTTGTCCCAGGCGACGTTCAGTTTCTTGCGGCCCTGGAAGGCAGCCCAGGTGTTGTCGGCAATAACGGCGACGCCGCCCAGCGCCTGGTACTCGTGCGGCGGCTTGAAGGTGTCAATGGGGATGGTCTGGCGAACGCCGGGAACCTGCAGGGGGGCTTTGTCGTCATACGACTTAATTTTGCCGCCGAGCACCGGCGGGTGCTCCACCGAGGCATAGACCATGTTGTCCACATGGGCGTCCATGCCATAGATGGCCTGGCCGGTGACGAGATGGCTGAGGTCGTAGCTAACCATGCCCTTGCCCACGTAGCGCCAAGCGCTGGGCGGCTTGAACTGCAGCTCTTTCTTATCGGGAACTGGCAGTTTGGCAGCGGCGAGAGTGAGCTCGCCATAGCCGAGCTTGCGGATGGGAGAGGCGTGCACAATGTTGTGCAGCTCGGCGCGGCAGGCGCTTTCGGGCACGTTCCATTGCTGGGCGGCGGCGCGAATGAGCATGAGGCGGGCGGTGGCGCCGGCCTCGCGCATGGCGTCGTAAAACTCGCGAATGGACTGCGAGCCGTCCGTTTCCTGCGAGCCGTAGCGGGCGTCGCCGATGGCCTGTTCGATTTTTACCCGGTTCCAGTCGGCGTCGAGTTCATCGGCCAGCACCAGAGGCAGCGATGTGCGAATCCCCGTCCCCATCTCGGAGCGATGGGCCACGATGTAAACCGTGCCGTCGGTATCAATGCCGAAGTAGACGCTGGGATGCAGGGTGGAGTGATCGGCGTGGGTTCCGGCGTAGGCGGCCGGATCCGCCAGCAGTCCGCTGGGCAGAATGCGCACGCTGAGCACCAGGGCGCCGGTGGTGACCATGCCCTTGAGAAAACCGCGGCGGCTGATATTGAGAATGTCGCTCATACGCGTTCTCCGGCGGCGGCCTTGATGGCAGCGCGAATACGGTTGTAGGTGCCGCAGCGGCAGATGTTGCCCGCCATGGCCTCATCAATCTGCTGATCGGTGGGATGAGGCGTGCCGTTCAGCAAGGCGACGGCCTGCATGATCTGGCCCGACTGGCAGTACCCGCACTGGGGCACATTGTGGTCCATCCATGCCTTCTGTACCGGGTGCAGGCCGGAGGATGAGAGGTGCTCGATGGTTGTTATGTTGCTGCCGGCGAGGGCGCTCATGGGCGTAACGCAGGAGCGGATGGCTTTGCCGTCGCGATGCACGGTACAGGAACCGCACAGCGCCATGCCGCAGCCGTATTTGGTGCCGGTGAGCCCCAGCACATCGCGCAGATACCACAGCAACGGCATCTGCGGATCGCCATTATAGGAGCGATCAACTCCATTCACCTTCAGTCGGATCATGGTGTCCTCGGTGGATGCAACCAGGCAATTGTGCCACGAGCACGCCGGTTGCGCCTTACAAAAACCTTGCTATAATCGCGCAACGTTAGAGAAAGCGCTTCGGACTGTCAAGTGGAAACACCCGCCGCAGACCGGGACCGCAGTTGCCTACCCACCATCCGAATTCTTTCACCACAGAGGACACGAAGGAACACGGAGAAAAAGCCTCCCCTCTCTGTTCCAGGGGGTCAAATGGCGGCGAACTTCGTAGTCGTGCACGCGAGATGCTTCACGGCTGAAGCCGTTCAGCATGACGCCTTCAGTGAGCCGATTGGTGAACACATGATCACCCGAATGATAGCGGTGTTAAAGCAACTCTATGGCCGCCGATAAGGACCGCGCAGCGTACGACCGCTACCTGGGAATGGACCGGGCCATCACACGGCGCGACTTCCTCAACGGCATGGCGGTGGCGATTGGCGCGAGCCTTCTTCCCGGAAACGCATTGGGCACAGGAGAGGCGCCGGAGGCGCAGAACCGCGCAGATTACTATCCACCCACGCTCACAGGAATGCGGGGCAGCCATCCTGGATCCTTTGAAATTGCGCACAGCTTGCGCGACGGCACTTTCTGGCAGCACGCGGCCAAACCGCAAGACACCGGCGAATCCTACGATTTGGTGGTAGTGGGCGGAGGCATCAGTGGGCTGGCGGCAGCGCACTTTTTTCGCGAGCGTGGGGGCAGGGATGCGCACATTCTGATCCTGGAAAACCATGATGATTTTGGCGGGCATGCCCGGCGCAACGAGTTCCACATGGGTGGACGGCTGCAGCTGACGAACGGTGGGACCATGCTGATTGACAGTCCCACACCCTATAGCCGGCAAGCCGACGGCTTGCTGAAGAAGCTGGGGATTGACCCACCCAAACTGGCCGCGCGGTACAACGATGAGAAGCTATACAACTCCCTGGGGCTCCGACCGGCGATCTTTTTCGATGAAGAAACGTTTGGTGAGGACCGGCTGGTGGCGGGCGAACCGGGAGGCAACTGGCAGGATGGAAGCATAGAGGGGCCGACGTGGAAGGAATTTCTGGCACGCACGCCGCTGGCGCCACAGGTGCAGCGCGACATTGAACGCATCCAGGAAGCCAGAGTTGACTACATGCCGTTGCTGACCTCGGCGGAAAAAAAAGACCGGCTTTCGCGCATGAGCTACAAGGATTTTTTGCTTACGGTGGTGAAAGCCGACCCCGGCGTCATTCCCTTCTACCAGACGCGCACCAACGGGGAGTGGGGCGTAGGCATTGATGCGGAGCCGGCGCTGGACTGCTGGGCGCTGGGTTTGCCGGGTTTTCAGGGCATGAAACTTGAACCCGGCGCGGCACCGCGCATGAGCTACACGGCGGCGGGATACGCCAATGGCGGCTCGTACCGGTTTCATTTCCCCGACGGCAACGCGACCATTGCCCGCCTGCTGGTGCGGGGTCTGATTCCGAAGGCGGCGCCCGGGCACACCGCGGAAGACGCGGTTACAGCGAAGGTAAACTACGGCCAGTTGGATCAGCCCGGCTCGCCAGTACGCCTGCGGCTGAACAGCACCGTGGTGCGGGCGCGCAACCTCGGAGACGCCGCCAGTTCGCGTGAAGTTGAAGTCACCTACGCCAGCGGCAAACAGGTGTTCACGGTTCGCGCCAAAAATTGCATTCTGGCGTGCTGGAACATGATCATTCCGTATCTCGTCCCCGAGTTGCCGGAAAAGCAAAAGCAGGCGCTGCATTACCTGGTGAAAGTGCCTTTGGTGTACATCAGCGTGGGCATTCGCAACTGGACTTCGTTCCACAAGCTGGGAATTCGCAGCGTGCGCGCGCCCGGGGCATATTGGATGGACGTCACTCTGAACTGGCCGGTAAATATCGGTGAATATCAGAGTCCCAAGGGCCCGGGGGAACCGATGGTGCTGTTCTTGAGCCGCACGCCGTGCAAACCTGGCTTGCCCGCGCGCCAGCAGCAGATTGCCGGGCGCTATGAGCTCTTGAGCACAAGCTTTGAACATTTTGAGCGCGCCATTCGCGACCAACTGGCACGCACTTTGCAAGGAGGCGGATTCGATCCCGCGCGGGACATCGAGGCGATTACTGTGAATCGCTGGCCACATGGCTATGGGTACGAGTACAACCCGCTGTTCGACCCGGAGTGGCCGGAGGCAGAGAGGCCCAACGTGATCGGGCGGCAGCGCTTTGGGCGGATAGCCATCGCTAACACCGATTCGGCGGCAACGGCGTACACCGACCAGGCGATTGACCAGGCGTGGAGAGCGGTAGGGGAGCTGTTGGGGTAGTTAGGGCACGGGGGCAGGGAGTCGTGTTCGCGGGCGAGGGCGCCCGCGCCACAAAGGACCTAAAAGGGCACTGTATGGATAAAGATGAGGTCAAACGCGACGCGGAGCTGGGGATGGGGCGGCGCATCACGCGGCGCGATTTTCTGAACGAGGTGGCGGTGACGATCGGAGCCAGCCTGCTGCCGGCGGGCATGCTGGCGCAGGAGCAGGGAGCGGATGAATCGGCGCAGGATCCGCTGCTGGCCGCAGGTATCACACCAGCCGATCCACGCTATTACCCGCCCGCACTCACCGGCTTGCGGGGCAGTCATTCGGGGTCGTTTGAGGCAGCCCACCTGACGCGCGACGGCAACTGGAAGGCAAACGCGGCCAGCACGGGCGAGAACTATGACCTGATCGTGGTAGGCGGCGGCATCAGCGGGCTCGCGGCAGCTTATTTCTATCGCAAGGCGGCAGGCAATAAAGCGCGCATCCTCATTCTGGATAATCACGATGACTTCGGCGGCCATGCCAAGCGCAACGAGTTTCGTCCCGGCGGGAGGCTGCTGCTGGGCAACGGAGGAACGTTCGCCATCGAGTCACCGTTTCCCTACAGCAATGTGGCCCGGGGGCTGATGGATGAACTGGGCATCAACCCGCCGGCGCTGGAAGCGAAGCATGCTCTGCACCACTTGTATAGCGGGTTGCAGGCAGGAGTTTTCTTCGACAAGGAGACCTTTGGCAGCGACCGGCTGGTGGTGGGAGAACCCACACGGGCCTGGATGGAGCCAACGCCAAAATCGCTGCCGTGGAAAGAATTCCTAGCCAAGTGCCCGCTCCCGCCCGAAGTGCAGAGCGACATCCTGCGCATTGAAACAGAGGCGATGGACTACATGGCCGGCGTTACGGAAGCGGAAAAACGAGACCGCCTGTCGCGCATGAGCTACAAGGATTTTTTGCTCAAGGTGGTGAAAGCTGACCCGGGCGTCATTCCCTTCTATCAGAAGCGCACACACGATCTGTATGGAGTGGGCATTGACGCGGTGCCGGCCCTGGACTGCTGGGCGATTTATTTCCCTGGCTTCCAGGGCACAAAGCTGCGGCGCGTGCCGGAGGGCCGGCTGAGCTTTACGGCACGAGGCGCCGCCACTCCGGACCAGAAGCCGTACCACTTTCATTATCCCGATGGCAACGCTTCGATTGCGCGCTTGCTGGTGCGCTCGCTGGCGGCGGGGTCAGTGCCCGGACATGATGCGGAGGATGTGGTCACGGCCAAGGTGGACTACCGCCGGCTTGACCAGGCGAACTCGCCGATCCGCATCCGGTTGAACAGCACCGCGGTGCAGGTGCGGCACGTGGGCGAACCGGCTTCGGCAAAGGAAGTGGAGGTCACATACGCGCTGCAGGGTAAGGCTTATTCCGTGCGCGGCGCGGGCGTGGTGCTGGCCTGCTGGAACATGATGATTCCGTACTTGTGCGAGGAGATGCCGGAGAAGCAGAAGAAGGCGCTGCATTACGGCAACAAAGTGCCGCTGGTGTACACCACGGCAGCGATCAGGAATTGGACCGCGTTTGAGAAGCTGGGACTGCAGCGGGCGTTTTGTCCGGGGATGTACCACTCTTCGATGAGCCTGGATTACCCCACCAGCATTGGAGGCTACAAGTTTCCCACTACGCCGCAGGAACCGATGCTGGTGCGCATGACGCGGACCCCGTGCTCGCCGGGGATGTCGGCGCGGGCGCAGCAGACAGCCGGGCGATACGATCTGCTTTCGACTCCTTTCTCTACCTTCGAGCGCAATATCCGCGACCAGTTGGGACGGGTGCTGGGCGGCGGCGGATTTGAGCCGGCGCGCGACATCGCCGCCATCACTGTGAACCGCTGGCCGCACGGTTACGCCTACGAATACAACCCGCTATGGGATCCGGACTGGGTGCCGGGACAGTCGCCGTGCGAGATTGGGAGGCAGCGGTTTGGACGGATAACAATTGCCAATTCCGATGCCGCAGCGGCCGCCTATACAGACAAAGCGATGGATGAGGCGCACCGCGCGGTGTCGGAGTTGCTGGGGCTTAAATGATTTTTTAACCACAGAGGACACAAAGGACACAGAGGAAGCAAATTTATTGCATTTCGAATTGGGAAACCTAGACCCTCGTTTCAGGCAGCACCGATGTCAGCCGCCAACAATCATTGATTTTCAATTTTTAATTCCTCTGCGCTCTCTGTGTCCTCTGTGGTTAATTTGGAATTTGGTGGAGAGAGTGAGTAATGGGAAGAGATAAACCGAACACCGGCGATCACGAACTGGGGATGCAGCGCAAGATCACGCGGCGCGATTTTCTGGATGGAGTCGCGCTGGCCATTGGCGGGTCTATTCTGGCCGGAGTGCCCGGGCTCAGCGCAACCCAGGCGGGTAAGGAAGGCCCTGCTCCGGAGAACAGCCCCGAGTACTATCCGCCGGCCCTGCTGGGGATGCGTGGCAATCATCCTGGCAGTTTTGAGGTAGCGCACCGGCTGCGTGACGGCACCTTCTGGGAAACGGCGGGCAAGCCCGAGTACACCGGCGAGAAATACGATCTGGTCATTGTGGGCGGGGGCATCAGCGGGCTGGCGGCGGCGTACTTCTATCGCCAAGCCGCGGGCAGCAAGGCGCGCATCCTCATTCTGGAGAACCACGCCGATTTTGGCGGCCACGCCAAGCGCAATGAGTTTCGCGTGGGCAAGCGGCTACTGCTTAGCAATGGCGGCACCCAGTCCATTGATAATCCTTCGGAGTACAGCAAGGTAGCCAAAGGGCTGCTCACTGAGCTAGGCATTCAGTTACAGGAGTTCTACCGCGACTACGACAGCAAACTTTATTCCCACTTGCAGACCGCCTGTTTCTTTGACCGGGAAACGTTTGGGACAGATCGGCTGGTAGTGGGCATGAACTCGCTGCCGTGGAAGCAATTTCTGGCCCAGACGCCGCTTTCCGAAATCGCCAAGCGCGACATTGAGCGCGTGTACACGGAAAAAGCTGACTACATGGCGGGGATGTCACCCGTACAAAAGAGTGCCGAGCTGGCGAGGATCAGCTATGCCGAGTTCCTTACCAAATACTGCAAGGTGAGCCCACAGGCGCTTCCCTTCTTCCAGAAATTTCCTCACGACCTTTTCGCGGTGGGCATTGAGGCGGTATCGGCGCTTTCCTGCTTCGAAAATCCCGACGACTACGAATCCTTCAAGTATGCCGGTTTCGACGGGCTGGGACTGGGCGAACCACACGACCAGGACCCGTACATCTTCCATTTCCCGGATGGTAATGCCTCCATCGCGCGCTTGCTGGTGCGGTCGCTGATTCCGGGCAGCATTCCCGGAAACACCATGGACGATATCGTGACTGCGCACGCCGACTACAGCCGCCTGGACCGGGCGGGAGCGCCGGCGCGGCTGCGCTTGAACAGCACGGCGGTGCGGGCCCGCCACAACGGGCTGCCAGAACAGGCGCAGGAGGTGGAAGTAGATTACGTGCGCGGAGGCAAGCTGCTGACCGTGCGCGCAGGCAGGTGCATTCTGGCCTGCTACAACATGATGATTCCCTACCTCTGCCCGGAGCTTCCCGAGAAGCAGAAGGCGGCGCTGCACTATGACGTGAAGGAGCCGTTCATCTACACCCACGTGGCGCTGCGCAACTGGAAACCGTTCGCCAAGCTGGGCACGCAGCAGGTCGTGGCGCCCGGCGGATATCACTCGCTGACCAAGCTGGATTTCCCGGTCAGCATGGGCAAATACGAATTTCCGCATCAACCGGATGAGCCGATGGTGCTCTTCATGCTGCGCTGCCCGTGCAAGCCGGGGCTGGCGCGCAAGGCCCAGTATCGTGCGGGTCGCTGGGAGCTGATGGCCACACCCTTCGCCACTTTTGAGCGCAACATTCGTGACCAACTGCAGCGCATGCTGGGCGGAGCTGGATTTGATGCAGCACGCGACATCGCCGGCATCACCGTCAACCGCTGGGCACACGGCTACGCCTACGAGTACAACTCGCTTTCCGACCCCGACTGGCCTGAGGAGCAAAGGCCCTGCGTAATCGGGCGGCAGAAGTTCGGGCGCATTTCCATCGCCAACTCCGATGCCGGGGCCAGCGCCTACACCGATACCGCCATTGACCAGGCCTGGCGGGCAGTGCGGGAGCAAGCCTAGTTGTTCACCACAGAGGACACAGAGGGCACAGAGGAAATCTATTCATGGCTTCGGGGTGGAACCGACTATCACTTTGAAAAGCTGACGGAATCGGTAACCATCAGTCTAAATCTTCCAAATCTCTGTGAACTCTGTGTCCTTTGTGGTTGATCAAAGCTTGCCCGATCCCGGCTTTGCGCTTGACAGCACGCCTCAATTCCGTACATTCAGTTATATTCATTTTTACTGGCTATGAAAGAAGCCCGGCACAAAGCCATTCTGGAGTTGTTGCGGGAGAGCCCCATCGGAAGCCAGGACGAGCTGCAGCGAGCACTGGGCAAACGCGGCATCAGGGTGGGCCAGGCGACGCTTTCGCGGGACATCCACGAACTGGAACTGGTGAAGACGGCGGAAGGATACGCTCTGCCGTCCGGCGGCACGGCCTCCGAAGCGGCGCTGCCTTCAGCCTCCCGCCTGGTGCGGGAGTTCGTGCTGGATGTGCGCCAGGCACAAAATCTGGTGGTGGTAAAAACCGCTGTGGGCAGCGCCCAGCCCGTGGCAGCCGCACTCGACGGCGAGAACTGGCCGGAGGTGGTGGGCACCATAGCGGGCGACGACGCCATATTGATCGTGGCGGCGAACAACAAGAACGCCGCCCGGTTGGCGCAGCGGGTGCGGGAGTTGCTGGTTTAATCCAGCGAAGCGAGCTGCTGCCGCGCCGCTTTACAGTGAACCTCCCAGAGTAATCAAATCCTCCGAACCTACCTTTGGGCTTGACAGGCCATCTCATTTCCGTACAATCAAATGAATATTTATTCATAACCATTCATCTTTATTCATTATGAAAAAAGCGGGACAGGCTGTCGCGGGATCCCATTTTGCTGGTGGCGAAGAACAAGCAAAGCGCCGGGCTGCTGCTGCGCGTGCGGGAGCCGCGAGCCTGATGCCGGCAAAGATACAAACTGCGGTTTTGGGCGCCACCGGCTATGCCGGAATGGAACTGGCTCGCCTGCTGAGCCGGCATCCCCGCGTGGGAGCGTCCCTGCTTTTTCGCCGCGAGGCGGAAGCTCACGCCGCGGACATCGTGCCGCCTATGAACGGGAACTCGCGCCCGCTGCAGCCGTTCTTCTGGGAGGCGGTGGAGCAAGGCAAGGTGGATGTGCTGTTTCTGGCCACGCCCCATGAGGTGTCGCGCACGCTGGCGCCGGAGGCGGTGGAGCGCGGTATCCGCGTCATTGACCTGAGCGGCGCGTGGCGGCTGAAGCGTGAAGAGCACCGGGCGATCTACGGCTTCTGCGATTCCGACCCGCAGAAGGCGGCCTGCCTGACCGATACGGCGGTATACGGACTACCGGAGTTGAATAGCGAGCGCATTGCCGGGGCGCAACTCGTGGCCAATCCTGGTTGCTACGCCACCTCGGTGATCCTGGCGCTGGCCCCCCTGCTGCGGGCAGGGATGGTGGATCGCGAGCGCGGGATTATCTCCGACTGCAAGTCTGGTGTTTCGGGCGCGGGCAAGGAGCCGAACGCGCGCACGCACTTTGTTTCGGTGGCGGACAATGTATCCGCTTATTCGGTTTTCGGCCACCGCCACGTCGGCGAGATCCTGGAGCAACTGGGACTAGAGGCTCCGGAGTTCACCTTCGCTCCCCACCTGCTGCCCATTCCGCGGGGCATCCTCTCCACCATCTACCTGCGGCTGCGGCAGCGTGCAACCGCCAACGAAGTGGAGGCCTGTTTCCGCGAGTTTTATGCCGGGCGACCATGGATGCGCGTATTTGCCCCGCCGCAGCTGCCCCAAATCCAGTTTTCGCTGCACAGCAATTATTGCGACATCGGATTCTGCCTGGCTCCGGATGGTCAGCGGCTGGTGCTGATTTCCTGCGTAGACAACCTGATGAAAGGCGCGGCCGGGCAGGCAGTGCAGAACATGAACCTGATGTTCGCCTGGAGCGAGAAAGAGGGCTTGAATTGAAGGTTGTGATCAAGATCGGGGGCGCGGCGCTGGAGGACGAAGCGACTCTGCGGAGTTGTGCCCGCGCTGTAGTGGAACTGGCCCACGACGGCCACAGAATTGCCGTTGTGCACGGCGGCGGCTCCACCCTGACGCGCACCTTGCAACATCTCGGAAAACAGAGTTCGTTCGTGAACGGCCTGCGAATCACAGACGCCGACACGCGCGACGTAGCCGTGATGGTGCTGGCGGGCATGGTGAACAAGAAGGTGGTGGCGGCCATCAGCGCCACCGGGCAGCCGGCCGTCGGGCTGTGCGGTGGTGACGGCATGAGCTTCCGCGCCCGCAAGAAAGAAAGCAGCGGAACTGACCTCGGCTATGTGGGCGAGATTGCCGCGGTGGAGTGCCGCTGGCTGGAGGCCATCTGGTCGCAGGGCGGCATTCCGGTGATTGCCAGCGTGGCCCTGGGTTCGGACCGCGAGTACTACAACATCAACGCCGACCAGATGGCGGCGGCGTGCGCCGTGGCCTGCAAGGCCAACACACTAATATTTCTCACCGACGTGCCGGGAGTAAAAGGCGCGGACGGGACGGTCATTCAATGGTTGGATGTTAAGCAGGTGCCGGAGATGGTGAGACAGGCAGTAATCGCGGGCGGCATGCTGCCGAAGCTGGAGGCCTGCGGGCAAGCGCTGAAGCGCGGAGTGGGCCGCGTGAGGATTCTGCCGGCAACGCAGGCTGAGGTGCTCGGGCAGTTTTATTTTTCGAAAGTGGAATGCGGGACTGAGGTGATTGGAGCGTGAGAGCGGCAGGCAACCCGGTAGTGCACGCGAGGTGCTTCGGAGCTAGAGCTCCTCAGCATGACTCCAGTAATCAAAATGAGGCTAAAAGGGAGTAGGCCATGAGCAGTCAAGCAATCAATGCGACCAGGGTGACGCCGGGAGGGACAGGACCTGCCACTACAACATTCTGGCCACGCGACCTGGTATCGGTGCGCGATTTGTCGCCGCAAGACGTGCGGGCGGTGCTGGACCTGGCCAGCCTGATCAAGCAGCGGCCCTCCGATTTTCGCGGAGCGCTCGCCGGCAAGCAGATGGTGCTGTTTTTCGAGAAGCCATCGCTGCGCACGCGCCTCACGTTCGAGGCGGGCATGGCCAGCCTGGGCGGCGTTTCCTTTTTCGTGGACCAGAATGCCAGCCGCCTGGGCGCGCGCGAGTCGCTGAGCGACATCGCCCACAACCTGGAGCGCTGGGTGGATGTAGTGGTGCTGCGCACCTTCGATCATGCCACGGTGGAAACGCTGGCGGCGCATGCCTGCATTCCGGTGGTCAACGCGCTGAGTGACGTGGAGCATCCCTGCCAGGCTCTGGCTGACTACTTCACGCTGCAGGAACGCTTCGGCGATCTGCGCAAGATCAGCCTGGCCTATGTCGGCGACGGCAACAATGTGGCCCATTCGCTGCTGCTCACCTGCGCTTGTCTGGGCTCAACCATCCGCATGGCCACTCCACCGGGTTACGAGCCGGCGGCCCAGGTGGTAGCAGATGCACACGCGATCGCCCGCGAGACCGGCGCCCGAATTGAGCTTGGCTCTGATCCCGAGGCGGCGGTGCATGGCGTTGACGCGGTCTACACCGACGTGTGGGCCAGCATGGGACAGGAGCAGGAAGCGGCAGAACGCGCCGCAATTTTTGCTCCGTACCAGGTGAATGAGGATCTGATGCACGCAGCCGCGGAGCACGCCGCCTTCATGCATTGCCTTCCGGCGCACCGCGGCTCCGAAGTCACCGACGCGGTGATTGATTCGCCCCGCGCCGTGGTTTTCGACCAGGCGGAGAACCGCCTGCACGTGCAGAAAGCCATTCTGTTGTTGCTGCTGGGCGGCGGCATGAGCCGCCTCCCGGGAAGGAGCGCGCATGCCTGAAAAAGTGGTGCTGGCCTATTCCGGCGGCCTGGATACCTCCATCATCATTCCCTGGCTGAAGGAGAACTATTCCTATGACGTGATCGCCATGGTGGGCGACGTGGGCCAGGGTGATGACATCGAAGCGGTGGTCGAGAAGGCCTACGCCACCGGCGCCAGCAAGGTGGTCGTGGAAGATCTGCGGGAGGAGTTCCTCACCGGCTACGTCTTTCCTGCCCTGAAGGCGGGCGCGGTATATGAGCACAAGTATCTGCTGGGCACATCGCTGGCGCGGCCGGTCATTGCCAGGCACCAGGTGGAAGTAGCATTGCGCGAGGGCGCGACGGCTGTGGCTCACGGCTGCACCGGCAAGGGCAACGACCAGGTGCGCTTCGAGCTGGCTTACCAGGCCTTGGCGCCGCACCTGAAGGTAATCGCGCCCTGGCGTGAGTGGGAGCTGAAATCGCGCGAGGATTGCCTCGACTACGCCGAGCAGCACGGCATTCCCGTGGCTGCCAGCCGGGAGAAAATTCACAGCCGCGACCGCAATTTGTGGCACATCTCGCACGAAGGCGGTGAACTGGAAGACGCAGGCAACGCGCCGCTACCCACCACGTGGCAGCTCACCCGCTCACCGCAAGAGGCGCCTGACCGCCAAGAGCAAGTGGAAATTGGCTTCGAAAAGGGAGTGCCGGTAGCGGTGAACGGGATGGATATGGACCCGGTGTCGCTGGTGGAGCTGCTGAACGAAATCGGCGGGCGCAACGCCATCGGCCGCGTGGACCTTGTGGAGAACCGCTTCGTCGGTATCAAATCGCGCGGCTGCTACGAAACACCCGGTGGAACGCTGCTGCTGACGGCGCATCGCGAACTGGAGGCGCTCTGCCTGGAGCGCGACCTGATGCACTTCAAGCAGCAGATGGCGCTGAAGTACGCGGAGATGGTTTACTTCGGCCTTTGGTTCACGCCACTGCGCGAGGCGCTGGACGCCTTCGTAGAGAGCACCCAGAAGGAGATGACCGGCAGCGTGAGGCTGAGCCTCTACAAGGGGAACATCGCGATTGCCAGCCGGCATTCGGAGAACTCGCTCTACCGCACCGATCTGGCCGCCTTCACCATGGGCGACAGTTACGACCAGAAGGATGCCGCCGGCTTCATCCGCATTCTGGGCCTGCCGGCGCGGTCGCGCAGCCAGGTGCGAATGGAGGTGGCGAAATGAAGATGTGGTCGGGGCGGTTCCGCCAGCCGCTGGATGCGGAGTTCGAGCGCTGGCAGCGGTCGTTCCCTTTCGACCAGCGGCTGCTGGCCCAGGAGGTGGCCGCCAGCCGCGTGCACGCCCAGGCCATGCAGAAGGCGGGCATGATTTCCGCGAGCGAGCTTGCTGCCCTCACGGAGGGACTAGCGCAGATTGTGGAGAAAGCCGCTGCCTCGCCGGCGTTTCTGGAGGACGAGAGCGCCGAAGACGTGCACCATTTCGTGGAGAAAAAGCTGGTGGAGCTGATCGGCGAAACCGGCTACAAACTGCACAGCGGGCGCAGCCGCAATGAGCAAATCGCCACCGATCTGCGGCTCTACGTGGTGCATGCCATTGACCAGGCACGGGGCCAACTCGGCGAGCTGATCGGTGTTCTTTTGGCGCGAGCGGAGCAGGCGGGCGGCGCTGCCATGCCTGCCTACACCCACCTGCAGCGGGCAGAGCCGGTGCTGGTGGCACACTGGCTGCTAGCCTACGCGGAGATGTTGTTTCGCGATCTGGAACGCCTGGCTGACTGCCGCAAGCGCGCAAACCAGTGCCCGCTCGGCTCGGGCGCCGTGGCTGGAGCCACACTCTCTCTCGACCGGCACACCATGGCGGAGCAGCTCGGCTTTGAGGCTCCTACCAACAACAGCCTGGACGCGACCACAGACCGCGACTTCGTGCTGGAGTTTGTGCACACCTTGCTTCTGCTCAGCCTGCACTTGAGCCGCTGGGCAGAGGAGATGCTGCTGTTCTCCACCCAGGAGTACAGGTTTGTAGTTCTGCCGGAGAAATATTCAACCGGCAGCAGCGCCATGCCGCAAAAGAAGAATCCCGACCTTCTGGAGCTGGCGCGCGGCAAAGCGGGACGAATCACCGGTGATCTTAATGCGCTGGTGCTGATTCTGAAGGGTCTGCCGCTGGCCTATAACAAGGACCTGCAGGAAACACAGGAGCCGCTGTTCGACGCCGCCGAGACCATCCTTACCCTCCTGCCACTGGTGACTGGCTGGATGCGGGAAGTGGATTTCAACTACACGCGCATGCAGGAAGCGGCGCAGTCAGGTTGGCTGAACGCGTGGGCCGCGGCGACGTACCTGGCTGAGCGCGGTGTTCCCTTCCGTCTGGCGCACGAAAAGATTGGGAACGCGGTGCGGCTCTGCCTGGAAAAAGGATGCGAACTGCAGGAGCTGTCGCTGCAGGAGCTGCGGCAGTTCAGCCCCGAGTTCGAGCAGGACATCTACGCGCGGCTTTCAGTGGAGAGCGTGCTGGCGCTGCACGATGTGCATGGCGGCACAGCTCCGGCACGCGTGAAGCAGGCCATCGCCGAAGGCAAGCGGAAACTGGCGGGTGTCCACGAGGAGGCTCATGCGCACGCGTGACGCGGTGCTGGCCGACGCGCAGTCCATTCACAACCTCATCGCCACCTACTCCGGCGACGGCACGCTTCTGCCCCGGCGCCTGTCAGAAATCTGCGAGAACATCCGCGACTTTGTGGTGGCCGAGGAGGGGGGGCAGATCATCGGCTGCGGGGCGCTGCATCTATACGGCCCGCACCTGGCGGAGGTCCGCTCTGTGGCGGTGTACCCGCATCAGCGCGGCAGCGGAGCCGGCAAGCAGGTGGTGGAAGCTCTGCTGCGCGAAGCCGAGCGCCATCGCGTGAGCTGCGTGTGCCTGTTCACCCGCATCCCGGAGTTCTTCTCCCGCATGGGATTTGCGGTGGCGGAGCGCGAGCACCTGCCGGACAAGGTTTACAAAGATTGCTGCAACTGCCCGCGCCTGCACTCCTGCGACGAGGTGGCCATGGTGCGCGGCCAGGCGCCGAAGTTCGCTATCCTACCGAGGCCGCTTATGACGGCGCAGTTCCCTGTTGCCATTCGGCCGATGGAGGGGGAGTAGAAGGTTTCAAGGTTTCAAGGTTTCAAGGTTTCAAGGTTTCAAGCCTGCCACGGCGAGCTCCAGGTTTCCGTTCTTCGGTACCGGAGTCGCTCCGACCTGGCTAGCGACCCAGGCGCCGACTCGGTTGGCAGCTTCACTCATCTCTTTTAGCTCCGCTCCCCGCAGGCAGTGGTATACCAGCGTCGCGGTAAAAGCGTCGCCCGCGCCAACTGTGTCGGCCACGGCAACACGAAAACCGGGATGCTCAGCCGCGCCTTCCTTTCCGACCAGCAGGCTGCCACAACTGCCGCGAGTGACGCAGACCAACTTCGCCTTGAAGGCGTGGAGCAGGGCCTCGGCTGTGCTTCGCTCGCTGCTGAAAGGAATTCCCAAGAGCCGGGTCAGTACCGGCAATTCATCGTGGTTAAGCTTGATGACATCAGCCATTGCCACCGATGCCTCGAGCACCTCCCGGGAATAAAACGGGGGGCGGAGGTTAACGTCGAAAACCCGCAATGTTTGCGGCCGGGTAGAGCGCACAAACTGCAGAATGGTTTTGCGGCTCACCGGTGAGCGCTGCGCCAGCGACCCGAAGCAAACTGCGTCGGCTTTCTCCGCCAATCTTTTCCAGGCTGGCGCCCATTCCAGAAAATCCCAGGCCACTGGGCGGGCAATTTCAAATTGCGGCTGTCCGGCCGCATCCACCCGCACCTCAACCTTACCCGTAGCGTGCGTGGGGTCGCATTGCAGGTATTCGGTGGAGGACCCAAGCTGGCGAAGCCGGTCGGCGGCTTCGCGCCCCAGACCGTCGTCACCTACCCGGCTGGCCACAACGCCCCGATCGCCCAGAAGATTGGCGAAGTAGGCAAAATTGGCCGGCGCGCCCCCTAGCTGACGCCCGCTGGGCAGCAGGTCCCATAAAAGTTCGCCCAAGCCTACGATGGTATGTTTTGGAGTCATGAGCCTGGGTGCGATTTTAGAAGTCTTGCACCTCGGGCCTGATGTTATACCTCCCTTCGGGGGCAATCTGCAGCACCTGACCGCGGGAGAGATAGGGCTTGAGTGCCGCCGGGTTGCGCCACTCCAGGCCCCAGCCGTTATCAACAGCAACCAGTGTGTACTTACCAGGAACGATGGAGGGCAGGGTGAAGGTGCCATCGCTATCGCTCTGGTCCGCGCGGAACAGCGGCTGGTTGTTGGCAGGATCCCGCGGAACCAGCACCACCAGCGCGCCGGAAATGGGTTTGCCGTCGCGCACGGCGGTGCCCTTTACCTGGGCCACGCCGCGTGACATCACGACCTGCAGCGTCACCGGATCAGAACCGGCAATTTGCAGCATCCGTCCTTTCACCGTAGCGCCGGTGGCGCCTACACTGACTACAAAAAACTCACCAGCAAAACTCGAGCCCGCCTCGTACTCGCCTGGAGGCACAGGGCGATCAAAAACGAAATCTGAACGCGGGGTGATTTCCGCCGAAAGTACATTCTGCGCGTTACGCGGGGAAAGAACGATGAACAGGTGGGCGGGTGGCTTAACGGCGGGAATGAAGCGCACGCTGCCGCTCACCGATGCGGCATCCGATGACTCGCCCAGGTCAACTTCATGCCCCTTTCCCGCTTCCACAGTCCGGATTTGCTCTCTGCCTTGCCGCCCGGAGTTGGGACCGTAGAAGCGCCCATCCATCTCGTAGCTCCCCGGGGGAACGCCCTCCGATTCAAAGACCCCCGGCGCTACCTGTTGAAACATTGTTTGCACGGGAATCGTGCTTCCATCTGCAACGTGCTGGGTCAAAGAAGCCGTGAAGCCGGACGCAGGATTACTGTCAGCCGTGCGCACTGTGATGTGTTGCGCCGGCACGGGGGTCAGGGTGATGTCGGCGGTAGAGTGCTCCCCTGCTTGCAGCTCAATGGGAGTCGCATCGCTGAGGTCGGCCGCATCCTGGTAATAGGTGATTGGGTATGCGACATCGAATGAAGAGTCAGCAACGGTAGCGGTCAAATTCCCCACAGTCGCCATTCCCGACCGCATTGCGAATCGCGCGAACCAGGGTTGCGCCGTGACCAAAACAAAATAGCTCCCCGGCAGCAGTTGACCGAAGTGAAAGGAGCCTTGATCGTCGGTGGTGACAGAGTCACTCAAGCGAGTGGCCCATTGGCCGTTTACCAGCGCTTTGTGGAGCAGCATGACGCTGGCTTCGCGCACCGGATCGCCGGCCTGGTCAAACACCTTGCCGGATATGACCGCGGCGGGTTGCAGGCGAAACAGGAGGTCCGGCGCAGGCAGGCCCGGACCCACGGCAATGCCGGTGAAATATGAGCCGTGTTGCTGATAGCCTTGGCGGACAAAACCGTAATGCCTTGCCTGCAGAACGTATTTGCCGGGAGTCAGGCCGTGGAAAACGAAACGCCCATCGCTGCCGGTCAGGGCCGCGTCAGCAGAGGTTGGATTGTTGTTAGAGACAATACGCACCTGGGCCCCGCTAACCGGGCGCCCATCAAGAGCGCTTATTACTGTTCCCGCAATTTGCCAGTCGGGCGGTGCCTGCGGCGCTGGTACGACGGCACGTTGTGCTGCGAAAGCCGCGTTCGTGATCAACAGAAAAATGGATAGTCGAACCACGTGGGGCATTGTGGTCATCGGTGTATCAACTCCACGGTGACTGTTCTGGCGTCCTTCGAGCCGAGGGTTATGTCCGTTCCACGTGAAAGGTAGTCACGCAGCGCATCCCGGTTGGTGTACTCGAGCCCAGCAATGGTATCGAACGCCAGCAGTATGTAGCTTCCGGGGGGGAGATTGTCGAAGCGAAATGCGCCTTGAGCATCGGCTAGAACCACCCTGGGCACGCGAAGGGGCGCATCCGCCATGAGCGCTAGCACGGTGCCCACAACCGCAGCGCCGTCAGAGCGCACTTCTCCGGCCAGGGTCGCAGGGTCGTCGCGCAGCACCGCCTCAATGGGCGCAACCTGGCTGGCGGAGACGACGGTCAGCGGCTCGGAAAACAGATCGGTGCTGCCACTCACCAACGACTGCACGTACCAGTTGCCGGCGGGAATGACATCAACATAGTAGCGGCCAGGCGACACTGATGCGACCACCAGGCGATGCCGGCCGTTGCTCTCCTCGGGTGTGGACAATTGGTTCGACCCTATCACGCTCTGGCCGTCGGCCATGTCCAGGCGAACTGTTACGGTATCCGAACGGTTGGCCGGAGAGGAGCTAAGAAATTCGGTGTTGACGACCACAGGGATAGAAACAGCAGGGGCGACTGCAACCACCACGCCGGAAACGTCGGCATTGACATTCACGGTGACTTCGCCCATCAGCGATCTCCCGGCCTCGTCGTTTGCCATTGCCTTGAACCTGTAGGCCCCCGCCGGGACAGCCGGGGCGATGAACGTTCCTGTTCCGCGGTCCAGCCGAACGCCCACGGTGGCACCTGAGTCAGAGGCTTCAGATACCTGAAGGCTGCTCAGGTGACCTTCAGGGTAACCAGTAACCTGTCCCGCCACCCGAAATGTGGGAATGCGGCGCAGGGCGAAATCCGCCTGCACGCTCTGTCCAGCCGCCAATCGGATGGGAGTGGCCGCACTGCGCTGCCTGACTCCCGGGAAATAACTTGGTGGGTAGCCTTCCCGGGCGCCGCGCCCTGGCAGGATAGCGCCCCAATTTGCCGGGGCTGTTGCCGAAACATAGTATGTACCGGGGTTAAGGCCGAAAATACGGAAGTAGCCATTTTCGTCGGTACTCTGGCCGCCAAATGGTTGCGATTGCCGGCGCCCGTCAACAATGCGCCAGCCCTGCACCCCCACGGCGACCCCTTCCAGGGGCTCGCCGTTTTCATCTCTGAGGTGGCCAAAGATGATGCCTTCCGGAACCAGCTTGACCACAGTCGGCGACGAATCCGGGCCGGCGGTGACCGTGGTGGGCCTGGAAAGGCCGTCAGAAACGTCGGATTCGGAAAAGAAGCCGGGCTTCACCGCAAAAATGGTGTAAGTTCCGGCCGCAGAACCTCCGAACTCAAACCTGCCCTGAGAATCGGTGAACTGGATACGCTCGCCGGCTTGAACCACGGCCCGGGGGATGGGGTCGCCCGTGACGGAGTTTATGACTGTGCCCGCGAGCGTGTAGGTGGCCGAATCGGAAGGCCGGAGCGCCTGGCCTGGGCCTTCAATTTGCCCAGGCATCAAGGCAGCGGCAAACAGCAGCCAGCTCACACTTAACGCCTTGAACAGGCTGGGGCAGGGCCGAAGGCAACGCACGGCCGCCATGGGGTAACACGTTAGTTCAGAAGTACGACAAAGGCAAGGAGGTTCGGTTTCTACAATACGAACGGGGCGGCATACAGCCCCGGTAATGTCCTTTTGGACAAGGGTTGTGGGATTGGCCGGTTGGACACGAGGCCTGGGCCCTCGGTCACCTTGAACAAAGCAGTGGAAGGCACGATGCTATGAGTTGCTCCCGAGCCGAGACCTCTCGGCCGTGCGCCCGGCAAATAGCCGGAGTGACATTCCTTGTGGGGGCTTATATGAAGAACCTTCTGCTCGCGTTTTGGGCGGATGATACGGCCAGCGACGTTCCCGAGTACGCTGTGGCCGTGGTAGTGCTGGCCGCCATCCTGGTCGTCATGCGATCCCTGGATATTCACGGCAGCGATCTGCTGGCCGACATGGGAATCAGGACGGCGGGAGTGGCCAGGTAATCCGGGCGAGGCCACACCGTTTTCGAGTTGCCACGCTTGAAAATTGCCTCGACGTTGCCGCCCTACCTGTCTTCAGGACTTCCCACTCAACTGCCAGAACAGGAAACTGAGCTCGTCGGTGTCGTCCTCAATCTGTTTGCCCACGGGACGTCCCTCGGAGTGGCCCTCGGTGGTGTCATAGTGCAGCAGGATGGGATGCCCGGAGGGGCTGGCCCACTGCATTAGCGCGGTCATTTTGCGGGCATGCAGGGGCGCAACCCGGGTATCGGAATCGCCCGTCTCAAAGAGCACCGCCGGATACTTTCTTCCTTTCTCGACATGCTGGTACGGAGAGTAGGCGTGGAGATATTTGAACTGCTCGGCATCGTCGGCCGAGCCGTATTCCGGAATCCAGAACCGGGCCACCAGAAACTTCTGGTAGCGCAGCATGTCGAGCAGCGGATAGCCGCAAATGATGGCGCGGTAAAGGTCGGGACGCTGGGTCATGGCTGCGCCCATAAGCAGGCCGCCGTTGCTGCGGCCTTCAATGGCCAACCGCGAAGAGTTGGTGTAGCGATTCTGGATGAGCCACTCGGCGGCGGCAAAGAAATCGTCGAAGACATTCTGCTTTTTCTCCCGCATGCCGGCGCGGTGCCACTCCTCGCCGAACTCCCCGCCTCCGCGCAGGTTGGGCAGGGCAAAGACGCCGCCGTGCTCCACCCACACCACCGCTTCCGGCGAGAAGCGCGGAGCCATGCTGATGTCGAAACCGCCGTACGCGGTCATCAGCACCGGGTTCGAGCCATCCAGCTTCAACCCCTTCTGAGAAAGCAGAAACATGGGTACGCGAGTGCCGCCCTTGGAGCGGTACCACACCTGTTTCAGCTCGAACTTGCTGCTGTCCACGGGAACGTTTTCCCGCGCCCACTCCGACTGGCTGGCGCTGAAGAGGTCGTAACGGTAGATGGTGGGCGGCACGTGGAACGAACTGAAATCGAAGAAAACTTCCCTGCCCTGCCAGTGGCCGCTCATGCGGCTGACCGTGCCCAGTGTTGAGAACGCGACCTGCCCGGCGGGTTTGCCGTCGGGCTGGAAAATGCGAATGCGCGAGCTCACATCATGCAGGTACTTCACCAGCAGTTTACCGCCGGCAGCGTCGAAGTCGTCAATCACGTCGGCGGCCTGCGGCACCACTTCGCGCCAGTGTTCCTGCTCGGGGTGCATGAGGTCAACATCAAGAACGCGCCCGTCTTCCGCTTTCCAGTTGGTCCACACGTAAAGATGATCGCCGCCGGGCGAAGCGAAAAAGCGGGCGTTGATGCCCTGGATGATGGGACTGATTGGCCTTTTGTGGGCCAGGTCCTGGACAAAAACCTCGGTCTTGTCGGCTGCCGCGCCGTACAGAACGTGCAGCAGAAGATAGCGGCCGTCTTCGGTCACCTGCGCCAGAATAATGTTCGAAGGACCGTAGTTCTTGCCGAACACTTCGACATCCTGAGCGGCGGCAGTCCCCAGCTTGTGAAAGCGCACATGCGGCGCATCTTTGCCCATCATGGAGTAATAGAGACCGCTCTTATCCGGGAGAAAAGAGAGGTTGAAATAGCGCGCTGCGGGCAGCACATCCGGCAATTGCTTGCGCGTGTTGACGTCTAACAGGTGGATTTCCGTCTCGTCCGCACCTCCGCGGCGAATGCCGTAGGCCAGAAGAGCGCCGTCCGGGGTCACTCCGTGAATATTCACGCTGACGCTGTGATCGGCGCTCATGGGGTGCGGATCCACCAGAACCTCGTCTTTCCCGCCGGCGCCTTGACGGGTGTAGATGACAAACAATTCCTGGTCGGCGCGGCGGCGAAGGAAGAAGTAGCGCCCATTGCGCTCGATGGGCACCTGGACGCTGTCCACCTTCATCAATTCGTCCAGCCGGCGGGCAATCTGGTCGCGCCCTGCCAGCTTGCCGAGAATGGAACGCGAATATGCATTCTGAGCGTTGATCCAGGCGCGCGTCTCCGGACTGTTCTGGTCTTCCAGCCAGCGGTAGGGATCGTGAAGGGAAACGCCGTGCAGCACGTCCACTACATCGTTACGGCGGCTGGGAGGCGACTGTTGCGCCGAGAGCGGAAGAATGTAAAGGGCGAAGGCGGCAAGCAGGCACAGGCAGCGTTTCATCGGCACCTCGGGAGAAGCGCGATTCTGTGTCGTTGGTTGCTGGTTTGTCAACGTCGCGCCAGGTGAGGCACGCGCCTGGCGGCTTACAATAGATGTTCCGTACGAGAGTGGAGAAATGGAAGCAATCAAGCGAACGCTGGGCAAAGCTGGACCGGAAGTGCCGGTCATCGGGCTGGGCTGCATGGTACTCTCTGGCACCTACGGGCCGGCAGAAGAAAAGGAATCGCTGGCCACGCTCGACCGGGCGCTGGAGCTGGGCTGCAACTTCTGGGACACCGCCGACGTTTACGGCCGGGGCCACAACGAGCAACTGGTGGGCCGGGCTCTGAAGGGGCGGCGCGAAAGGGTAGTGCTGGCCACCAAGTGCGGGTTCGTATGGACCGACACTAAGGACGAGGCCCGCATTGACGGCAACCCGCAACACATTCGGGCTGCTTGCGACGCCAGCCTGCGGCGCCTGAATGTGGAGGTGATTGACCTCTACTACCTGCACCGCCTTGACCCCAAGGTGCCCATCGAGGACTCGGTGGGTGCAATGGCGGAACTGGTGCGCAGCGGAAAGGTGCGGCACATCGGCTTGTCGGAGGTCTCGGCCAACACCCTGCGGCGGGCGGCCAAGGTGCATCCCATTGCCGCGCTGCAATCAGAATATTCCTTGTGGACGCGCGACCCGGAAGGCGCCATATTCCAGGCCTGCCGCGAACTTGGCGTCTCCTTCGTGGCCTTCAGCCCCGTAGGACGCGGATTTCTCGCTGGTGCAGTCAGCCAGCCAGAGTTCGCAGCCAGCGATTTCCGGCGCAATGTGCCGCGGCTGGTGGGCAAGAACTTCCATCGCAACCTGCTTCTGGTGGAGACAATTCGTGAGTTGGCCGCGGAGAGGCGGTGCACTGCAGCGCAACTCGCCTTGGCCTGGGTGATCGACCAAGGTAATTTCACCTTTGCCATCCCGGGGACCCGGCGCCGCGACCACCTGGAAGAAAACTGGCGCGCGCAGCAAGTGCGGCTGATGCCCGCTGATCTGGCGCGGATTCGCGAAGACCTGCCCGAGTCAGCCATTGCGGGCGAGCGCTACACTCCCGAGGTGATGGCGCGGGTGGACCGGTCGTGAACCTCGCATGGTAAGTTGATGGCATGAGCATTTCGGCCTTGCGGATCCTTATTCCAGTCCTGTTCCTGGTTACGCTGTATCTGTCGCAGCGGTACTGGTTGCGCAGCGCCCGGCGCGCAATCGCTGGAGTGCGGCAGCCACGCTGGCGCGCTGTGGTGCGCACGCTATGGAACGCAGCTGGCGTTCTTCTGCTCTTTGCGGTTGTGGAACGTTTTGCGGCCTTCGGCAGAGGTGGCTGGCCTACGCCCCGAATTTCAAGCTGGTCCTCTGAATTCCTGGCGCTTTGGTTCACCTGGTCTATCTTCGGGTACCTCGCCATTTGTTTGGTGCGCGGCATTGATGGGCTGTGGATTACGGGTGCATATCTGCTGCGAAGCCCTGCAGCCGCGGCCGAGGTCAGTCATCAGCCGCGCGACCTGCAGCGCCGCTACTTCCTTCGGACGGCCACCTACACTGCTGGCGCGCTGCCGCTAGCGGGAGCGCTTTATGGCTTCGCCGTCGAGCGTTTCGATTTTGAAGTGTTCCGGGTGGATGTGCCCATAGCGGACCTTCCGCCTCGGCTCGATGGCCTGCGCATCCTGCAACTCAGCGACATCCACGCCAGCAACTACATGCCCATCACGCAGGTTCGTCGCATCGTAGACAAAGCGCAACAGCAGACCTGCGACGTGACCATGATTACCGGCGACCTGCTCACCGGGCATGGCGATCCGCTGGCTGCCTGCGTGGCCGAACTGGGGCGTCTCCGCGCGCCGCTCGGCGTCTGGGGCTGCAACGGCAACCATGAAATCTACACCGATACCGAAGACGAAGCCGCGTTGCTCTTCCGCCAGCACGGCATGACCATGCTGCGCCAGGAAAACACACAACTGGTTTGGCGGGGAGCGAAATTCAACCTGATCGGCGTGGATTACCAGCGGCAGCACTGGTTCCGGAGCCAAAGCCCTCCCATGCTGGAAGGGGTGGAAGCGCTGGCGCGCCAGGATATGCCCAACATCTTGCTCTCTCACAACCCGAACGCTTTTCACCGAGCCAGTGAGCTAGGCATTGAACTCATGCTGGCGGGACACACTCACGGCGGACAGGTGCAAGTGGAAATTCTGGATCACCGCATCAGCCCGGCGCGTTTCATCACGAAATACATTGCCGGCCTCTATCAGCGCCCAATGACCGGAGACTCGGCGTCTGCTTTCCGCAAACGTTATGCTTCCGTGTATGTGACCCGCGGCCTGGGCACCATCGGCACGCCGCTGCGCCTGGGTGTGCCGCCGGAAATCACTTTGCTTACGCTGCGCAGAGCCGGGTGACAATCGAGTGATAAAAAAGCTTTATCCATACGCGTAATGCGGCCATACTGTGCTGGACGTCGGGCAAGCACATGGAACTGGACCAGGTCGAAACCTTTCTGGCAGTAGCGACGTTTGGCGGCTTCCACCGGGCCGCGGAAGCATTGCGCGTCACCCAGCCGGCGGTGAGCGCGCGCATCAAGGCGCTGGAACAATCACTGGGCGTGCCGTTGTTCGAGCGCGGCGGGCCGGAGTTGGTGCTTTCTCCCGCCGGGCGGGCTCTGCGCCCGCATGCTGAGCAGTTGCTGCGCGCCGCCGCCCTGGCGCGGCAGGCGGTTCACGAATTGCGTCCACTGACCGGAGGCGCCCTGCAGGTCGCGGCCGGCCTCTCCATTTGCCAGTACTTCCTGCCCGACGTGCTTAAGCACTTCCAGGGAACACATCCCAAAATCATGGTGACGGTGCGTTCCGGGCATTCAAAGGAAGTCCTGGAGCTGGTGCTGAGCGGAGAAGCCGAGATCGGCATTGCCCGCTCCCTGCATCACCCGGAACTGGAAACCCTGAGCCTGCGCGAGGATCCGCTGCTGCTGATCCGCCGCACCACGCAGAAACCCAAACTGCCGCGGCGCGCACGCCTGGAGGAGGTGGCCACCTGGCCGCTGATTTTCTACGACCGCAATTCCAGCGACTGGATGCTAAGCCACGGAATGTTCCGCCGCTCCGGCCTGGTGCCCAATGTGGTGCTGGAAGTGGAGGCAATTGAAACGGCAAAGAAGATGGTGGAGCGGGGGCTGGGATTGGCCTTTCTGCCTCACCTGGCTGTGGCCCGGGAACTGCGCCGTGGCACGCTGATGGCGGTTGAGATTGTGGATGTGGAGCCTGAGCAACGCAGCATTGATGCCTTCCATTCCCGCCACCGCCCTCTCAGCCAGGCGGCCATTGCTTTCTTGAACCTGGTGCGCAATGCGGCCGGCAAAGGTGCCTATGCCGCGGGATAGGCCGGCGAGGAGTTCGTGCGTTCCTAAACCGCAGTCGGGCCGAAGGAGTGCTCTTTGCGCTTTCTCCATTCAGCTAGGTTCGTGAAGCTGCGGCTGTTCACAGGGCTGATTTTGCTGATCGGCGGAGCGCTGCTTTCCAGCTTTAGGGTGCTGAAGCAATCGGCTCCTCTATCATCGCGGCCCGCGCCCGACGAGGTAAGCGCGTATGAAGCCCGCTTCGCGCGCGCGCGGCAACTCCTGCCGCGGCACGGCGTGATCTGCTATATTCCGGACTTCAACAGCAGCGAGGCCGCCAAAAAAGATTTCTTTCTCGCCCGCTATGCGCTGGCCCCGCTGGTGGTGCGCACGGTGCCTGATTGTGACCCACTGATTGCGGACTTCCCTTCTGGGCTTCCCCCTTCATTTCCGGACCATCGCTATGCCGTACTGAAAGATTTTGGGCACGGCGTGCTGTTGCTGACAAGGAACGCCCCGTAATGTTGCTTGGCGGGTCGCTCCTGATCGCGCTGGGCATCGGTCTGGCCATCGCCTGGCCCCTCCGTCCCCAGGCATTTGACGCGCCCCGGGAGTTTCCGCTCCTGCTCTTCCTTTCCCTGGGCTTGGGATTGGGAGCAACGTCTCTGTGGTTTTTTCTATGGTTGGCGATTTTTGGCTCCCACAAAAGTTCTTTCATCGCCAGTGAACTCATACTCCTCGCGATTCTGGGCACAATGGCGCTGGTTTGTCCTCGCCACGGTAAATCGCAAGCCACATCTGGGCCCATTCCCCGCTCCCGGTTCTGGTATTTTCCGGCGGTCGCCTTCCTCGCTGCACTCGTGGTGGCCGGCACCGCGTTCACCAGGTATTCGGCGTCCGCCCCGCACGGCGCCTGGGACGCCTGGGGCGACTGGAATCTTCGCGCCCGCTTCCTCTACTTGGGCGGCGGAGCGCACTGGACTGACGTGTTTTCGCCGCTGGGCACCATGCCGCACCGCGATTACCCCCTGCTGCTTTCGGCCACTGTGGCGCGCTGCTGGACGTACCTGAAGAGCGACGCCCAGAGCGCGCCCATTGCCATAGCATTCTTGTTCACCTTTGCCACTGCCGGCGAACTGTTCTGCGCTCTCTCGCTCCTCCGCAGCCGCAGCCAGGGCCTGATTGCGGCCACGATTCTTCTGGCTACTCCATTCTTTCTGGTTTTGGGTTCAGCCCAGTATGCGGACGTACCCCTGGCCTTTTTCTTTCTGAGCACGATCGTCCTGCTCTGCCTGCACGAGCAATCCGGTTTTGCAAGCCGCCGTGCGTTAACGCTGGCGGGAGCCATGGCCAGTCTGGCGGTGTGGACCAAGAATGAGGGTGGGCTGTTTCTGTCGTGCCTGCTGGTCAGCTATTTTCTGATCAAGCTTCGAGGACCTGGTCTTGCAGAGTATCGCCGGGAGTTACGCTCCTTGGCGGCGGGATTACTGCCGGTGCTGGCCGTGGTGGCATTTTTCAAGATTCGCTTCGCCTGGCATACCGACCTGCTGGTCACCCATGGAGTGTTGCATCGCCTGCGCGGCGCAGCCAGGTATCGAGTTGTTCTAGCCGCGTTCGCCGACGGGTTCCTGCATTTCGGCGATTGGTCGCTAAGCATTCCGCCTCTGCTGCTCGTCTACCTTCTTCTCCTCGGTGTGCGAAAGCAGGAGGGGCGCGTGGCAGTAAAGATCGGCGCTGCTACCCTCGCTCTGACGGCGCTTGGGTATTTTTTTATTTACGTAACTGCGTGGGTGCCTCTGCCGTGGCTGCTGCAGACTTCCCTGACCCGTCTGTGTATTCAGCTCTATCCCAGCGCGCTGTTTCTGCTGTTTCTTTTGGCGCGCACTCCGGAAGAAGCACTCAAGCAGGCATCCACCTGAGGAAAACGCGGGCCATGTGGACTTCCCGCTTGGTACAATGCTCTGCTTGCAGAAACCAACCCCGAACCTGCTAATGAAAATAACAACAACTACTTTTTTTCGCCGCCATGTCGCGGCCGCAACCCTGGTCTGTTTGTTTGCGGCGTCGTCCTTCGCCGCCTCTCGCCAAGCTCAGCAGCCGGCAGCCCCTTCCGCCGCGGCTCGCACCGAACAGGAGAGGGAGGACTATCGCAAGGCGATGGAAACCGCCGACCAGAAAATCGCCGCCGAGGTCACCACGCACTCTGAGCTGAGGAAGAACCTGGAATACTTGACCACGCAAATCGGTCCCCGCCTGACCGGTTCGCCGCAAATGCAGGCGGCCAGCCAGTGGACGCTGCAGCGCTTCCGCGGCTACGGCATTGATGCCCACCTGGAGACCACGCAGATTTCACACTCCTGGGCCCGCGGCCGGGATACGGCAGAGATTGTTACTCCCATCAGCCGGGCTGTGCCTATACGCTCTTTCGGCTGGGGCAAAGCCACGCCGGGCGCGGTCACCGGCACAGTGAAAGTGGTAGAGGTGAAGGTCCTGGCCGATTTCGAGAAATACAAGGGCCAGCTCAAGGGCGCAGTGGTGCTGGACGGCGAACCGGACACGCTGCGGCCGGAAAACGAAGAGGCAGACAATGCCTACGATGCGGTAATTCCGCCGCCCCGCGGCCTTCCCCAGCCGCGCCTGTCGTTTCGCGAACGCCTTCAGCTTTTAAAGCTGATCGCCGCCGAGCAGCCCGCTGTATTTCTGCTGGACAGCGGCAAATGGGACAACTTGTTCAATATGACCGGTGGTTTCAACAAGTACCAGCCCACTGAGGTGCCCATCGCCTTCCTCAGCCATGAAGACTACGACCTCATCTACCGCCTGCGGGAGGCCGGTACGGTCAGCATGAAGGTGAGCCTGAATGGCTCTTTCAGCGCCGGCCCCGTGCCCGCATCCATTACGGTGGCCGAAATTAAGGGTAGGGAATTTCCAGGCCAGAGGGTTATCATCGGCGGTCACCTCGACTCCTGGGATTTGGGCCAGGGAGCGCTGGACAACGGCACCGGCGCCATGGCCGTGCTGGAAGCCGCGCGCGCCCTGAAGGCACTAGGGTGGCAGCCCAGGCGAACCATCACCTTCATCCTGTTCACCGGCGAGGAGCAGGGTGGAATTGGCGCGGAAACATTCCTCAAGAACCATGCTGCCGAAATCCCGGGCATGGACGGTGTGCTCATCCACGATACCGGCACCGGCAAGGTGTTCAGCATTGCCCTGGAAGACGAGTACGAAACCGCACCCCTGATGACCGAGATCTACCGGCCACTTCAGGAGGTGTTCGATATGCGGCCATTGAGCACCCGCGTCTTCGTCGCCTCCGACCATGTGCCCTTCATGAAGGCAGGCGTGCCGGGATACTTCTGCGTGCAAAAGCCGGCCCACTACGGGCAGGCGCACCACAGTCAGGCCGATACCTTGGATAAGGTCATTCCGGACCAGATCAATGAAGGGGCAGCCCTGCTGGCCGCCTGGGCGTGGAATGTGTCAGAAATGCCACAGGCGCTGCCGCACCACGCCGCAAGTACCTCCAAAGACACGTTTTAGAAGAAGCCGAAGGGCTCTGGGGCCTACTCCATCTTGGGAAGTGTCCCGAAATGGCACCGCGGTGCTATTCCACACTCGTCCGCCCCTTGCTATGCTTCCGTTACCATTTGGGCGTCAATTTCCTCCTAAGTCCCCTCGCCCCACGCGGGAAGTATGACTAATCCATTTCGTAAACTCTGGCGAGCGGCTAAACCCCATAACCCCAGCGGCAAGAAAGACTTGGGAAGCAAACGCTCAGGCGATGTATTGCATTTGGGCGAGCGGCGATTGGTGAAGCGCCAATTCCATCCTCTGCCGGCCACGCTGCGCTACGGCATAGCTGCCTCCGAGACGCCGGTGCGCATTCACGACTTCAGCGACAAGGGTCTGTGCTTCCGCGGTGAAGTGCGCCTGCCCATAGGAGCAGCGGTGGAACTCACCACCACCCTGCCGAATAAGCCGGGTTTCGGCGGCCGGAAAGTCCGCTACCTCGCGCATGTGGTGCGGGTAACGCGTGAGCCGCGCAAGTTCGTTACCGCGGTATTGATCTTCAGCTGCGAGACTCTGGCCCAGGAAGATCGCGAAAAGATTGCGGCTGAATCATCCACAAGCGCAGGATCCAAGCCGAGCTCAGGCACGAAGACGGAAGCGCGCTCCAAGCCGGCCAGCAACACAAGCCAGGCAGGGGTGAGGCCGGCGCCGCAGGACTACCGCCAGTTTTCACGCTATGAATGCGCCAGCCAGGTGCAGTTCCGAATGGCCGATGGCGGTGTGATTATGTCCGGCGACGTCAGCAATCTCAGCCTCGCCGGCTGCTATGTTCAAACCACCCAGCCCTGCCCGACAGGCGCCAGCATTGAAATCGTGGTGCAGGCGGGCAAAGCGCGGATTTATAGCCAAGCCCGAGTCAAGTCGGTAAAGGAAAACCAGGGAATGGCAGTCGAGTTCGTGGGCGATCTGGCGCAGCGTCTGCAGCGCCTTCCCCGGTTCGTGCAGATGGTTTCAGGCAGCCAGCAGAACCGCCGGCATAACTGAGATATGCCGCATGGCGAGCATGGGTTGTCCAAAGCCAGCCAATCAGCTGCTCAGCTAAATATCATACTTCTTCATCAGGTGACGGAAAGAACGATAGGAAAGCTTGAGCATTTCGGCGGCGCGGGTCTGCACCCCGTTGGACTGGCGCAAAGCCGATTGCAGCAAAGCGCGCTCAATGTTGGCCACGTAGTTTTCCATATCGAGGCCCTCGGAAGGCAAAGACTCGGCAGAACCATTTCCGCCGGAAACGGCCACCGTGGCGCTTGAGCCAGCGCCTGCAGCCGCAGCTGCCGCTTTCGCCTTGGGCCGTTCGGCCGGCAATTCCACGCGCAGCTCGTTGCCGGTTTCCAGGGCGACGGCACGCTCAACCGCGTTTTCCAGCTGCCGCACGTTGCCCGGCCATTCATAGCCGGCGAGGGCCTGCAGAGAATTCGGCTCAATGCGCAGGATGCTCTTCCCTGCCGCCGGCGAATATTTCTTGAGGAAATGATTGGCCAGCAGCGGAATGTCTTCCGGGCGCTCGCGCAGAGGGGCAACCTTCACCGGGATCACGCTGAGCCGGTAGTAAAGATCTTCGCGGAAGGCGTTCTCGCTCACCAGCTTGTCAAGGTCGCGATTGGTGGCGGAGATGACGCGCACGTCAATGGGGATTTCATTAGTTCCGCCCACCGGGCGAATGGTCCGCTCCTGCAGGACGCGCAGCAGTTTGACCTGCATGGCCGTGGTCATTTCGCTGATTTCATCCAAGAAGATAGTGCCACCGTCGGCTACTTCGAAAAGGCCGCGCTTGTTCTGCGCCGCGCCGGTGAAGGCCCCTTTGACGTAGCCGAACAGCTCGCTCTCCAGAAGGGTCTCGGGAAAAGCGCCGCAGTTCACAGAGACAAACGGCTCGCTGGCGCGTGGCGAGCACACATGCGCCGCCCGCGCCACCAACTCCTTGCCCGTGCCGCTTTCGCCGTAAATGAGGATACTGCTGCTGGTAGAAGCCACAGTACGGATGGTTTGCTTGAGCTTTTCCATGGCCGGGCTGACGCCCACGATGTTGTCCAGCGAATTGCGGGCAGCCGCGTCGCGCCGGTAGGCGAAGTTCTGCCGCCGCAGCGAAACCTGCTGCAGCGCCTGGGCGATAGCCAGCCGCACTTCGTCCATCAGTCCTGGGCCCTTGCGGATGTAGTCGAACGCACCCCCAGCCTTGACGGCCTGGATGGCGGCTTCGAAATCATCCACCGCGGTGATGAGGATGACCGCCGAGTCAGGCGAAACGCGATGGGCGTGGCGCAGCACCTCGATGCCATCAATGTTCGGCATCTTGATGTCCGTGACGATGACGTCGTAGAGAGCGCCATCAATCTTTTTGCGAGCGGCGTCGCCGGAATTCACGGTTTCGACGCGGTGACCTTCGCGGCGCAGGGCGATATCCAGCACTTCGCAAATGGAGCGTTCGTCATCGCAGACCAGGATGTTACCCATGGCTCGGCCCTCCTCCGACGCCGGCCGCCAGCGCAGTTGCGGCGGTTAAGCGCGCTGCGTCCTCGTTCTCCTCCGGCTCCGCCGCTTCCGTCGCCACATCCGGGCGCCGCAGCTGCAGGGAGAACACACTTCCCTGCCCAGGCACGGAACGCACCATGATCTTGCCCTCGTGGGCCTGCACAATCTGGTAAACGATGGCAAGCCCCAGCCCGGTACCTCCTTCGAAGTGTCCTTGAAAGGGTTCGAAGATCTTCTCCATCTGCTGCTGGCTCAGACCGTGGCCGTTATCGGCAAAACTGATTACCCAGTTGGGACCGACTCCCTTGAGAGTGACATGGAGCGAGCCGCCCTGAGACATAGCGCGTAGTGCGTTGCTGCACAAATTCCAGAACACCTGCTTGATCTTGTCGCCATCCACCAGCGCCGGGGCGCGTTGCACCTCAATTTTGCGGATGATTTCAACCTGAGCAGCTTCGGGAGGAGCGCTGCTTTCGATGAGGGTAAGCGTGTCCTCCAGAAGGGGAATCAGGTCCTGGCGCTGGAAGTCATAGCGCTTCTCGCGGGCATAGGCGAGGAAGTCGGAAATAATGTTGTTCAAGCGTTCCGATTCGCGGGTCACAATCTGCACCAGCGCCCGCTGGTCTTCGGTGAGGGTGGAAATCCCCTCCAGCACGCTCACCGAGCCGGCAATGGAAGAGAGCGGATTGCGAATCTCATGGGCAATGGCGGCCGCCAGCCGGCCCACAGCCGCCAGCCGGTCGCGCAGGCGCACTTCCCGCTCCAAGCGCCGGATTTCGGTCAGGTCATCGAAGGTGTACACCCAGCCCAGGCTGCCACGCTCCGGCACCACCAGGGTCGAAGCAATTACGCTGAAGGTGCGGATTTCGCCGGTAGCGGTGCGATAACGCACTTCGGCGTGCGCCGGACTGCTGGTGGGCGCGGGCAAAGGATCAAGGAACAGCTGAGCCACAGGCTTGCCCAGCAGGTCAAACTCGCGCTTTTCCAGAAAAGTCTGGCTGGCGGGGTTGGCCAGCGTGATGTGGCCTTCCAAGTCGGCGGTGAGCAGACCTCCGCTGATGGAGCGGATTACGTTTTCATGCAGCGCCTGCAGGCTTTCCAGGGCGCCGCTGGTGTCGTGCAGCTGCACGTCCACTTGGCGCAGGCGCGCGGCCAGGCGTCCGGCCAGGTAGGCAATGGCCAGATAAGCGAACAGGTTAATCAAGAGCAGAGCAAAAAGGATTTTGAAATTGGCGCGACTGGGCGAGTAAGAATGGATGATGCCGAAAAATTCAAGCTCCACCACTGCCCCATACAGCACAAAGGCCAAAGCCGCGGTGAGATAGGCCCATAACTGCGGCAACAGGATGCAAGCCACCACGATGATCAGGGGGTAGAGAAAATTGAACGAACTGTCAATGCCTCCGCTGACATAGACCATTCCCGTGGCCAGCGCCAAGTCGGTGAGCACCTGTAAAACAGCTTGCGCCCGGTGCTCCTTCCAGAAGGAGTGCAGCACGATGTGAAAAACAGAAAGCGTGTACCAGAGCAGGATGAGGCTGATGAATTCCCGCTCCGGCAGCTGAGTGGGGGTAAGGCGGGTGATGGACAGCTCGATCCCCACCAGGAAGGTGATGATGAGGACGCGAACCTTGACCAGCCAACCCAGCCAGGAGCGCTCGTCGAATGTAATTTCCGCAGCCATTACCTTTCCTGGCGGCACGCGAGCGCGCCGCACCTGGTTTTAGCCGGCCAGCTTGGCAATCATGGAGAACAGCGGCATGTACAGCGAAATGACGATGCCGCCCACGGCAATGCCCAGGACGCCGATGATGATGGGCTCCAGCAGGGCCAGCATGTCCTTGGTGGCCGCGTCTACTTCGTCCTCGTAGAAGTCGGCGATTTTCTGCAGCATGGCATCCATGGCGCCGGTAGCCTCGCCCACGCCGATCATCTGTGAAACCATGTTGGGAAAGACGCCACATTCTTTCAGGGGGTCCACGATAGTGCGGCCTTCTTCGATCGCTTTGCGCACTTTCATCAAAGCCTGTTCCAGCACGGCATTGCCGGAAGTGCGGGCCGTGATGGCCAAGCCTTCCAGAATGGGAACGCCGGAGGTAATCAGCGTGCCCAGGGTGCGGGTAAAGCGCGCCACCGCAATCTTGCGCAGCAGGTTGCCGATGACCGGCATCTTGAGGAGGGCGGCATCGATCGTGTACTTGCCCTTGGGGTGCTTGTTGACCTGCTTGAACCCGAATACCAGGCCCACACAACCGGCTATAAAAATCCACCAGAAGTGGCCGACGAAGGCGCTGAGGCCCATGACGATGCGGGTAGGCAGCGGCAGGGCCACGCCCAGGCCGGCAAACAGGTTGGCAAATATGGGCACTACCCATTTGAGCAGCGCACCTACGATCAGAACGGCGATGCTGATAACGGAAACCGGGTAGATCAATGCCGATTTCACGGCCGCGCGCAACTTCACCGCTTTTTCCACGTATTGCGCCAGGCGCTGCAGAATTGTGTCGAGGATACCGCCGGTTTCGCCGGCCTCGATCATGTTGGTGCTCAAGTCATCGAAAGTCTTGGGGAAGCCGCGCATGGCGTTGGCCAGTGTGGCGCCGCTCTCCACCGAACTGCGCACGCCGGTGAGGCACTTCTGAAACGAAGGGTTCTCCTGGTTGGCCGCCAGAATCTCCAGGCACTGCACCAGGGGCAGACCGGCGTCAATCATCACTGAGAACTGGCGGAAGAAAATCGCGATTTCCTTGGTCTTAACCTTGCCCGAGCCGAAAGTAGGCAGGGCGAATTCCTTGCCCTTTTCCTTGATGGCGCGGGGCGTGATGCGCTCGCGGCGCAACTGCGCCGCCAGCATTTCCTTGCTGCCCGCCACCCGTTCGCCCGCTACTTTTTCGCCGGAGGCGTTCTTGCCACTGAATGTGAAGACTGGCATGGTCTACCCCTTGTCCTTCAGTTGAACTTTTGCCGGTCGCCGCCCGGCGGCGCCGGTACAAACTCTTCCTTAGTGCTTGCCGGGAGCAGTCGCTTTCATGGCCTGCGCCCCGGGCGTGGTGCGGTTCAGCAGCCCCGCGCCGCGGTTGATCATTTCCTGCAACTCCTCCGGCAGGCTGGAGCGCTGCAACGCCGTTTCCAGCGAAATCTGCCGGTTGGCGTAGGCCGTGGCCAGCGCCTGGTTGAAAGTCTGCATTCCGAACTTTTCCTGGCCAGACTGCATGGCCGAATAAATCTGGTGAATCTTGTCCTCGCGAATCAGGTTGCGGATGGCCGGGTTGGGCACCAGGATTTCCATGGCCATGGCGCGCCCCTGCCCGTCCATTTTTGCCAGCAGGCTCTGGCAAAGGATTCCTTCCAGCACCAGCGAGAGCTGGGCGCGAATTTGCGGCTGCTGGTGGGCGGGAAAGACGTCAATGATACGGTTGATGGTGGAGGCCGCGGTGTTGGTGTGCAGCGTGCCGAAAGTCAGGTGGCCGGTCTCGGCAATGCGCAGCGCCGATTCAATGGTTTCCAGGTCGCGCATTTCGCCAATCAGCACCACGTCCGGGTCTTCGCGCAGCGCCGCCCGCAAGGCGTCGGTGAACGACTTAGTGTCGGAGTGCACCTCGCGCTGGTTCACCAGGCAGTTCTTGTTCTGGTGCACAAATTCGATAGGGTCCTCGATGGTCAAAATGTGCTCGTGCCGCTCGCTGTTGATTTTGTCAATCATGGCGGCCAGCGTGGTGGATTTACCGGAACCGGTGGGCCCCGTGACCAGCACCAGCCCGCGGGGCTTGTCGCATAGTTTGGAAACCACCGCCGGCAGGCCTAGCTGATTGAAGGACTTGATCTCGAAGGGGATCACACGAAAGACAGAGCCGGTGGCGCCGCGCTGGTTGAAGCAGTTGGCGCGAAAGCGGGCCAGCCCCTTCAAGCCGAAGGAGAAGTCCAGCTCGAGGTTTTCCTCGAAGCGGTGCTTCTGCGCGTCGGTCATGACGCTGTAGGCGAGCTGCTTGGTGTCGGCAGGCGACAAGGGCGGCAGGTCCAGGGGCCGCAGGCTGCCGTGCACGCGCACCTGGGGCGGCGAGTTGGTAGTGATGTGCAGGTCGCTGCCCGCCATCTCCAGCATTCGTTTCAACAGTTCGCTCAGGGTCAGTGCCATGGTTGAGTTCTTTCCTCTAGTGAATGGTTTCGCGAGCAACTTCTTCCAGGGTGGTAACGCCCTGCATTACTTTCACCAGGCCGCTGCGCCGAAGCGTCAGCATGCCCCGTTCAATAGCTTTCTTCTTGAGCTCCAGGGAGGAAGCGCCGACCAGGATCAGGTCCTTAATCTCGTCGTCCACTTCCATCACCTCGTACAAGCCGCAGCGCCCCTTGTAGCCGGTGTTGTTGCAGGTGTTGCAGCCCTTGCCCTTTTTGATCTTCACCGTCTTGGCTTCCTGGGCCGTGAAACCCTCTTCCAGCAGGGTCTGCTGGGGAACCTCCATCACCTCGGCACATTCGCTGCAAATGCGGCGCACCAGGCGCTGGGCGCAGATCAGGTGGACAGCGGTGGCCACCAGGAAAGGCTCGATACCCATGTTCATCAGACGGGTGATGGTTTCCGGGGCGCCGTTGGTGTGCAAGGTGGAGAGCACGAGGTGGCCGGTGAGCGCCGCCTTAATAGCGATTTCCGCGGTTTCGAAGTCGCGAATCTCACCCACCAGAATGATGTTCGGGTCCTGCCGCAGAAAGGCGCGCAGAGCGGCGGCGAAGTTTAGCCCGATCTGCTCCTTCATCTGCACCTGGTTGACGCCGCCCAACTGGAACTCGACCGGGTCTTCGGCGGTCATGATGTTGGTTTCCGGCGTGTTCAGCCGGGCGATGGAGGAATAGAGCGTGTTGGTCTTGCCCGATCCCGTGGGCCCAGTCACCAGCACCATGCCGTAGGGTTTGAGAATGGCTTTTTCAAACTTGACCAGCGACTCCGACTCGAAGCCCAGCTTGGTCATATCCAGGCGCAGGTTTTCCTTGTCCAGCAGCCGGAGCACGATCTTTTCACCCCACAATGTGGGCAGGGTGCTGACGCGGAAATCCAAGGTCTTCTTTTTGCCCGCCAGATTGATCTTCAGCATGATGCGGCCGTCCTGCGGCAGCCGCTTCTCGCTGATGTCCAGCTTGGCCATGATCTTCACGCGCGAGGTAATGGCGTCCTTGAGCTTGATAGGCGGCGACATGATGCTCTGCAGCACGCCGTCAATGCGGAAGCGCACGCGGAATTCTTTCTCGTAGGGTTCCATGTGGATGTCGCTGGCGCCGCGCTTCACCGCGTCGGTGAGGATGATGTTCACCAGCTTGACGATGGGAGCTTCGTCGGCGGCGCGCTCCAGGTCGGCCAGGTCCATCTCCTCCTGTTCCGACTGCAGCTCGACATCCGCGTCGCCCAGCTCCGCCATGGACTGCATCACTTCGTCCAGCTCTTGCTGCTGGTTCTCACCGTAGGCTTTCTCGATACCTGTGGCGATCGCCGCCTCTGACGCCACTACCGGCTCGATGTTGAAGCCGGTCATGAACTTAATGTCGTCCATGGCGAACACGTTTGTGGGGTCCACCATGGCGATGGTCAGCGAAGCTCCTACACGGCTGAGGGGCAGAATCTGGTAGCGCTTAGCCGTGTCTACCGGCACTAGCTTCACCACCGCGGGGTCAATCTCGAAGTAGGACAAGTTGATGGCAGGAACGCCGTACTGCTTGGAAAGAAAGTTGGTTACATCTTCATCGCTCATAATGCCGAGCTTGACCAGGGCAGTGCCCAGGCGGCAGTTCTCTTCCTTCTGCTTCTTGATGGCCTGGTCCAACTGCTCCGAAGTGATGATCTTCTCTTTGACGAGAAGGTCGCCCAGCCTCTGAGACATACGGCGGTGCTCCTATTCGCAGGAACGCAGTTTTAGTTGGAGCGCACCATTCGCGGGGGACGAGCGGGCGCCACTCTTGGGGGAGTTTGGCTTGCTGCTTAGGGGAGATTGCAGCCTAGTTTTCTATGACAGAAATTGTCAATCGGGAACGGGATAGAGCCAAGTAACTTTGGTACTTTGTTGAGGTCTACTTAGCAGGCAAAGGTACAGCGACCAAAAGCGTAGCCACAGGGTTGACGTGGCGTCATCTTGCTGGCATGGAGCAAGTCTTACGCGCTGAAGCAGCACGCCGGCTTAGTTCTTGCGACGGTGCCGAGCTTTAGGCATGGCACTTTTTCGTTTCCTGCCCGGGGAGGGCCATTCGTGCTTGGCCATGTTCACCCGGTTGCCGCGGAACTCCACCCCTTCCCCCTGCAACCGGAAGCGCTGCTCCAGGCCGGACTCGCCAGGCAGCAGAATGCGGCCGCCCGCGCCGACCACGCGGTGCCAGGGCAAACTATTGGCGGGGCCGGAATGCAGCGCCCATACTACCTGGCGAGAAGCTCCGGGATGGCCTGCCAGCCGCGCCACGCCTCCATAACTGCACACTTTGCCCCGCGGTATTTTCCGTACGATGGCCAGCAGCTTCTTAAACATGGTTTCCTTATCGGTACATAACCAGGCCAAGCCCGGCGATGCACAAAATGATTCCAGCCACGCTGCGGCCGCTCAGGTGCTCACGGAAAAACACGAGCCCTATGCCCACCAGAAGCAGGGCGGTTGACACATTGGCAATCAGAGACGCCACGCTGATCCGCCAGCCAGCTCGGTAGGCCACCACGAATCCCAACTCGATTCCCACAATGGCCACACCCACTGCCACGCTGGCCCAGTTCAGGTTCTTCCACGAAGCGCGTAGCGAATTGCCGGGATAAAACGGCAGGATCAGGAGCGACACGACCAGAGCGGTCACGTAATTTACCGTGACCGACAGCATGGGATTCACCTGAGGAGAAACGGACTTTTGCGCGACGTGATACAGCGTGGTCGCGCCCACGGTCAGCAGAAGCGGGAGGTAGAAGATCACGCCCTGAATCTAACACCGGCGTGGTTCGCCATCCAGAGGCGCGGCGCAAATTGAAGGAGCGGCCCGCACCGCGCCGCTCCCGAGAATTTCCCCGCCAGCCTAGGCAACGGCTACTTTGCCGAATGCCTTTATGGCTTTGTCCTGATTATCGTAGACGTCAAACACGGTGAGCAGCTTGGTGACTTGCAGCAAGTCCCCCACACGCTGTGTCAGGTTGGCCAGCTTAATGGCGCCGCCGGCATTGCGCGCGGTGGTGTAAAGCCCGACCAGCGTTCCCAGCCCGCCGCTATCAATGTAGGAAACGCCGCTCAGGTTGAGCACAATCTGTTTCTTGCCTGCGGCCACCAGGTCTTTCACCTGCTCCCGCAGCGCTGCCGCTTCGTCCCCGAACACGATGCGGCCGCTGCATTCCAGAACTGTGACGCCTTCCACCACGTGGGTAGCGATTTTCAATTGCATAACACTCCTCCCGAACCCCAAACTCGCCTGCAAGAGTAGCGCCAAGGGCTGCCGTCCCGCAAGGACCAAAGGCTTTTTATTTCTGCAATTTTGGGCGGATAACCTCAAGCCGGCAGCGCCATTGCCGGCACTTATGCGCTTCTGCCGAACCCTTCAATTGCAGCCCCGTAGTAGACTTACGGCCATGCAGAATCGGTTGTCTCCATCACGTATAATCGACTTTTCTCCCCTATGGCTTACCAGGTCCTGGCGCGCAAGTACCGTCCACAACGCTTCGCGGAAGTGATCGGACAGGAGCACGTCACCCGCACCCTGAAGAACGCTATTGAGCAGCAGCGCATTGCCCACGGCTACATTTTCAGCGGCCACCGCGGCATCGGTAAGACCACGGTGGCGCGCATCCTGGCCATGGCGCTGAACTGCCGTTCTGCTGACCACCCCGTTCCCGAGCCCTGCGGGGTTTGCGAGTCCTGCACCGAGATTCGCGCCGGCAACTCAGTGGACGTGATTGAGATTGACGCGGCTACTAACCGCGGCATCGACGAGATCCGCGAGCTGCGCGATGCCGCCCGTTATCGCCCGGCTCGCGACCGTTTTAAAATCTGGATTCTCGACGAAGCTCACCAGATTACCGACGCCGCCTTCAATGCCCTGCTTAAAACCCTGGAGGAGCCGCCGGGCCACGTGATCTTCATGCTGGCCACCACCCAGCCTGAAGACATTCCGCAAACCATCCGCTCGCGCTGCCAGCACTTCAGTTTTCATGCCGTGCGGTTTGACGACATTCTGGGTCAGCTGCGTGACATCGCCGGTCGCGAAAACATCAAAGCCGAACCGGACGCCCTGGCGCTGCTGGCGGAGGCGGGCGACGGCTCCATGCGCGATGCGCTCTCCATACTCGACCAGGCCATCGCTTGCTGCGGCGAGACCCTGACCGCGGAAGTGGTGCGCCAGCTTGTCGGCACTGTGCCTTCCGCCACGCTGGAGCAAATGATGCAGGCCGTGGAGCGCGGTTCCAGCGAGGAAGTGCTTCGCCTGGCCGATAAGCTGCTCAGCGAAGGGCAGAACCCCATTCATTTCGCGCGGCAAATGGTCCGTTTCCTTCGTAATGCCATTGTGGCCAAGGTGGCGGGCGGCGATTCGGAGCTGTTGCAGATTTCCTCGGATGAACGCCAGCGCGTGGCGCGCGTGGCCGAAGTCTTTACCGAGGAGGATCTGGCACGGTATCTGCAGATAATCCTGCGCACGCATAGTGAGCTTGGCTACAAGCAGGAGCAGCGATTTCACCTCGAACTTGGCCTGCTGAAGATGGCACATGCTTCCCGCCTGCTGCCGATGGAGCAACTGCTGAGCGAGGCAGGCGCCACTGAGAGTGGCCTCTCTCCGGGTGGGTCTCGTTTGTCGGTTGCTGCTCCAGGAGGAGAACGGCCGCGCAGCGCCGAGCCGTTTGCTTCGCGCCAAGGCAGAGTATCGCCATTTAATGCCGATGTCGCCCGCAAGAGCGGCGGTTCGGGTTCGAAGTTGTCGGGCGATGACAAGATGCCGCTTGCGGGCAGCACCGGCGCTTCTGTGGTCATGGGTGCGGCCGCCCCGGCGATTGCGGCAGAGAACGATGAGCTGGAGCCAGAGGAGCCGGCAAAACTGCAAACGGACGGCGCAACTCACGACCAGTTGCGCGCCGCTGTTGTCAGCGCACTGGAGAATGGCGGCCATCGAACGCTCGCCTACATGCTGGACGCGGGCGACTGGTCCCTGCAAGGCAATGAACTCACGGTGAAGGTGGCGGCTGCCCCAGCGGTGGTTGACATGGCTTTTGGCCCCGAGCCCAAAAAGATTGCCAGCACAGCGGCCAGTGGCGCCGCCGGACGGCTGCTGAAGGTTGCGGTGACAGGCGGAGCGGCGGGCAACGGTACGGCGAAGCCGCGTCCCGCGAGTAGCGCCGGAAACAGCCAAGGCCGCAATCGTGCACTCGAGGACCCGGTGGTGCGCCGCATGCAGGACAAGTTCGGCGCAGAAATTCGCACGATTATTGACCATCGGGAAAAACGGTAGTTGGGCCTGTACCGCCGCCGTCTCGGCGGCTGTATTAAAGGGCGTCTCGCCCGCCTGCGAGGGCAGGATGCCCTCGCGAGAGCCGGCAAGATGCCAGCGGTACAAAGTATTAGCTACGCGGAGAGATTATGGGCGGATTCAACATTAAAGAGATGATGTCCATGGCCAAGCAACAGGCCGAGGTGCTGCAAAAGAAGATGGAGGAAACCACGGTGGAAGCTACGGCCGGCGGGGGCAGCGTGAGCGTGAAAATGAACGGCCACAAGCAGGTCCTCATCCTCAAAATTGAGTCGGAGGTAGTCAAGAGTGGCGATGTAGAGATGCTGCAGGACCTGGTTATCGCCGCAGTCAACGAAGCCTGCCGAAAGGTGGACGAAGCCATGCAGTCCAATCTGGGCGGCATGCTCGGCGGGTTGGGCCTAGGGTGATTGTGTAATTGTGTAAAGTTAAACTCCAACGGTAGCATCTACCCGATTACACAATTACTCAATTACCCGATTTCCCATGTCTAAATTTGCCGAGCCGATGACCCGGCTCATTGACGAACTAAAAAAGCTGCCGGGAGTGGGCAGCAAAAGCGCGCAACGCCTGGCGTTTCACATCCTGCGCTCAAGTGAGGAAGACGCCGAGGCGCTGGCCGCTGCCGTGCGGGACGTCAAGGCCAAGCTGCGCCTGTGCTCAGTCTGCAACAACATCACCGACGTGGACCCATGCGTCTATTGCAGCAGTCCCACCCGCAATCAACGCCTGGTGTGCGTAGTGGAGGAGCCAACCAACATCGCCGCCATCGAGAAGACTCGTCACTTCAACGGCACCTACCACGTTCTGCACGGCTCCATTTCGCCGCTGCACGGGGTCGGACCGGAGCAGCTTCGCCTTTCCAACCTCATGCGGCGTATTGACGCGGGTGAGGTGGAAGAGGTCATCCTCGCCACCAATCCTACAGTGGAAGGTGAGGCTACAGCGGTCTATATCTCGCAGCAGATTCGGCGCCCCGGCGTGAAGGTGACGCGCATTGCCACCGGCATTCCCGTGGGCAGCGACATCGAATACGCCGACGAGGTCACCATGCTCAAGGCTATGGAAGGCCGACGTGAACTGTAAGCGTCAATTTTTCAGTAACTTAAAGGCAAGCCCTGCGTCTTTATTGTGACGGCCGTCAGGCTTTAGCTGCTAGAATCCTGCTTGTTATGACCCCCAGCTCGCCATTTTGCGACGTGGAAAGCGCTGTCGCCGACATTCGTGCCGGCCGCATGGTTGTAGTTGTGGACGATGAGGACCGCGAAAACGAAGGCGACCTCACGCTGGCTGCGGAGAAGGTGACGCCGGAAGCCATCAACTTCATGGCCCGTTACGGCCGCGGGCTGATCTGCCTGGCCATGACCGAAGAGCGCCTGGAGCATCTGCGCATTGGTCCCATGACCGCGGAGAACACCTCCAATTACGGCACCGCGTTTTGCGAGTCAGTGGATGCGCGAGAAGGCGTGACCACCGGCATCTCGGCCTACGACCGCGCCCGTACCATTGCCGTGGCCATCGACCCCGCCAGCCGCCCTTCGGATTTGGCGCGCCCGGGACATGTCTTCCCTCTACGCGCCCGCAAGGGCGGCGTGCTGGTGCGCGCCGGGCAAACGGAAGCGTCAGTCGATCTGGCCCGCCTAGCGGGGCTAGTGCCCGCGGGCATCATCTGCGAAATCATGAAGGACGACGGCAGCATGGCGCGCATCCCTGACCTGGTGGGGTTCTGCGCCCAGCACAATCTGAAGATGCTGACTGTCGCCGAGTTGATCCGCTACCGCATGCAACACGAGCGCTATGTTCGCCGACTAGGCGAAGCCCTGCTGCCCACGCGGCACGGCGAGTTCCGCATGATTGCCTACGAGAGCGAGGTGGAGGGCGGCGAGTCGCACGTTGCCCTGGTGCGGGGAGACCTCGAACACGCCACCGAACCGGTGCTGGTGCGCATGCACTCCCATTGCCTGGTGGGCGACGTGTTCGGCGCCACCTGGTGCGAATGCCGCAACGTGATTGACCGCTCGCTGCAGATGATCGCCGAGCAGGAGCTTGGCGCGCTTATATACCTGCACCAGACCTCTAAGGGATTTTCCGTGGAGCGGATGGGGGAGCGCACTCTGCTCTCCTTCCATCGTGACGTGCGCCTGCCCGCCCTGCCGGAAAGCGAGCGCAAGACCCAGCGCGAGATCGGCATTGGCGCCCAGATTCTTTCCGACCTGGGGCTGCAGCGCATCCGCTTACTCACCAACCACCCGCGCAAGGTTGCCGCCCTGCAGGGTTTTGGGATTGAAATTGTGGAAGAAGTGCCGATTACGGTGGCGCAACAACCTGCGCGGCACAGCTAAACCTCTTTCATTAACCACAGAGGACACAGAGCACACAGAGACAAATCATTCCAAAATCCTGCCTAGAAGGACTATAGACATTAGTTCCATGCCCGCTAATCCTCAGGGCTTTTGCAAGTCGAATTTAAAGCTTCACGGTAAACGTGCCTTTCGGCGTGGAAAAGGTTTTGTAATGATCTTTCTCTGTGTGCTCTGTGCCTCTGTGGTTGAACAAAAGGCCTAGCAGGGTTTGCGGGGGATAATTTCGCAGTCACGAATGAAGAATTGGGCGGCGCAATGTTCGGAGCCGCAGATAACGGGCAGCAGCCCGGCGATCTGGCGGCGCGTGATCAGGCCCAGAGTTCCGCAACTGGGGCAGGCGAGCACAGCCCAGTAGGGATCGTCCTTCTCGCCCACTTCGCCGGCATTTTCCAGCACAAACACTGTTCCCGGGCCCATCTGCTCAGGAATCCATTCGGTAAGCACATTTAACTCGCCGACCATGTCTCCTCCAACCCTGTTCACAGGGCCTTCCTTCTGGCGTGATGCTCTGGACGCACAGACGCGCTGGCTTTCTTGTGGCCGCGAATATTGGCGCGCATGGCGCGCACCGTGTCGGTCAAACAAATGCTGAGAATGGGCTGGCGCGCGTTTTTCAGGATGTCCACAATCTGTTTGGCCGAAGTTTCCAGGTACAAATGCGAGCCGTCAGTAAGCAGGTGGTATTCGGGCCCGCCCCTGACGGTTTGAGCCAGGCGGCTGCCCAGTTCACGCTGCAGGAAGCGCACTACCTTCCGCACCCTTTGCAGAGGAAAGCCGCGGCGGCGCAGGTCGGCTATGACCGCCATTTCCGCCAGATCGTCGAGCGAGTACAGGCGGCGATGTCCCACCCGGGAGGGAACGACGATTCCCTGCTCGTCCCACCACTGCAGCTGGCGGGCGGTAATACCGGTAAGTTCAACCACCTGTGCGGACGTAAAAAGCTCTGCCATTTGCTGACTCTATTGTTTTAAACAGAAACGCGTGCAAATGTTTTACTTAGCCTCTTGGTGACTCATTCTAGGGAAGAGCGCAAGAGAGTCAATACAAAATACTTCTCAGTTTCAACTCTCGTGTTGACCTTTCCGGTTCCGAGCAAAAAAGCAGCCGGCCCCGTGAAAAATGCTGTCAGTTCGGCGTTTCCTGGGATGATTTGAGAGCAGCCGCGACTCTCAACCAAGGGTTGTATAAATGATTTCCACAGCTATATGTAACGTGCTGTCGGTACATGTCCTGTTGGGGGTTAATTCTGCTGGTGCGAGGGTTACGCCGGCCGCTCTCCGGCGTTTAAACTAGCAGCACTGGGCGAACTTTTATCCGTTCACATACGTACTAATTCTTGGGCACATATCTGGAGGAATGATGTTGCAGTTGTTGGCACAACGTTCGGGAGACATGGTTGTCCTGCGGTGCACCGGGAAAATAGTGGCCGGCGAAGGGCTCAAGGGCTTGCAGCGCACCGCGACCAGGCAACGGGCCGCAGCTTTGATTATTGACTTGCGCAGAGTGGAGGTTTTGGACGCTGCTGGTCTGGGCACCTTCTTGCGCATAAAGCAATGGTGTGATGCGCAGGGTATGAGCCTGAAAATTGTCAATCCTGGCAAGCACGTGCGGGAAGTGCTGTCGCTGACCGCGCTGGATTCGGTGCTTGACGTGCTCTCCGCCGCGAGCGACGACGATGTTGAATTTCTTCTGCGCGAGTGGGCCTGCGCGGAAACTTAGAACTTGAGTTCACGTTCCGACCGGGCGGCCTTAGAGCCGCCCTTTGTTTTTGGGTCACGCACCACAGCACGGCAAAACCCGCCGAAGGTGTATATTCTCCCTTCTCCCATGCACAAAAACTCGCTCCCCTACTCATTTACATTTGCCGTCACACTCGTGGTTTTTGCGCTGCAGGTCTTCAACGCACCTGTGGCTTGCGCCCAGGGTGTTGATCCCGGTCTCTATACCGGGCTGCGCTGGCGATGCATCGGGCCGTTTCGCGGGGGGCGGGCGTTGGCCGCCGCTGGCGTTCCCGGCGAACCGGAGACGTTCTACTTCGGCGCCGTCGGCGGCGGAGTGTGGAAGACCACCGATATGGGCCGGGTCTGGAAGCCGATTTTCGACGCCGCTCCCATCGCTTCCATCGGCGCGCTCGCGGTTGCGCCTTCTAATCCCAGCGTGCTCTACGTCGGGACGGGCGAAGCTGACATGCGCTCCGACATCTCCTACGGTGATGGCGTTTACAAGTCCACCGATGCCGGCAAGACCTGGCATAACATTGGCCTCCGCGAGACCCGCCATATCGGCCGCATTCTTGTGAATTCGCATAACCCCGACATTGTGCTGGTGGCGGCGCTGGGGCGCGCCTACGGGCCCAACCCGGAGCGGGGCGTCTTCCGTTCCACCGATGGCGGCCAGACGTGGGAAAAAGTCCTCTACAAGGACGAAAACACCGGGGCCGTTGACCTGGCCTTCGACCCCGACAACTCGCAGACCGTGTTCGCCACCCTGTGGCGCACGCGGCGGCCGCCTTGGAGCACTTATGCCCCTCTGGGCGGGCCCGGCAGCGGACTTTACAAATCCACCGATGAAGGCGCTACCTGGACGGAAATCTCGGGCCACGGCCTGCCCTCGGGAGAATTGGGCAGAATCGGCGTGGCCGTTTCCGCGGGCACCCACGGGCAGCGTGTCTACGCTGTGGTGGACGCGAAGCAGAAGGGTGGCCTGTACCGCTCTGACGATGGCGGCGCCAACTGGATGCTGGTGAGCACCGATCGCCGCATTCATCAGCGCGGCTGGTACTTCGGCACCGTCACCGCCGACCCACTCGACCCCAACCGGGTTTACATTCCCAATGTTTCTCTCTATCGCTCCACCGACGGCGGAAAGACCTTCACGTCCATTAAAGGGGCACCGGGCGGCGATGATTACCATCTGCTGTGGGTGGATCCCGGCGATTCGCGGCGCATGATTGTGGCCAGCGACCAGGGCACCACCATCAGTGTGGACGATGGCCAGACCTGGAGCAGTTGGTTTAACCAGCCCACGGCACAGTTCTACCACGTCGCAACAGACAACCAGTTCCCCTACAAGGTGTATGGGGCGCAGCAGGACAGCGGCACTGCGGGCACGCTCAGCCGCAGCGACTATGGCCAGATTACCCTCCGCGATTGGCGCCCAGTGGGCGGCGACGAAGGCGGCTACATTGTGCCTGACCCCAGTGATTCCAATTTTGTTTTTGCCGGCGGCACGCTGGGCGAACTGCATCGCTTCAACTGGAAGACCGGCGAGTCACAGGACATTTCGCCTTGGCCCAGCGTCAGCTTCGGCACCGAGATCTCCGGCCGCAAATACCGTTTTACCTGGACTTCGCCGATCGTGTTCTCGCCGCAAGACCCAAACATGCTCTACATGGGCGCTCAAGTGTTGCTTGAGACACATGACCGTGGCATGAGCTGGCAGGCTATCAGCCCTGACCTGACCGGCACCGAGGCCGGGGCAGCTATTGCCCAGGGGCCACTTGCGGTCAGCAATGCTATGCAGCGCGGCTATGGCGTGATCTATACCATTGCGCCCTCGCCAATCAGCCCGGGCTTGATCTGGGTTGGAACCGACACCGGATTGATCCAGTTGACTCGGGACGGCGGCAAGACATGGGAGAATGTCACGCCCAAAGGTTTGGCACCCTGGAGCAAGATCAGCCTGATAGACGCTTCGCGCTTCGACCTCGGTACCGCCTATGCTGCCGTTGACCGCCACCGTGTGGACGACTTCCGTCCGTACATTTACCGTACTCACGACTACGGCCAGACCTGGACGCAGATCAGTGGCGGCATTGCCCATACCGCCTATGTTCACGCCGTGCGCGAAGACTCGGAGCGCAAGCGCTTGCTATATGCCGGAACCGAAACCGGCATCTACGTTTCTTTCGATGATGGCGGGCATTGGCAATCGCTTCAGTTGAACCTGCCGGTGGCGCCTATTCACGACCTCGTGGTGCATGGCGATGACCTGGTGGTGGCCACGCACGGCCGGTCGTTCTGGATTCTGGATGACATTACGCCCCTGCGCCAGCTAAGCCCAGATGTGGCCAGTGCCGACGCACACCTCTTCCGCCCAGCAGTGGCACTGCGCGTGCGCGGCAACCAGAATCGCGACACTCCCCTGCCCCCGGAAACGCCTGCCGGCCAGAATCCGCCCGAGGGCGCGATTTTCGACTACTACCTGAAGGCCACTGCCAGTGCACCGGTGGCCCTGGAAATTGCCGATGCCCAGGGAAATGTTGTGCGCCGCTTTTCCAGCAGCGACGTGCCGCCTTCCGTGGACTTTTCCCAGCTTGCCTTCCCGCCTTATTGGGTGGAAGTACCGCACATCCTAAGCGAGAACGCCGGCGAACACCGATTTGTGTGGGACTTGCGCTACCCCACGCCGCAATGGATGTTCCACGAATACAGTATGGCGGCGGTAGCGGGAGAAACTCCGGTGGCGCCGCGCGGGCCGCTAGTGTTGCCGGGGAAATATGAGGTCCGACTCACCGCAGATGGCAAGAGTTATCGCCAGCCGCTGGAGGTCAAAGAAGACCCAAGGGTTTCAACTTCATCAGCCGACCTTGCGCGCCAGCTGCAACTGGAGCTACAGATCACCGATTCCGTGACCAACGACATGAGCGAATACAACCGGATTTCAGGGTTACGAAAGCAGCTAGACCAAATGCAGAAGGAAACGTCAGGCAGGCCGCGCAGCGCCAAAGTGGCGGCGGCGGCAACGGCCTTGGACAACAAGCTGGCGGCGCTCGCCGGCGCTAACCCGATTCCCGGCGGGACGGCTACGCTGGCAACGGTGAACGGCACGCTCGCCGCATTGCTGAACGCGGTGGAGAGCGCCGATACCGCTCCCACCGCGCAGTCCTTTGCGCTTTTCGAGGAGACCCAGCGCTCGCTGCAGGCGCTGCTGGCTTCGTGGCAGAAGATTCAGCAGCAGGATGTGGCGGAATTGAATCGGCTGGCAAGGCGCAGCGGACTGCAGGAACTCAACGTTCTGCCTGCGAAGTAATGGCTGCTTTTGTGATATGAGACTTAACAAGTTGCGTCTCGAGCGATGAGTTGTGGTGCGGGCGCCCCTTCGGGCAGCCTCAGGGCAGGCTGTCGCCCGCGAAAGCCCAGGGGCTAAAGCCCCACGATAAGTTGTGCGCCATTTTCCCGGACTAAAGTCCGGGGCTGCCGCGGTTGTGCAGACGGTGGCGGCCTCAGGGGCTGAGGCCGGCGCTGTCGCGCTTCTGACGAGCCAGGGATTCCAGGTAATCTTCCGGGCTAGCTGCCCCGTCCTGCGAGGTACCCAGGCGGTCGCGGAGACGAGTTGCAATCTGCTCCGCACTCTGGCGGCGGACCTCCGGGCTCAAGTCGTAGCGCCGCTGCAGAAAGCGTTCAATCAGCTCCAGTTCCTCGGCCGAAATCTGCAGATTAGGAAAGGGCATGGTCGAAACAGCCGGGGAGGCGAAATCCGGCTGTGCTTCTTGCATAGCCTTTTCGTGCACCACGACCGTGCCGGCCACGATGTCGCCCAGGCGCTTGTTCCGCGCGGTCAGAAAAACGGAAATAATGCCCACCACGTACAGCCCAGGAAACTGGTCTACGATGCGCAGCAGGTTGCGCACAACGGCTTCATAGACAGTGATCGGCCGGCCAGAATCGCTGATCACGCGCAGCCGCACCAGGCGCTTGCCCGGAGTTTGCCCGTTCCAGAAAACCTCGAACAACGCGTAGTAGCCGGAATAGAGGACGAAAACACAGAGAAAAAAGATGGCGGCAGCCCAGGTCCAGGCGCGGGGCGTGAAACGCGCCGCCGTGGGCAGAAGTATTTCTGCCACGAAGACGATCATCAGGAAGCCCAGTGCCTGGATGAGCGTATCCAGGGCGATGGCCAGAAATCGGCTGCCTATCCCCGCCAGAGGAAATTCCAGCGGGATCTGTTCCGGAGTTTCGATGGTAAGCTTGTCTGGCGAGTGCACCCGTGATCTCCACGCATTGGCTGGAAAAACGACAGCCCTACTGGCGCCGATTGGAGGAGCTGGTGGAACAGTCGGGCCGGCGCGGCGTTCGCCGGCTCAGCCGCTCCGAACTGCAGGAACTGGGCCTGCTCTACCGCCAGATCGCTTCCGACCTCTCCACCGTGCGCGAGGACCCCGCCAGCCGGCAAATTTCCGCTTACCTGAACCAATTACTGGGCCGCGCCCACAACCTGATCTACATGGGTCGCAAAACCAATGCCGCGGGCATTGTACAATTCTTCCGCTCCACTTATCCCCGCCTATTTCGCGAGAATCTGGTTTATCCCCTGACCGCGTTTCTCATATTTCTGGGGGCGGCAATTGCGGGCATGGCGCTGTGCTTTTCCGATCCCGGCTTTGAGCGCTATTTCCTGGGCGGGAGGATGATTGACACCATCGAGCAGCACCACATGTGGACGCAATCGGTGGTCTCTGTCAAGCCGCTGGCTTCCAGCTTCATCCTCACTAACAACATCACGGTTGCGCTGGCCACGTTCGCCAGTGGGATCGCCGCCGGCGTGGGCACCATCTATATGCTGTTCTTTAACGGCCTGCTGCTCGGGGTGATCGGCACCGCCTGCTGGCAGGCGGGCATGAGCGGTCAACTCTGGAGCTTTGTGGCGCCGCACGGGGTGTTGGAGCTGCCTGCCATCTTTATCGCCGGAGGCGCGGGGTTGCTGCTGGCGCGCGGGCTGCTCTTTCCCGGAACCTTGCCCCGGCGGGACTCGCTGATTGAGGCGGGTGGCCGGGCCGTGCGTCTGGTGCTCGGTGTGATTCCCATGCTAGTGGTTGCGGGCTTCATTGAGGGTTATCTCTCGCCCTCCAATTTTCCGGTTCCGCTGAAATTCGCTCTGGGAGCGGCGCTGGCCACCGCACTGACGCTGTACCTGTTTTCCGCCGCCGATGAAGATTCCGCTATTGAAGAGGAAGAGGCCGCATCGGTGAGTGCCGGGAGCCACCGCTGAAGCGCAGCCGTGTGCTGCGCCGTTCCTATGCAGAAGCGAACTAGAAATACATGGGCCCTTCGTCGCGCTCACCGCGCCAAGCGCGGCTCGCCCTTCCTCAGGATGACATCCAAAGCAATGGAGACGAACAAGTTACGTCTCTACAAGTACGCGTCGTTGTGAAAAGCTAGATGCGTGTTGGTAGAGACATTGCTTGCAACGTCTCATCACGAACTAGAGCAGTCCCCGGTCCTTAATTTCCAGGTAGTGGTTCACCACTGCGGTAGAAATCTGATCGGGCGGCATTTCCAAGGCGAAAGCTCCCTGCTCGCGCAGGCGCCGCAACAGCAACTCGCGGCGTTGCGACATCTCTTGCGCTGCCATCACGCGGTACATGTTGAGGGGATTTTCCGGCGCCCGCGCCAGCAGTTCCATAATCTGCGGCTCGGAAAAGGTGATGAACAGGAGCAGGTGCCGCCTGGCAACCTGCAGCGCCGCCTGGATCACGTCGGGCGTCATGGCGGTTTCCGCCAAGTCCGTGATCCACACCACCAGGCTGCGGCGCTTCTGCATGGTGAGCAGCACGCGGGCGGCGCGAGCGTGGTTTGCCTCCGCCACCTCGGAACGCACCAGGCTGAGTTGCTCCACCATGGCGCGGGTGTGTGGGCTGCCTCGCCCCGGCGGCAACTGCTGCTGCACACGGCGTCCGTAGGCCAGGAGGGCCACACGGTCCCCGGAATACTGGGCCACGTGCGCCAGGGTGAGCGCGGCATTAACGCTGAAATCGAGCTTCTGCAGTTTGCCCACTTTCGCCCGCAGCAGGCGGCCCGCATCCACCACCAGGCACACCACCTGGCTGCGCTCGATTTGGAATTGCCGCGTAATCAGCTTGCCGCGGCGGGCAGTGGCCGTCCAGCAGACGTCGCGGAGCTCATCGCCATCGCGGTATTCGCGCAAGCTCTCGAACTCCCTGCCCAGGCCGCGGCGACGCGTCAGCCGCCGTTCCAGCTCAATCTGGCGGCTGCGCAGCAGGTAAAGCATGTGCCGCTTGGCCTCGCCCAGGTTGGGGTAAATGCGGATGGTCTGCGCCAGGTCGGCGCGCAGCCAGCATTCCGCGATGCGCCACCGGCTCTGGCAGCGCAGAAACAGCGGGCCGAGTTGCACATCACCGCGCTGCAAGGGTTCAACCTGATAAGCGGCACGCGCTTCGCCCCAGCGGTCGGTGTGAAACTGCAGTGTGGGAGGAGTGCGGCGCAGGCTGGCGGGAATATCATCCTGCGCGTCGGTGTAAAAGATTTCGCCGAGGTTTCTCAGCTCAAGGCGAATTTCGGCCGCGGTAGAGAGCGCGGGTGCGGCGGTCCATATTCGGCTGGCTTCCGGGCGAGCGCGTTGCAGATGCCTCAGGTCCCAGATAAAGGTGGCCACCAGTAGCACGTCCCAGGCGAGGAGGCCGTATAGCGCGCGGCGGTCCCACCAGGCGGGTACAAGCCAGAGAAGTCCAACCAGGAGCAGCAGCACGAGGCGCGTCCCAATGCCGAAGCCCCAGCGACGCCAGCTTCGCGCCACTCCCACCCGGGGTTCCGGAACCAGGCTGCCCAGCATTATTTGGGAACCTCGACCGCGGCCAGCAGATCGCGCACCACCTGCTCGGTGCTCACGCCTTCCAGGTCGGCCTCCGGCTTAAGCACCACGCGATGGCGAAGCACGGCGGGAGCAATTTGCTTAATGTCGTCGGGCACCAGGTAGTCGCGTCCATCCATGGCGGCAATTACCTTGGCAGCCAGCAGCAGGCTGAGCCCGGCGCGCGGGCTGGCGCCCAGGCTGAGCGACGGCCAATCGCGGCTGCGCCGCACCAGTTCGCTCACATAGCGGAAGATTCCCGGTTCCACCTTTACCGAACCCACCGCCGCGCGCGCCTCGCGCAAAACGTCCACTCTCACGGATTGGAGCTCCATGCGCTCCAGCAGGCGCGCGTCGAACCCTGCCTGGTAGCGTTCCAAAATCGCAACTTCCTCTTCGTCCGAGGGATAGCCTACCCGGATCTTCAGCAGAAAACGGTCCAGCTGCGCTTCGGGCAGCGGATAGGTGCCTTCGAACTCGATGGGGTTCTGGGTGGCAAACACGGTAAAGAAATCAGAGAGCTGGTGGCGCGTGCCGTCGATGGTCACCTGCGCCTCTTCCATGGACTCCAACAGAGCCGACTGGGTGCGCGGCGGCGTACGGTTGATTTCGTCCACCAGCAGCAGGTCGGTGAACAGCGGCCCACGATGCAGAGTGAAGCTGCCGGTAGCGCTGCTGAAGATGTTGCCGCCGATGACGTCGGCGGGCATCAGGTCGGGCGTGCACTGCACGCGCTGAAACTCCAACTGCAGCACCTTGGCCAGAGCCTTGACGGCCAGCGTTTTGGCCAGGCCGGGCACGCCCTCAATCAGGGCATGGCCGCGGCAGAGCACCACCACCAGCAGTTGTTGGATGAGTTCATCCTGTCCGACCAGCACCTTGCCCAGCTGAGCGCGGGCCTGCTCGGCCAGGCTGCCTACTTTTTCCATGCCCGTTCTCCCACCTTCTGTAATGAAAGCACCTCGCTGAAATGGTGCAGCCCCTGCACCAGTTCCAGCGCCTTGCTGTCCTCTAAGTCGAGGTTATCTTGAGCCGCCCGGCAACGCTGCAACGTGTCCCGCAGACCAGGTGCGGGCGAAAGGCGCTGCTGAGCGGCCTTGTCCAACTCCGCGTCCGTTGCGCTTAATGGCAGGCCCAGGCGCTTTGTGAGCAAGAAGCGGAAACGCTGGTAAGCTACCTCCACCGCGCCGCGCGCGGCATGCGCCCGCTGATAGAGCCCGCCCAGGGTATCAATGAACTCCAGCGATGAGAGCCGCGATTCACGCGGCAGAGGATGCACCGGGCCGCTGCGCCGCGAAAATGCCAGCAGGGCGAGCGCCAGCAGCAGTCCCAATTGTGCCAGCCCCCAGGGCAGCGGCGTGCGCGCAAAGTAGTCGGCCAGCGAACGCCCTTGCCCGTGGAAGTATTCGTCCCAGAAAATGCGGGTGCGCTGCGGCGAGCCGGCAAAGTTCAGCAGCAGCTCCAGGTTGCCGGCGCGCTGGATACCCGCGTTCGTCAAAGGCGTGGAAGCCGCCAGCCACAGTATCTGGCCGCGGCCAAGCGTGTAAACCACCGCCACCGGCGCCTCGGCGGTCCCATAAAGCGGAACGTAACGCGCGCTTGTGCCAGTCCATTTTGCCAGCGGAACGAGCGTGATTGTGGCGGCGCCTCGGGTTAGCGCTCCCGGAAACAGAGCAGGAAAATCTTTCCACTCCACCGCCAGCATGTCGTTCGCGCCGGCCGAGGCCTCCGGCAACACCATGTCGGCTCTCATACCTGTAGCCAGCACCTTTCCGCCTGACTCCACGTACTTGCGCAGAGCCTGCCGCTCGTCTTTGCTGGGAGGTACGATGGGATCAGCAAGAATGAGGAGGGTACCCTTCGTATCGAGTGCCTGCGGCGCATCGAGCCAGCGCTCGGTTTTGTAGCCCAAGCTCTGCAGGGTGAGAAAGGCGGCTTTGCCGCCGTCGGAAGCCGCCGAATAACTGGAGGGATAACCTGACGAGCTGGGGCCTTCGGTGCCGACTAGCGCCGCCGTAATGGCGAGCACCAGAACGATGGCCGCAGCGCCGATCAGTAGCTTGCGGTCGCCGCTATCGAGGGCGAGTTGCATTCCAGGTTCTCCAATTCCCGCAGGGTAGATTCCGCCTGTTCCGGGGTGACCGGCCGGTATCCGTACCACGCCATTTCGAAACTGCGAGTCAAGCTTGTCATGGTTTGGCGGTGCTGGGAATCGCGCGGCAACAGGCGCACATATTCGCGAGGAGTGCGGGAATCGTCCAGGCGCCAGACGCCCATCTGCTCCAGGCGGAACACAGCGGCCCAGTAACAGCAATGAACCGCTTCGCGATAGCGCTGGCCGGCAAGAGCGGCCTGGGCCGCATCCGCCCACTGCCGCCAGCCCCAGGCCGTGGAGGCAGGCGCCTGCAGGCCCAGGCGCGTCATGCCGCGCGAAGCCCGCCGCAGGTTCCGCCAGAGTATCAACGCCAGGAGGAGAAACGCCACGCTCAGCAGAATCCAGGAGAGCACGTTGCTGACGGCTGGCTTCAAATGCAGACGCCCCATCAACTTCTCCAGTTGGCGGCCAATCCAGCGCCACACCCGGGCCCACATGAGGTCCCACCAGCTCGGCGGCCGCACAAAACGGAATTCCCGCCGGCTGAGGACCGCGGCGAGCTGTGCCCGCCCCACCCTTGATGAGGGCGCCTCCTCCGGCTGGTTTAGCGCCTGCGCCTGCTGCAGCTCCCACTGCAGGCGTTGCGCTATCTGTTGCTGGATGGCCGCACGCTGGTGAGCGTCGTTTTCGAAATGAACCAGAGCCAGCACCAGCCAGGTATTGGAGACGGTGTAGTGCTGGCCGCCATCCTGCAATTCAAGTTTTAGCGGAACGGAGTGACGCAGCTCAGATGACTTCTCGGGATGGGCGGGTAATTGAGCTACAGCTTCCGACCAGTTCTGTAAATCGGCAACGTAGCCACGCAGGTCGGTGGCAGCGCTGGGCGTCTGGGCACGGCCCTGCGCCGTCATCCAAAGCGCCAGCGACAATACGAACGCAGAACAAAATTTCCGGGAAGAAAGCGACATATTTAAGCGCTGGGCGCTACAGCCGCCGCTCCTGGAGCAGGCTGCGCCCCGCCATGGTCCACCAGCGACATCATCAGTTGCAGGTCGAAGGCTTCTTTGCGGACCCGGATATCGTAATACAGAAGCACCAACCCTATCATGATGAGAGGCGCGGAGAGCGCCCCTCCCAGCGCGCCAAACACAGAGCTAAGGGAGAGCAGCCAGATGGCTATCTGCCCGTGCCGGGCGGTGAGAATCATGGCGATGTAGAACGGTCCCTGGAAAATGGTTAGGCTTACGTAAGTGATGACAACGGTCAGCATCAGCAGCAGAAAGCAACGCAGGTAGTTGCCCTTCATGAGCTGGGCGCTGCGCCGGATGGCCTGCCCGGCATGCAGATCCTCCAGAACCATGCTTGGGATGCAAACGCTATAACGGAGCATCAGCCAGATGCTGAGTCCGAAAGCGACCGGAAATAGCACCAGCATCATCAGGGCGATTACGATGCCGGCCGCCGAACCGCGCCCACCCAGCAGTGGAATGAAAAGGGCAAGCCCCAACATCAACAACATAAACACCCCGAACACACGCAAAGAAACCAGGAACATGAGCCAGAATAGCCGCCAGATGCGCCCGCGGATGCGGCGGTAGGAAGCGGCGATGGTAGCCGTCCGCCCCAGGTAGACATCGGATACAGCGAAGGTGCTGGCGCCCAGGGCAATGGCGTACACAATCCAATACGCCACCATGGCCACCACAAAGCCGCCCATCGCGCTGGCGATAATTGCTGGGTTCACGACCGGAGTTCCCGCTTTGGACGTCACCATCGGTGAACGAAACACCGCCATGAGGATGCCCGAAGCCATGGCTAGCAAGGAGGGCAGCAGCATGATGCCGAAGAACAAGAGGAAGTTCTTGCGATACAGGCTGAACATGCGGTCGAGCAGTTCGCCAAGGTTCAGCGGCTGCAGTACGACACCGGGCATAAAAACCTCCGGGCAACAGGGCTGAGGTTGGCCGGATACTACCATAGGGCTGGGAAGAAACGTGTACTGGTAAGCTTCCTTTCCGAAATCGCAGGTTACGAGAGTGCTCGTTCATCCGAGCTACAGCCTGCTCCCCTCAGCCGGTGAGCGGCTACCAGCGCCTGCCCCAGGCTGAGCCCGCCATCTCCTGCCGGAACCTCGGCATGTGTGAACACCTGGAATCCCGAGGCGCGCAGACGAGCCTGCAGGTGTTCCAGCAAGAAGCGGTTGTTGAAGCTGCCTCCGCTCAGGCAGACGCGCTCCAGTCCGGTTCGCCGGCGCAGAATTTCGGCTGCCCTCGCCCAAGCCGCAACCAGTCCAAGGTGGAAGCGCGCGCTGATAGTGCCGGTGGCTGTGAACTTCTCCAGATCGCTTAACAGCTCAACAAACAGAGAACGCGTGCTGATGATGAGCTGCTCGTTCTCCTCTGCGATTTCCAGCGCGTAGCCTGGCTGATCGGCGCCGCCCTCCATCGCCATTTCCAATTCGATGGCTGCCTGCGCCTCGTAGTTCACCTGCTGTCGGATTCCGGCCAGCGCGGCCACTGCGTCAAAGAGGCGGCCGCAACTGGAAGTTAGAAGCGAATTGATGTGGCGTTCCGCCGCCTGCAGTAAAACCTTTAGCTTGGCAGAATCGAGCTGTTGCACAAAAGGAACTTTGAAGTTCAGAAAGTCTCGCCCAAAATGCCGGAATAGATAGCTGACGGCCATGCGCCAGGGTTCGCGTATCGCGGCCTCCCCTCCCGGCATGGAAACGGACTCCAGGTGGCCGGCACGTTCGAAATCGCGATAATTGGCCAGCAGTAGTTCGCCGCCCCAAATGCAGCCGTCGGTGCCGTAACCGGTGCCGTCCAGGGCGATGCCAATCACTCGTCCATCTAGCCCGTTTTCCGCCATGCAGCTGGCAATGTGAGCATGGTGATGCTGCACCCCAACCAGCGGCAGGTCCTTTTGCCTTCGAGCCCACCGGGTAGAGAAGTAGTCAGGATGCAGGTCATGCGCCACCGCTTGCGGTTGGATCTCAAGCACTTTTTCCAGGTGCGTAATCGCTTCTTCAAAAAAGTAACAGGCTTGCACATTTTCCAGATCGCCCACGTGCTGGCTCAGGAATGCGTGACGGCCCTGAGTGAGACAGATGGCGTTCTTCAGTTCGCCTCCTACCGCCAGAACCGGCGGCACCTCTTCAGCAAGGAACACCGGCACAGGAACATAGCCGCGAGAGCGCCGCATCTGGCGGACCTGACCACCGGAAACGTGGACTACAGAATCGTCACAGCGCAGCAGGATGTCGCGGTTGTGAACCAGGAAAAAGTCAGCCAGATCGCGCAGGCGTTCGACCGCTTCGGCGTTGTCAATGGCAATCGGCTCCTCACTGCGGTTGCCGCTGGTCATCACCAGCGCGGGAAACCTCCCTTCCGTTAGCAGCAGGTAATGCAGCGGGGTATACGGCAGGAAGAGACCGAGGTCACGGTTGAACGGCGCCACGGCATCCGCGATGGCACATGGATCCTTCTTGCGCAGCAGGACAATGGGCCGTTGCGATGACGACAGCGCCGCGCGTGCTGTTTCCTCCGACTCGCAAAATTCTTCCGCCAGTTCCAGGCTGGGCACCATCACGGCAAACGGCTTCTCCACTCGGCGCTTGCGCTCGCGCAGGCGCGCTACCGCGGCGGCATTGGTTGCATCCACCGCCAAATGGAACCCACCCAGGCCCTTGACGGCCACCACCGCGCCCTGCTGCAGGCGTTCGGCAGCTTGACGGATAACGTCCGTGGCCGCAATCGTCGTTCCCGCCCGATCCCATAACTCAACCTGCGGTCCACAGTCCCAGCAGGCGTTCGGCTGAGCATGAAAGCGCCGGTCGAGAGGGTCTTCATATTCCCGCTGGCACGCCGGGCACATAGTAAACGCAGCCATCGAGGTAAGCGGCCGGTCGTAGGGAATGCCGCGAACGATGGTGAAGCGCGGCCCGCAGTTGGTGCAGTTGATGAAAGGATACTTGTAGCGCCGGTCAGCAGGATCGAACAGCTCGCGCAGGCAATCGCCGCAGATGGCAACGTCGGGCGAGATCAGGGTACGAATCTTCTCCCGCGGTCCGCTGGTGACAATTCGGAACGTCAGGTCGCCATTGCAGGGCAGATCGTGCACGTCCAGGGCGGTAATGCGCGCCAGGGGCGGCGCCTCGACCGGCAGGCGGAGGAGGAAATCGTCCACTGCCTGCCCCGAGCCCTGAATTTCGATAATGATGCCCGCCGCGGTATTGCGCACGCTGCCGTTGAGCTGACGTTCGCTCGCCAGGCGATACACATACGGCCGAAAACCTACCCCCTGCACGATGCCCGATACGGCGATTTGCTTGCGCACCGCCATTTCACGTCACCAATGCGCCTCGTAACGCCTGCAGCTCGCGGCGGCGCTCCTCGATCCACGATTGCCACTGCTCAAGCCCGGCTCCCGTCACGCAGGAAAGTTTCACGACATCGATCTCGGGGTGAACGCGGCGGGCATTGTGTTCGGCCGCGGAAATGTCGAAGGGCACATAGGGGAGCAGGTCAATCTTGCTCAGCACCAGGAGTTTGGATTTCAGGAAGATGGCGGGATACTTCAGCGGCTTGTCTTCGCCTTCCGTCACGCTGAGCACCACAATCTTGGCGGCTTCCCCCAGGTCGTAGCTGGCCGGGCAAACCAGGTTGCCCACGTTCTCAATAAACAGGAGATCGTAGGAAACCGAATGCCAATCTGCCAGGGCGCGCTCGATCATGCGCGCGTCCAGGTGGCAGGTGCCGCCGGTCGTAATCTGGCGCACCGGAAACCCAAAACGGCGCAGGCGGGCGGCGTCGTTCTCCGTCTGAATGTCGCCCGTGAGCACGGCCACCCGCGCGCTGGCGGGAAAGGCTTCCAGTGTCCGCTCCAGCAGCGTGGTCTTGCCCGAGCCGGGCGAACTGATCAGGTTCAGGCAAAGCACGCCCTGGTCGGCGAACCGCCGCCGCAGTTCGGCGGCAATGCGGTCATTCTCGCTAAGAACTTTTCGCTCCAGCGGCACTTGGCTCATAGTCCTCCATTTCCAGCGAAGCCAGCTCCAGCTCGTCTCCACCCGCGAACTCAGTTTCCGCCGTTCCGCAACTGGGGCAGCGAAGGTCGTAGTCGGCGACCGTGAACGTTCGCTGGCATGCCGGACAGCGCTGCCGGCGGGGGCAGGTTTCGATTTCCAGCTGCAGCAGCTCCAGCCCGGCGTCCCGCACCAGCACTTCAAAACTGAAGCTGAGTGCTTCGGGGTTAACCCCCGAGAATTCCCCCACGCGCAACTTTACCTTTCGTAAACGCGCGCCTGGATGGTGTTGCGCCTCCTGCTGCGCCTCCTGCAGCACCGAAGCGGCAATACCCAGCTCGTGCATAAGCGCCTCAACAGATGCGCGGCAGCTGATCGCCCGCCAGCATGTCCACCACGCGCGTGGTGCCCAGCACCGTGCGCATTGTCACCAGCCCGTAGTGCTCACGCCGTACTGTGCCGATGGCCTGCGCTTCGCGACCCAAAGCGTGTCCGCGCATCGCCTGCAATAATGCTTGCTCGGCTTCCGGCGCCACGACGGCGATCAGCTTGCCCTCGTTGGCAACGTACAGGGGATCGAGTCCCAGAATTTCGCAGGCGCCCCGCACTTCTTCCCGAATGGGGATGGTGCTCTCCTCCAGGTCGATCCCCACCTGCGACTGATCAGCAATTTCGTTGAGCGTGCTGGCCAGGCCACCGCGCGTGGGGTCACGCATGCAGCGGATCTCGCCTTTGACTTTCAACATCTCGCCCACCAGCCCGTGCAGGGCGGCGCTATCGCTGCGGATGGTGGTCTCGAATTCCAGGCCTTCGCGCCGCGCCATGATGGCCATCCCGTGGTCGCCGATGGAACCGCTGAGCAGAACGCGATCGCCCGGCCGCGCCTGGTTGGCGGAGAGCGCCAGGCCGGGCGGCACCAGTCCGATTCCGGAAGTATTGATAAACAGTCCATCGCCGCTTCCCCGCTCCACCACCTTGGTGTCGCCCGTCACCACTTCTATCCCGGCTGCGCGCGCTGCATCGCGGAATGAGGCCACGATGCGCCGCAGTTCCTCCATGGAGAAGCCCTCTTCGATGATGAATGCGGCGCTAAGGAACAGCGGCGTGGCTCCGCCCATGGCCAGGTCGTTGGCGGTGCCGTGCACCGCCAGAGATCCGATGTCACCGCCGGGAAAAAACAGTGGTTTAACTACGAAAGAGTCGGTGGTAAACGCCAGCCGGCAGCCGTTCACGCTGACCACCGCCTGGTCGTCGAGGCGGGCCAGGGCGGCGCTGTTGAACGCGGGGAGGAACAGGTCGCGAATCAGTTCCGACGTGAGCCGGCCGCCGCTGCCGTGGCCCAAAAGGACGGTTTTGCCCGCCGGCAGCGATGTGGGACAGACGAGCGTGGCGACGTTTTTGGATTTCTCAGCCATTGCCTGGCCTCGCATACGGCGCCACGTGCCGCCGGTAATGGTAATAAGCGGCGCAGGCGCCCTCTGCCGAAACCATGGGCGCGCCCAACGGACACTGCGGCGTGCAGCGGGCGGCGAACGCGGGACACTCCGTGGGCCGTTTTAGTCCCCGCAGGACCTGCGCGCTGATGCATTCGGGCGGCTCGGGTGAGCTGATCTCCTCCAGCCCGAACACTTTTTCCGCGTCGTGCGCCGCGAACACCGGCCGCAATCGGAGCCCACTTTGGGGAATGGCTCCGATCCCGCGCCACTTGCGGTTGCACACCTCGAAAACCAGCTCCACAATCTGCTGTGCGGCCAAATTGCCGCGATAACTCACCGAGCGCGCGTACTGGTTCTCAGCCACCGCCCGCCCGGCCTCGAGTTGCGCCACCAGCATGGAAATCGCTTCCAGAAGGTCCACTGGCTCGAAACCGCCCACCACGATGGGCACATGGAATTCCCGCGCCAGCTGGTCGTATTGCCGGTAGCCCATGACAGCGCAGACATGCCCGGGGGCGATGAATCCCTGCACTCGGTTCTCCGGCGAACGCAGCAGAAGGCGGATGGCGGGAGGAACCAGCACGTGCGAAACCAGCAGGAAGAAGTTTTCCAGACCCAGCCGCCGCGCCTGCCACACCGCCATGGCGTTGGCGGGAGCGGTGGTTTCAAACCCTACGGCGAAGAACACAACTTTGCGCTGCGGTTCGGCGGCGGCAATTTTCACCGCGTCCATGGGTGAATAGACAACCCGCACATCGCCCCCCGCTGCTTTAACGTGGAACAGGTCAGAGCGTGACCCAGGGACCCGCAGCATGTCGCCGTAGGAAACCAGCGTGACTTCTGGCCGCGAAGCCAGCTCAATAGCCTTATCAACTGTCTCCAGGGGCGTAACACAAACAGGACAGCCGGGGCCGTGCACCAAGTGAATGCAGGTTGGCAGCAGCTCGTCCAGGCCGTAGCGCATGATGGTGTGGGTTTGGCCGCCGCAAATCTCCATAAGCACCCAGTCGCGCGTGGCGCAGTGCGCAATTTTCCCGGCAAGTGTCTGGGCGATATGCTGGTCGCGGTATTCGTCCACGTATTTCATGGCTTGGGGGAGCTGGCCGCGGAGCGGAGGATCTGCCGCTACTTGCGCGCGGTCCACCTCCTGCCTTCACTTTAATTTCGCTGGACACAACTGGCGGTGACTCGGGTCACAAAGACTGGTGATGTCCGTCGAAATACCTGAAAATGCGGGGCTGATGGCCCCGGCAGCGCCGCCTCAACTTGCTTCTGGCGAGAGCTCCCCCTCCAACATGCCCGCGCTCTTCAGCGTCTGGTAAGTGCGTTCAGCTTCCTGCCGGTCCACGCGGCTTATGGCAAAGCCCACGTGCACCATCACGTAATCGCCGACCTCGGCTTGGGGCACGAAGTCGAGGCAGGCCGGGCGCACAATGCCGCCGAACTCGACGCGGCCGACGCGCACTCCCTCGACCATGCTGATTTCTAGGATCCGGCCCGGAATCGCCAGGCACATTTCTCACGCTCCCATTCTCAGGCTAGCGCCATTTGCCTTCGCCGTCACGGTCATGCGTCACACTTCCTGGGCCGGCCAAAGGCGCCGGATCCACGACATCACGGGGATGTGTGATATGCATCACCGGCGGTGCGGTTTTAGCGATGCCGCATCAGCAAGCAATATGATGGACTCCCAAGCGAGCGCGACCAAGCGCAGGGTGGGAGCGCGAGCCCAGGGACCCTTCAAAATCCTTTGCCTTTCTCTCGCTGGCTGGCGCACAATGCCTCTCCACAACCAACCATCATGAAACGCATCCTCCTGATCGCCATCACTTTCGTGGTTGCAATCTCAGCATTCAGCCAATCGCAATCCGCTGACCAGACTTTTGATATCGTCATTCTCCACGGCCGCGTCATGGATCCAGAATCCGGCCTGGATGCGGCGCGCAACGTGGGCGTCAACGGCAACCGCATCGCCGCCATTACCGAGGCGGAGATTCGCGGCAGGAAGACGATTGAGGCGCGCGGCCTGGCGGTGGCTCCCGGCTTCATTGACCTGCACTCGCACGGCCAGGATGCGGAAAACTACCGCTACAAAGCCATGGATGGAGTCACCACCGCGCTGGAACTGGAAATTGGCGTGGCCGACATTGACCAGTGGTACACCGAGCGCCAGGGCAAGACGCTCATCAACTATGGCGCTACGATTGGCCACGTCCCTACCCGGATGCGGCTGATGCACGATTCGGGCACCTTCCTGCCCCACGACACGGCCGCAACCACCGTCGCCACTTCCGAGCAGATTGCAGAAATGCAACGCGACCTCGAACACGGGCTGGCGCGCGGCGCCTTGGGCGTCGGCTTCGGCATCGGCTACGTTCCCGCAGCCACCCGCTGGGAGATCATCCAGATGTTTTCCGCTGCGACCGAGTACCACGCCCCGGCCTTCGTCCATCTGCGTGGCGGCAACACGCCAGACAGCCCCATGGCATCGCTGGAGGAGGCCCTTGCTGCCGCTGAGGTGACCGGCGCGCCTCTGCATGTGGTGCACATTTCCAGCACCGGCCTGCATTCCACACCGCAGATGCTAGCGACTATCGAGGGCGCGCGCCAGCATGGGCTGGACGTGACCACCGAGTGCTACCCCTACACTGCCGCCATGACCGACCTGGGCTCGGCGCTTTTCGGTCCTGGCTGGCAGCAAAGGGAGGGAATTACCTATAAGGATCTGCAGTGGGTAGAGACGGGAGAGCGTCTGACCCAGGAGACCTTCGAGAAGTATCGCAAGCAGGGCGGCATGGTGATCATTCATTCCATTCCTGCGGAAATCGCGCAGTTGGCGGTTTCCAGTCCCCTGACCATGATCGCCAGCGACGGGCTCATCCTGAACGGCAAAGGCCATCCCCGCGGCGCCGGAACTTACGCCCATGTGCTGGGCTACTACGTGCGCCAGCAGCATGCTCTTTCGCTCATGGAGGCTTTACGCAAGATGACCCTCATGCCCGCCCAGCGACTCCAGGCGCGAGCTCCCATGATGCAGAACAAGGGCCGGGTGAAGGTGGGCGCCGACGCCGATTTGACCATCTTCGACCCCGAGCGCGTCATAGATAAGGCTACCTACGAGAAGATCGCCTACTCGGAAGGGATCGAGTATGTGTTCGTGGGCGGCGTGCCCGTGGTAAACGCTGGCAAGCTGGCGGAGGGAGTCACTCCTGGCGAAGCCATTCGTGCCCCCGTACAGTAGTCAGATGTCAGGGCTCAGGAGTTAGAGGTCGGCTTGGGCCTTGCAGCAAGTTCTCCATCGAGCAGGAATGTTCTCACCATATCATCCGAGCGAACCCGACGCCGAGCTTGCGAGGCCAAAACGAGTCGAGGGACCTTGCGTTGCAACACCGGCCACTCACTTTCTCTCATCAAGGCTCATGTTGAGTGCCTCTCTCACCCGCGAATTGCCGCGAGCCGAGGGCGGGTCGCTGCCTCTACCCCTGAGGCCTGACTCCTGTGTCCTCGGAATAATTTCAACTCATCGTGGGTTTTGCTTCCGGTTTGCATGCCCGCTTTGGCCCAAAACCTACTTCGCGTGGCCACTGGCCCCCTTCATGCTGGATTGCTTCGTTTTGAATTCCTTCATTTTGCGCATGGCGTATGGATGCCGTGCCCACTCAATGCTTTTCTCCGCCGTAGCGCCATACAACGCAGGATGAATGTAGTAACCGCGTTCTCGGAGTCGCTTCGCTTGCTCGACGACCAGGGGGTTGGCTTTTGCATACGGATCGTTCCGTACTGCGCTTATTTGCCATGAGACTTTGCCGCCAGGCGAGCCGCCAGCGATAGTGAATTGATGATTCGCAATTTCCTTGGCAACGTACAGGCCTGGGCTCGGAACTCCAACAGAAGTGAGTTGATATCGAAAATCTGTGTTGACCACCTCGAACCACTGCGGCAATCGCACCGTCGCTTGCCCTCGTCCATCCAAGGTTGTATTTCCGCTGTACACATCCATCATCTCTGAAGATTCCACGGAAGCATGCAACAGGTACTTGTTGGCGGGGTCGAGCGGATGATCGATTCGGAAATCTTTTGTACCGGCGAAGATCGCACCGGTCACATTTAGGTCTCCGTTAAATTCACCTGCATAGGACCCAGGAACTGCTGAGCCCACAACTCCAACACCGCCTGCTTCGGTCGCAACCCCAAAAACGCCAACACCGGTTGTTTCTGTCGACTCCCCATGAACGCCAATTCCTGGGGCCATCCCTGTAACGCCAGTATCGTCGAAACTGTTACCAATTCCAAATACGCCAGAAGAGAAACTCGCGCCGCCAATGCCCACCACTCCATCTCCTCCTGACCCCGAGGGGCCTTGGCCATCAGCGCCGTGGGCAATTATTCCCGCACCACCTGTGCCGACTGGACCAACACCTGGCCCGCCGTTAGCGACTATAGCAGTGCCGCCAGTGCCACCAGGGCCGTCGCCAATGCCGCCAGTCGCAAACAGTCCATTAGCACCCGTACCCGCTGGGGTCTTGCTTTCACCTCCGACCACAACCATGCCAGCAGTGCTGGTCGGTCCGGTGAATCCGGTCGCGCTCAGGCCCGTTACACTGGGCGAACTGGAAGCCACGTTGAGCATCGATGTGGGAGTTGGCGTGCCCGGTCCCACCTGTGCAATTCCGTTTACATGCAATAGTGAAAGAGGCGTCGTCGTACCAATCCCCACGCGCCCCGATGCGTCCTGGAAGAACAAAATACCGTTTCCGAGCGTCTTATTGCTCGTCCATCTGGCGATAAAACCTGCCGTCCCCATGCTTTTGCTGTTTGCAGTGACTTGTTCTGAACTGGGTTTGGCTCCGGTAGCAGTCGTGGACGTCGATTCGGGTTCCGCAGGCACAGCTAACGAGAACGCCGAAGCCGGTTTACCACCCAGGGTTTCCGCGTCAGCGGCCTTCAAAGCATAAGGCACACTCAGTAACAGCACACGCGGCTGCTCTGGTTGTCCCTCGACTTGCACACCGAGCCAGCGGGCTTCGCCCGAGGAAAACAACTCGATGGGCAAGCCGTCGGTTTTTGTCGAACCGATAAAGGCAATGTAATGTCCTGCAGAATCGAGTTTCACATTCTGCGTTTCAATCCACAGTGGGGCGCCGCCCTCTTGATCTTTGTAAAGCAAGAAGGTGACACCTGCCACGCCGGTCTGAGGCCCGCCGCCATTTTTTACCGCGCCAGAGAATCTCATCA
>DATEGI010000245.1:0-2370 GCA_035280205.1 Terriglobales bacterium | reverse complement strand
AATGACCTTTTCCTTGGCCTCCACCGCGCGCTGGTACTGGTATGACGATTCGGCGATTTCCTTCTGCGGATAGCCGCGTTCGATGGCGCTGACCATGCCGCCCATGGCATCCAGCTTCTGGAAATAATCGAAGGCGCCCTTCTCCATATCTAGCGTCATGCGCTCCAGGAAATAGGAGCCGCCCAGCGGATCCACGGTCTGGGCCACACCGGATTCGTAAGCAATGATCTGCTGCGTGCGCAAGGCGATGCCCGCGGCCTGCTCCGTCGGGAGAGCCAGTGCCTCGTCGTAGGAGTCGGTGTGCAGCGACTGCGTGCCACCCAGCACCGCCGCCAGCGCCTGCAGGGCTACGCGGGCGATGTTGTTCATGGGCTGCTGCGCCGGCAGCGAGACGCCGGCCGTCTGGGTGTGGAAGCGCATCAGCCAGGTGCGCTGGTTGCGCGCGTGGAAGCGCTCCTTCATCACCTGGTGCCAGATTTTGCGCGCGGCGCGGTACTTGGCAATTTCCTCGAAAAAGTCATTGTGGGCGTTGAAGAAGAAACTGAGCCGCGGTCCGAATTCATCCACAGCCAGCCCGCGGCGCAGTGCCCATTCCACGTACTCCACACCGTCATAAAGAGTAAACGCCAGTTCCTGCAGGGCGGTGGAGCCGGCCTCGCGAATGTGGTAACCGCTGATGGAAATGGTGTTGAAGCGGGGCGTAAAGCGGGAGCCGAACTCGAAGGTGTCCACCACCAGGCGCATGCTGGGCGCGGGCGGGTAAATGTATTCCTTCTGCGCGATGTATTCCTTGAGAATGTCGTTCTGGATGGTGCCGGAAATTTTCTTCCAGTCGGCGCCTTGCTTTTCCGCCACCACCAGGTACATGGCCCACAGCACCGAAGCGGGCGAGTTGATAGTCATGGAAACCGTGGTCTTCTCCAGGTCAATGCCGGAAAAAAGGGTTTCCATGTCCTCCAGCGAATCAATGGCCACGCCGCACTTGCCCACTTCGCCTTCGCTGAAGGGATGGTCTGAGTCGTAGCCCATTAGCGTGGGCAGGTCGAAGGCCACAGAAAGCCCGCTGCCGCCGTGCTCCAGCAGGTACTTGTAGCGTAAGTTGGTTTCTTCCGGGGAAGCGAAGCCGGAGAACTGGCGCATCGTCCACAGCTTGCCCCTATAGCCTGAGGCGTGAATGCCCCGGGTGAACGGCTCCTTCCCGGGATAGCCGAGATATTTTTCGTAGGACCAGTCTTCCGGCAGGTCGGCGCGGGTGTAGAGGCGGCGCACAGGCACGCCGGAAACCGTCGTAAAACGGGCATGGCCGTGCTCATCCACATTGATGCCGGTGGGGGCGCCGATAGCCTTTTCCGGGGCCTTTTCCAGAGCGGGGGCCAGGGTGTGCTCCGCCCACTCCTTCTCGCCTTCCGAGGGACGGCGGCCTTCGAAAACATCCTGGATGGGGGATTCGGCTACTGTTTTGGCGGTTTTATGATTCTCAGGTGCCATCTGCGCTCCTAAATGATAGAGATGCGCGGGGCGGGGTACAAGACCATAAAAACCGGGAGTCGGCGGTCAGTAGTCGGGAGTTGGAGTCGGGACTCGGAACTCGCGAGTCACTAGGCAGTGACAGCAAAGGAAGGTGGATTTCTATTCCGCCGAAGAATTTAGGAATGTCATGCTGAGCGAGCCGTCGCGCGCAGCGCGAACGGCAAGTCGAAGCACCTTGCGTTTCGCCCGGACAAAGCAGGCGCAAGGTCGTTCGACTCCGCCGTTCGATTCGCGAGCAAATCGGACGGCGCGCTCAGCAGGACCTTCTTGAAAATCTATTGCACTCCTCCGTATACACGGCCCTGCACGCGAGATTCTTCGGGGCTTAAAAGCCCCTCAGAATGACGCCAAAACGAGTATGCCGCTCATGACCTCCAGGAAACCTGCCGACTCCTGACTACTGACTCCTGACTACTGACTCCTGACTACTGACTCCTCTTCTTCAATTCCCACGCCTTGGCGTACTTCCACGACACGTACACCGCGTGGTATAGGTGCAGCAGCAGACCTTCGCGGCCGTCGAGAAAGCCGAGGCGGAAGAAATAGTTGTAGACGAAAGTGGCCAGCGGCCGCAGCACGATGTTGACCAGGCTGAAGCCGCGAGGGCCGGCCATCTCCGCTCCCAGCGAGGAGTAGCGGTTCATGTGCTCGATGTGATCGCTGAGCGTGGGGTAGGAGTGGTGGAGGATGTAGCCCGCGTATAGGGTGGCAGTCTGTCCGCGGGTTCGTGCGTCTTCATGGACGGCGCGATTCTCAAACTGCGCCGCCCCGCGCCGGAAAAGGCGCAGTTTCGGGTCGGGCCAAAAGCCACCATGCTTAATCCAGCGGCCCAGAAAGAAA
>DATEGI010000244.1:0-10740 GCA_035280205.1 Terriglobales bacterium | reverse complement strand
AGCAGATCAAGATCACGGTGATTGCCACCGGCTTCCGCTACGGAGCGCTGGAGACACGGCACCCCAATAACATGTCTGCGGCGTCGCTGGCGATTTCGCACGCGCGCATTGTGTCCAGCTACCAGGCCCAGGAGCACGTGGCAGTTCCGCCGCCGGCACAGGTGATGGAGCCGCTGCCGCCGCGGGCTGTGGGCGACTCGAAACGCTGATTTGAAGCTTGCTGCCACCTGAGCGTGCGTGGTTCCGCGCCCGCGCGCTCAGCTTCCCCTTTTCCCCGCTTTCCGGTATTTTTACGCTTCTGTCCTGGCGAATCTCTTCTTTGGCTATGGCATCCAAAATATTTGTTGGGCGCACCCTCGCCCTGGAGGAAAAATTGAAGACAGGTACGCGCGTGGCGCTGGCTTCCCTCACAGCTTTCACGCTGGCAGTTTTCGTAATTCCTTCCCTAGTTGCCCAAAATAAGAATTTCTACGACGCTCCGGCCTCGGCCAAGCGGCTGAAAGATCCCTATACCGCCGACAAGCAGGTTCTCACCACCGGCCACGAACTCTTTCATCATTACTGCGCCCGCTGTCACGGCGAGAACGCCGAGGGCTCGGGAAACATTCCTTCGCTGGTAGACGGTGCCATGGAAACGGTGAGCCCGGGCGAAGTGTTCTGGTTCGTGACCAAGGGCAGCCCGCAGAATGGCATGCCGTCGTGGGTTAAGGTGCCGAGGAAGGAGCGATGGGAAATCGTTACTTATGTGAAGTCACTGGGGTCGCCGGTTACGCGGGAGGCGGAGAGCCGGCCGGCGGCGCCGGTGACCGCTATGAACAGCACGATCAAAGACCCGCCGCCCAAGCCGCCATTCACTGACTTCCGTTACGAGCAGCCGGGCAAGGTGCGCAAGATCACGTTGCAGGACCTGCCTGCTCCTTACGCCACGCCCTCGGCTGACAACGGGCCGGACGTTGTGGCCCGCCCCGCCAACGTGTGGCCGCAGGCGCCTGCCGGTTTTAAGGTCGAGCTCTACGCCACTGGGCTCAACAACCCGCGGCTACTCCGTAGCGCGCCCAACGGCGACATTTTCGTGGCCGAGAGCGAGGCTGGCGATATCCGCGTGTTTCGCGGCATCACCAAAGACGGAAGGCCAGAGGAGATGTCCGTATTCGCCAGCGGATTGAATCAGCCTTACGGAATCAACTTCTATCCGCCCGGCCCCAACCCGCAGTGGGTGTATGTCGGGCAAACGGACGCGGTGCTGCGTTTCCCATATCACAACGGCGACATGAAAGCCACGGGCAAGCCGCAGCACATTGCCAATCTGCCCGCGGGAGGCGGGCACTGGACGCGCGACATCCAGTTCTCGCAGGATGGCAAGAAAATGTTCGTGGGCGTGGGCTCGCGCTCCAATGTGGACGATTCTGACACCCATCCGGGAGAGAAGTACCGCGCGAACATCCTGCAGTTCAATCCCGACGGTTCCGGCATGCACGTGTACGCTTATGGCATTCGCAATCCCGGCGGCGGCCTGGCGGTCAATCCCAAGACCGGCGAGCTGTGGTGCTCGGTGAACGAGCGCGACGCGCTGGGCAATAACCTGGTGCCCGACTACATCACGCACGTGCAGGAAGGCGGCTTCTACGGCTGGCCCTGGTGGTACATGGGCGGCAATCAGGACCCGCGCCTGAAGGGCAAGCACCCGGAATTGAAGAGCAAGGTCATTACCCCCGACGTGCTAATCCAGGCGCACAGCGCTTCGCTGGAGCCCGCGTTTTATACCGGCAAGCAGTTTCCGGCGCAGTATGGCGGCGACATTTTTGCTGCCGAGCACGGCTCCTGGAACCGCGCGCCCCGCGCGGGATACGAAGTGATCCGCATCCCGCTGCACCAGACCGGGCACGCCACCGGTGAATACCAGGACTTCCTCACCGGCTTCGTGCTGCCTAACGGCGATGCCTGGGGCCGCCCAGTGGGCGTGACCGTGGCGCCCGACGGTTCGCTGCTGGTGAGCGACGACGGCTCCAATTCTATTTGGCGGGTCAGCTACCAGGCGAAGTAGGGCTGTGTGGGGACGGAGCTCCGCTCCATCCAGGCGGGGCAAAGCCCCGCTTCCACACAGGTGTGATCTGACGGTCTTCACCTGCTATCAAATATGGGCGAGTGATATATTTGGACGCTTGGGTGTGCTGCCCTAAACCAGGAGGCGGAACGTGAAAGGCGATCCTAAAGTCATCGCTGTGCTGCAGCAGGTGCTGAAGGCGGAGCTCACCGCCATCAACCAGTATTTTCTGCACGCTGAAATGTGCGAAAACTGGGGCTACTACAAGCTGGCCGGCCTGGCCAAGAAAGAGTCCATCGAGGAGATGGGCCATGCCGAAGTGCTGATTGAACGCATCCTCTATCTCGACGGTACACCCAATATGAGCGACTACTTCAAAATCAATATCGGCGACAGCGTCAAGCAGCAACTGCAGAACGACCTGGAACTGGAGTACGACGCGGTGAAGCGCTTGAACGAAGGCATCAAACTGTGCGTTGCCGCCGGCGACAACGGCTCCCGCGAGCTGCTCAACAAGATTTTGTCCGATGAAGAGCACCACATTGACTGGCTGGAAGGCCAGCTCCACGCCATTGACGAGATGGGCATCGAGAACTACCTCTCGCAGCAGCTCCACGGCAAAGAAGAAAAGGATTAACGGGCGCTATCGTCGGGCCCTAACAAGGGATGCCAGGTTCGTCGACGTCCACGCCGGCCAGAGTTCTCCTCGCCGTTTTCAGCGGCGTGGCAGGCGTAGCCTTGGTCGACGCTGCCTTCAAAATTGATTCTCTAAACTGGATGGTGGATGGTCCAGGGTGGCTGGTCAGCCGCTTTATGTCCATAGATTTGCATGAAGGGGAAGGCGCCCTCGGCTTCTTTTTCGCCGTCTTTCTCAGTTGGGCGTGCTGGAGCGTTGCCGTATGGCTGTTACTTCTGGGCACCCGGCGGCTCATTCGCCGGGCTTTTTAAGCAGATCAGTGCCGCGGGCATGTAGCTTAGGACGGGGCGGAAATCTCATCACGCCGCCGCTTCCTGCGGCAGCTCTATTTCCAGAGCTACATCGAACTTTGAGTAATACTTCTTTACTTCGCCGGCGCCGTACTTCTTGCGGAACTGGTCGGCGATATTGTTGACCCGCTTGGGGTCATTGATGAACTTAGCTTTTACGCCGGCCGACGTGCCACCGGCAGCAATGGTAAGCACCGGCGTCTGCAGCACGTTGCGATACCACTGCGTGTCCGAGCCGCGCACTGGCAGCAGGTAAAGGCGGTCCTGCTGGCGGACGAACCACACCGGGAAGGAAATGTTTTTGCCCGACTTTCTTCCTGTGACCGTGATATCCAATTCCTGAATGTCATCCAGCAGCTGGGCCATTTTGGAAGTCATCGCCGCCCTCCTCGAACCCGCACTGCACAAGCTTAGCGCGGTCGGGGGAAGGCGCGCCACAGCCAGGCAGCTCGACTCATTCCTTTTCGCTCCGCATGGACGCGCTCAAGCGACATGAGAGCGCGTCAAGAATTCGCTTGCCAAGCGCCGAGAGCGGGAGCAGACTGCCGCAGACTTTTATGGCTGGCACGCCAGATCGCCCGCGTAGATTCGGCCCGTTTGCGCCCGCGCTGACGCTCCTGTTCCTCTGCATTCTGGTCAACTACGTAGACCGCGGCAATCTTTCGGTTGCGGCTCCTCTGCTGAAAGAGGAGCTGCACATTTCCGCCACCCAGCTGGGCATTCTTCTGTCGGCATTTTTCTGGACCTACACCGCCATGCAGTTCGTGAGCGGCTGGCTGGTGGACCGGTTCAACGTCGTCGTGGTGATTGCGGCGGGATACCTGATATGGTCGGTGGCCACCACGGCAACAGGGTTGGTGCAGGGGTTCACGCTACTGATCATGCTGCGGTTGCTCTTAGGGATAGGAGAATCGGTGGCCTTTCCCGCCTGCTCCAAAATCCTTGCGTGCCACGTGATGGAGGAGGGAAGAGGCTTTGCCAACGGCGTGGTCACGTCGGGGTTGAGGTGCGGCAACGCGGTGGGCGCGCTGGGCGCTGGGCTGCTGATAGCAAAATACGGCTGGCGGCCAGTGTTCATCGGAATTGGGTTGATCAGCCTGCTGTGGCTGCCCGCATGGGCGAAGTGGAGGCCGCGAGGCCCAGGCGTGACTCCTCCCGTCAGCACCGGGTCCCCTGGTTTTGGGGAGATTTTGCGGCAGCGATCCTTCTGGGGTGTCTCGGGAGGACACTTCGCCTCCAACTACCACCTGTATTTCATGGTCACCTGGCTACCCTACTATCTGGTACACGTGCGTCACCTTACATTGCCTGTGATGGCGAAAACAGCCGGCATCTACTACCTGCTGGAGGCGATTTCGGCCATGATGACCGGGTGGGTGGCGGATGCCTGGATCCGCAATGGACAAACGCCAACACTGGTGCGGAAGGGGGCTATGGCCGTCGGAGCCACGCTGGCAGCAACTGGGATGTCAGGGTGCGCGCTGGCCGCGGGCCAGACATACCTTGCCTGGCTGATGGTTGCAGGCCTGGGAGCCGGCGCTCTCGCCTCCGGCAACTTCGCATTCAGCCAGACGCTTGCCGGGCCGGAAGCAGCGGGAAGGTGGACTGGACTGCAGAACGGCATGGCCAACTTCGCCGGTGTCATCACTCCGGCGCTGAGTGGATTCATTGTGGACAGAACGGGAAGCTTTCTGGGCCCCTTCGCCATTGTCGCGAGCGTCTTGATGATTGGCGGATGCTCCTGGGTGTTCCTTGTGGGGCGGGTTGAACAGGTGAGTTGGGAGGGGCAAAGCGGCATTATTCTCCCAGCCAGGGCAGTGTTGCAGACGCGCGAGTAAGGATCCCAATTGGGCGCCGCATTGTTTTGCGGTAAGGAACGAACTACCATTGCAGAAGCGGACCAGGCTTTTTCTTTACAAATGGAGATCTGCCATGCGATTTCCAGCCGCTCTTCTGTTGTTGTGCCTTCTTTGCGGCCAGATGCTTGCCGCCCAAGCTCAAACGCAAGCATCTCGTCCGAAAAGCCCGGCCGATAGGCGCTCCACTACTCGCGTCGAGCAGCAGAGAAAAACGGTCAACGATAAACCCGCTTTCCAAAAATGGGTCGACGAGGATGTGCGCTGGATAATTGCGCCTGAAGAGCGAGATGCATTTTCCAAGCTGCAGACCGCCGAAGAAAAAGAGGAGTTCATCGAGCAATTCTGGGCACGCCGCGACCCCACGCCGGAGACCCTGGAGAACGAATTCAAGGAAGAGCACTACCGGCGCTTCGCATATGCCAACGAGCATTTTGGGGCAGGGACAGTAGAAGGTTGGGCCAGCGATCGCGGCAGAGTGTACATCGTGTTGGGGCCTCCAGACGAGATTGAGTCTCACCCTGCAAGTTCAGGGGCGCCTGAAGCCGGGAGTGGAGACGCAAACTCTGGTCCCCCCTACCAGATATGGCGCTACCGCGGCTATCAGTATGGGCGTGACCTGTCTTTCCGCTTCGTGGATTACTGCAGGTGTGGCGACTATAGGAACACCTCAGGTTGGCCGCCCCTCTACGAGCAGGCGCCCGCACCGCCAGGCCTGACTGTGATTGTTAAACCGGCTAGTCCGCCACAGGTCAGGTTCAAGGAGTTAGAGCAGATTGCCACTCATAAGATCTGGCTCAATCAGGTGCCGTTTCTGGTGCAGACCGATTTTCTTAAGCTCACGGACTACACTGTGCTGGTGCCGATCACGGTTCAGGTTCGGAATCGCGACCTTACCTTTACCAGCAGCGAAGGAGTTGAGCGAGCTACCCTGCAGATTTTCGGACGAGCGGTGACATCGACCGAGCGCGTTGCGGACACCTTCGAAGACACAGTCAGGGTGGAGTATCCAGCGGGAGTTGCAGTTTCGCCGCAAAATCCCACGAGTTACCGGAAGGTCCTCCGATTGTCGCCGGGAGAATACTGGCTGGACTTGGTGGTTAAAGACGTGAGCGGCGACAAGGTTGGCAGCCGGCAGCACCGGTTTGTGGTGGCTGGATACGAGGTGGGTAATTAGCAGTTGAGTTGCAACCGACTGCCAGGAGAAGCAGCAGGGACCTGGAATGAAACCGAGGCTTGGCTCGGGATGACAGCTGGAGAATGTAAGTGTTCCTGAACTCGCGGAACCGTGGAGCGCAGACGGAAGTTACACTTTAACGGGGGTAATAGGATCCACGGGATCGGACTCTGCTTCTTTTTCCTGGGCAGGAGCGGCGTTGGCAGGCGCGGCCGGAGCAGCCACAGGCAGCGGCGGCACCGCATCGGTATTGTCCAGCAGCCGATGGTGCAGGCAGTAAAGCGCCAGTTCAAGACGGTCTGATACGCCCAGTTTGTCGTACACCTTGCGCAGGTAATTTTTGACCACCTGTTCGGTGGTGTTCACCCGCACCGCGATTTCCTTGTTCTTCATGCCCTGGGCGACGCAGGCCACAATCATCATTTCCTTCTGCGTCAGGTGGACCTTGGCGGCCGGGGCGATGGGGCGGGTGGCCTGGGTGCGGAAGGCATGCAACACCCAGTTCACCGCCTGCTCATCTAGCCAGATATCGCCCTTGGCCACCTTGTGAATGCAGGCTACCAGGGTTTCCGGCGGGATGGAGCGGTCAATAATGCCATGAGCGCCGCGGCGGAAAAGTTCCAGAACTTCGTCCTGGCTGGCGCCTGCGGTAAGCACGATGAGCTTGCAGTTGGGAGCGCGGCGCAGCAACTCGCTGACAGCTTCCGCGGGTTCGGCGGCCAGAGCGGTCTCAAAAAGAATGACGTCAGCGCTGAACTTGGCGAGGGCGGAAATGGTCTGGCCGTAGCTTTCGGCCTGGCCGACCACGCGAATGTCGTCTTCCAGGGCAAAAATTTTGCGCAGGCCGACGCGGAATATGGTCTGGCTATCGGCCACAATCAGGCGGGTGAACGCCTTGTCCTGGCCGTTCTGCGCGTTCTCGCTATCGCTCTGAAGTTGGACCGAGCTGCTGGCCATGATGCCTATTGTTTCCTCGCGCCCACGCGCTCTAAACCGTACTCGTCAATGACCACGCCCACCCAGTAGCTCTGGTTCTCCTGAAAACAGCGCACGGCGCGGCCGCGGCAGTTCACCACCACGCTGCTGGTTGTTCCCAGTACCTGGGCGGGCATGCAGATGCTGAATTCCACGGCGGCGCCGATGGGGACTTCTTCATCGGTTTGGAAGAGGACGCCGTTGGCTGAAATGTTGCGGGTCTGGCCGGCGTGGTCGCCCTGGGGGCTGTGAAATTCCACCGGCAACTGCAGAGGAAAGCGGGCAGCGCTCTGCATGTCACTAAAGCGGGCTGAATGCCGCGCCGAGTGTTCTGCTTCCGCTACCGCCGAATGTGGCCTGACATCTTTGGACACGCTCTTCTCCACCGTGGAGGCAGCTGGGGGTAGCGCGCTCCAGACCACAAGCTGGGATAGGTGGAGCTTACAACGGGGTAGGGGGAGGGAAAAGTTACGAAAGTTATGGCCTATTCGAGTGGTGCCAAGGCGGCGCCGGCACAGGGCGAGAAGCGGACTCTGTGTGGCAGTTCACTCGGGCCAAAACACGGACGTCCTCGGAAGATGCACCGAGCCAGACTGGGAAGTGAGGGCAGGTTGTACTGCGCTCATGGAAAGAACTTCAAGCCGTGCCCTGGAACGACCGGTGGCAAACTCGCCTTTAGGCACAGCGGTCTGAAGCCGGAATCCCAGCAGCTCTGCTCCGCACGACTGAAGTCATGCCCTGATACAAAGGTTCCAACGAGGGGCGGAGGTGAGTCCCACATGTGCACGACAAACGCTTTAGGTCGCCACCGTGTTTGAACGGGAATCAAGCCGGAAAGGAACCTACGATGGGCGGTTACGGAAGTGACGGTTATCACTGAGGCGGGCGGGTGAAAAGCGTACATTCTGGTGGAGGGCGTCCATGGTGGGGAGGCTCAGCCTGCCGCAGCGAAGAGACGATACGTTGATGCCGGTTTGGAGGCAAGAGACTCAGTTGGAACCTGGCGGGCGGCGTGGTGCGGCCATGGGGCTGCCCCCGGGACGACACCAGGCAGATGAGAAGAAGCACGGTTCAAGGACACCCTCATCACCTTCAGGGCCATCGGCGGCTTCCACATCGGCCTCGCGTTTTCGGGAAACCTACATCGCCGTGTTGGCGACTGCGGGGATAGTGGGACATTTTGCGCTGCACTATCTGGCAGGCGTGGGGGCGCAAGTCTACAACCTGCCGCTCTATCTCACGCTTGCTGTTGGCGGCGTGCCATTGCTGATCGGGCTGACTCGGCGCTTGCTGAGAGCGGAATTCGGCTCCGACCTGCTGGCGGGAATTTCCATCCTCAGCTCCGTGCTTCTGGGGCAGTACCTGGTGGGCTCCATTATTGTGCTCATGCTTTCCGGCGGGGCAGCGCTGGAGCAGTTCGCCACCCGGCGCGCGTCGTCGGTGCTGGACGCGCTGGCCAAACGCATGCCGCAAGTGGCGCACCGCAAGAGGGAGGGAGCGCTCGTGGATGCCGATCTGCAGGAAATTGCCGTAGGCGACCTGCTGGTGGTGTTTCCGCATGAGATCTGCCCGGTGGACGGAGCGGTGGTGGAAGGGCACGGGGTGATGGACGAATCGTATCTGACGGGCGAGCCTTACGAGATGTCGAAGACGCCGGGCTCGAAGGTACTGTCAGGGGCCATCAATGGCGATACTGCGCTGACCATCCAGGCGGAAGCGCTGCCAGTGGATTCGCGCTACGCGAAGATCATGCGCGTGATGCAGGAAACGGAACAGAAGCGTCCGCGGTTGCGGCGCCTGGGCGACATGCTGGGGGCCTGGTATACACCTATCGCGGTGGCGGTGGCAGGAGCGGCATGGGCGGCGACAGGCGAGCCTATGCGCTTTCTGGCGGTGGTGGTAATTGCCACTCCATGTCCGCTGTTGATTTCCATTCCGGTGGCAGTGATCGGCGCCATCTCGCTGGCGGCGCGGCACGGCATCATTATCAAGAATCCGGCGGTGCTGGAGCAGATTTCCACCTGCCGCACGCTGATCTTCGACAAGACGGGAACGCTGACTTACGGCAAACCGGCGCTGACCGAAGTGATCCCGGCGCCTGGGTTCAGCAGCGAGGATGTGCTGCAGGATGCGGCCAGCCTGGAGCAATACTCCAAGCACCCGCTGGCAGGGGCGATTTTCGTAGCGGCGCAAGGCGCCAGGCTGGCGCTGGCCGCGGTTAGCCACGTCAGCGAGCGCCCTGGCGAAGGGCTGGAAGGAGTGGTGGCGGGGCGGCTAGTGCGCATTACGGGGCGCAGCAAAGTGGCGGAGCAAGAGCTGGCGCTGCCTCCGATTGTGAGCGGGCTGGAGTGCCTGATGTTCGTGGATGGCTGCTATGCCGCCACGTTCCGCTTTCACGATGCGCCGCGCATGGAGAGCCGGTCGTTTGTGGATCATCTGAAGCCCAAGCACGCGGTGGAGAAGGTCATGCTGGTTTCCGGCGACCGTGAATCGGAGGTCCGCTACCTGGCGGACGAAGTAGGCATCACCGAGGTCCATGCCAGCCAGGCTCCGGAGCAGAAGGTGGCAATCGTGGAGGCGGAGACGGGGCGGGGCCGCACGCTTTTTCTGGGTGATGGCATCAACGACGCACCGGCGCTCATGGCCGCAACAGTGGGAGTGGCTTTTGGTCCTAACAGTGACATTACTTCCGAAGCCGCCGGGGCAGTGATTATGACCACGTCGCTGGCCAAGGTGGATGAGCTGTTTCATATCAGCGACCGCATGCGGACGATTGCGCTGCAGAGCGCTCTGGGCGGGATGGCGCTGAGCATAGTAGGAATGATTGCTGCGGCAGCCGGTTTTTTGCCGGCATTGCAGGGAGCTATTGCGCAGGAGGTCATAGATCTTTTGGCGGTGCTGAACGCGGTGCGAGTGGCGCTGCCCACGCGCACCATGTCGGATTTCGAGGCAGCGAGTTCGTTTGTGAGTTCGACGCATAAGCATTTGGGAGCGGGCGCCTGAGGGATCGCGCTCGTGACGGTGGGCCATGGAAGGCATCTGGCTGGTATTTCTGGTGGTGTTTGCTCTGAACCTGCTGCCTGCGTTTGCGCCTCCAACCTGGGTAGCGCTTTCTTTCTTCAGCTACAAATTTCCCGACAACGACATCGCCATGCTGGCGCTGGTGGGAGCGACCGCGGCTACGCTGGGCCGCGTTATCCTGGCGAAATTTGCCCGCAGCATCGTGCGCGGCAAGCTGCTGAGTGAGGATACCCGCCAGAACATTGACGCGATCAAGGAGAGGCTGGAAGGGAAGAAGACCTTAACCGCGGGGGCCAGCCTGTTCTATGCCTTCAGTCCGCTGCCCTCTAATTACCTCTTCATTGCATACGGATTGACCACGCTGGAGCTGCGGGTGCTGACCCTGCCATTTTTTTTAGGCCGACTGATCGGCTATAACTTCTGGGCACACCTGGGCTCGGCTGCGGCCCGCAAGCTGGCTGTCGAAGCTCCAGAAACTTACATGAGCGTGTATTTCGCTGTGGTGCAACTGGCGTGCCTGGCCCTGATCTACGTATTCACGCGGGTGGACTGGCGGGCGCTACTGCAGGAACGGAAACTGCGCTGGGCGAGGAAGAAGACCTCCGAGTACTCAGAACGTATCTCATAACTGTTGTGAATAGGCCCAGCTTCAGCCGAAGCTGTACAAGCGGGTAGAGAGA
>DATEGI010000243.1:0-5923 GCA_035280205.1 Terriglobales bacterium | reverse complement strand
GGTCCACGCTGTAGCGGGGAATCTCATCACGCACGATGGAGAATTCCAGGGGCTTGTCGCTGCCCTCGCGCAGCACGGTGATGCGCACCGTGGTGCCCTTGGGGCCCTTGAGCATGTCCGCCACTTCGGCGGTGCTCAAGTTGTCGGTGGGCTTGCCGTCCACCGCGATGATCACGTCACCCGGCCGGATACCGGCGCGATAGGCCGGGCTGCCGGCGAAGGGCGCCATCACAATCACCTTGTTGTTGCGCTCACCCACGGTCATGCCCACGCCGTAGTACTTGCCGCGCTGCTCTTCGCGGAGCAGGGAATAGGACTTGGGATCGAAGAAATTAGAGTGCGGGTCGAGCACGTGCAGCATGCCGGGAATGGCGCCGTTATAGATGGCCTTATCGGGGTTCACCGGCTCGGCATAGTTCTGCTCGACGATGTTGTAGACCTCGGCGAAAGTCCGCAGGCTATCTTTGATATCGCCGTCGCCGCCGGAAGAGGCGGCGCCGACCTTCTCGCCAAAGAGAAGGCCGAGGAAACCGCAGCTGAGAATGACAAAAGCTATCAGGAAAAGAGAGCGACGAGCGCGACGGACCATCGTAAATCCTTGTTTAGGATGAGGTGTTGACATGACCAGCAGGTCACGAACTTAAGCGCAGTATACCATGCTGCTGGATGGCAAGCCCCTTACTTTCCTGAAGTTGCGGGGGTTAGCAGCCGGGATTCCGCGGGCTGATTTTCGTGGCCTGAGTGTCAGCATATAAGATGGCCTGGGGCATGGGAAGGTGCAGAAAGTAATGGACCTATGGGGTGGGCGATCGTTGTCAAATCGGGAAGATTCGTCTTTACAAAGCTCTATCGCACCACTCCTTCCAGCGGGGAACTGGCGGTAGCGTAAAGCTTCTTGGGCATGCGTCCTGCCAGGTGGGAGGCGCGCCCGGCCAGTATGGCGTGCTTCATGGCTTCCGCCATCTGGACTGGGTCCTGGGCGCCGGCGATGCCGGTATTCATCAGCACGGCATCGGCCCCGAGTTCCATGGCGATGGCGGCATCGGAGGCGGTGCCCACGCCCGCGTCCACGATCAAGGGCACACCCGTGATTATCTCGCGGAGGATCTTAATGTTGGCCTGGTTCTGAATGCCCAGGCCGCTGCCTATAGGAGCGCCCAGGGGCATGACCGCGCTTGCGCCCGCGTCCAGCAGACGCTTGGCAAACACCACATCATCTGAGGTGTAAGGAAGAACCGTGAAGCCTTCCTTCACCAGCACACGGGTGGCTTCGAGTGTGGCCTGAATGTCAGGATAAAGAGTGCGCTCGTCGCCAATGACCTCGAGCTTGATCCAATCGGAGAGGCCGACTTCGCGCCCCAGGCGGGCAGTGCGGATGGCATCGTCCGCGGTGTAGCAGCCGGCGGTGTTGGGCAGCAGGAAGTATTTGCCGGGATCAATGTAGTCGAGCAGCGATTCTTTGCTGCGGTCCAGGTTCACGCGGCGCACCGCGACGGTGACCATCTCCGCGCCGCTGGCCTCAATGGCGCGCGCGGTTTCGGCGAACGATTTGTACTTGCCCGTGCCCACGATGAGGCGGGAGCGGAATTGACGGCCGGCAATGACCAGAGAGTCCATGCGCCTATTGTAATGAACTGGAGCGACTGCGCGCAGCCCTGCCTTGGCCGGGCGCCGGACTGGACTTCGCCGTCCCCTCTGCGAGGGTAGCCGTCGCAGGCGGTTATTTTTTCTGATGGGCCACAATCTGGTCCTTGATTTTGTTGTATTCAGAGCGGGAAACAATTTTCTTCGTCACCAGGTCGCTTTTGGCGCGATAAGGACGGCCTTGGACGATTTTGGCGGAAGTCGCGGGCCCGATTCCAGGTAAAGCTTCCAGGTCCTGCTGGCTGGCCGCGTTGATATCAAGCTTGGCTCCCGAAGATTCTTTGCTGCTGCTGGAATGGGTACGAGTAGTGGTCTTGGTTGTGGTGGTGCTCTGGGTCGAGTCACTCTGGGGAGAAGCCGCGAATCCCAGGGTTGCCGCCACCAGCAATACCAGAACAGCCGCTGCTAGCCTTTTCATGTCTTAGCCTCCAAAAGGAATAGTGAGATGTGTCCGGGAGCCGGCGGCGTTTGCTGGACAGGTCGAAGGTGAGATGTTGTGGGCCCGGACAGAACGGCGTACAAGGAGAGCATCGTTTCAGATATCACTCCATGCTGGAGCAGCAGGAGGAGTTATGAAGAAGTTCTTGGCAGGTCTGGCGTTAGCAGTAGCAGCGGCAGTAGTTCTTGAGAAAACCTGGAACGGCGCGCCGCGCAGAGTGCGCCGTCAAGCAAACAACAACGGAGGATCAGGCGAGCCCAGGGCGCAAGCCAACGACATGCAGCAAGCACAGGAGAGAGTGAGCGGAGTGGAGATGAGTACAGCTCCGCACGCGGCTGCCGGCGGCAGAGCGGCCGGGCAGCAGCCAGCGCCGAAGCCGCCGGCGGTAGCACGAAGCGCGGCAGAGACACTGAATACAGCTACACGGCAACAGCTGCTTTCCGTTTACGGCATTGGCCCCGTGTTGGCCGAGCGCATCATACAGAACCGCCCTTATGCGGCGGCTTATGACGTAGTGGAGAAAGGAATCATTCCGGAAAGCATTTTCGTGCAGCTTAGAAAACAACTGCTGGATCAGCACAGCGCGTGAAGTCCGCTGAAGGAAGCATCCGTTCTAATGCGCGCGGCGTGGTCAACGCTCGGGACCGGTGTAGAGGGGAAGGGCTGCGCAGGTGTCTTTGACGAGCTGTTGCTGCAGCGAGGTCAGGTAGGCAAACTCAAGACCGTGGCGAAACATGGCCGTGTTGCGCACAACGGCGATGGCCCGCAGTTCACCGCCAGGAAGCTGAAGCGTGAATTCCACACTCTCACCCACACTCAACTGCTCGGGGAGGATCACCGAGATTCCAGATTGGCTGATTTCCAGCGCAATGCCAGGAGTCATGGTGCCCATCCCCACGCGTCGCCACAAATTGAGAGGCAGGGCGAGATGATGCCGGGGATGGCGGCGGTGAGTGGGATGGCCGGGACCGGCTGCGTTATCCGACTCCTGCGAGTTCAAAGTTTTGTTCACGGCAAAGATTGGAAACAAGTAGGTTTCTCGGAGGAGAGCCGGGAAGATTGTAATGAAACCTCGTGATACGAGGATACTGACCCACGTAATCGGGATTTACCTTACAGACGCCTTCACCATCGCATAGACCACTGCAGCTGCCACTGCGGAAAAGCGAACGACCTGGGACGCCAAGACGCAACCACCGCTGCAGATTCCGCTTCGGCCGGTAGGCGCAGCTGAGCTCGGTTCGTACGTAGATTGTGCAAAAAAGCCCTTAATCCTCCCAGACTGGAAGGGCACTTGCAAATCTTTGCAGCGCACAGTAATTCTTTCCCAGCAGTGGTAAAACCTACCCTCGCCGCACCGGGAACTCGGGGCTAAGTTATTCATTTTCAGTGCGCTGGGTATGGCAGCGGGGATGCTACTGATAAGGCCAGACGAAGTGGCGCGCAACAGGGACGCTCTTGAGAATAAACTTCGGCCAGAGGTTTTCTTGGGCGTCCCTTTTGCTTTTATCCGAAAGACTTGGACAGCTAAAGTAGATCTCCTCAGCCTGACAAGTTTCCCTTACAACGAGAGTAAAAGTTTCGTGGCGCGATCAGGCCAAGGCGAGTTTTTCGCGCACGTCGATGCCAGCACGGCGCAGCAGGCCAGCGACGGTGCTTTCGTTGAGCCTTGAGGCGTCAAATTCCACGCGCAGAGTATGTTCTCTACCGTTGAATTGAATGCGGCGAATGCCGTAAACCTCGCGCACGCTGTCCACCGCCCGCATGGAGCCTTCGGTAGGCGGAGCGCCGTAGCGGAATACCACATCTAAGCTAGTCATTCCACAGTCCTTGCGGTGCAGCTCCAAATCCGGGGCGCACCTCCAACAATATAACAGTGGGAAAGGCATTTCGGCTCCCCTCTACAGGTGTATAATCGGCGAAATTCGGCGCGGTCTCTTCCAGAGAAGTTGTAGGTCTGCAGCAGTTACGAAACCAGGAATTCTCGTTTCAACCCATTTTTTGATTTCCAGCCAAAACCAGGCCGCGCCATCTCTATGCGGATCTTGCTGCTCTGATTTTTTCCCGCCGTCGCAGGAAGGAAAATTGCTTCCAGCGGTAATGAACTATGTGCCAGCAACTCACGTTTTTTCCCACTTTGGGCGCAAAAGCGTAAGATAAGCGGGAGGCTTCCGTTTTGAGTTACGAATCAGAGACCCCTTTCGACAGCATCGAAGGCGCGCAGGAATACCTGAAGCTGCTGAATCAGAATGTGCTCGAGGCCAAGCAGGCGGTGCAGGCGGACCTGAACGGGGGTGCCGACCCTAAACAGCTGGAGGCGCTGCGCGTGGTCTTCTACAACCTGGAGAAGCTGACGCAGCACCTGAAAGCGGGCGGCCGCATTCTGAATGATCTGCGCTCGCTGCGGCGGCTGCTGTTTCAGGAACGCCGACCCAAAGCTGCAGCCGCTGCGGTTGCAGCAAGCCCACAGAGCCGCAAGCGCGAAGTGCCGGTGCTCAACCGGGAACTGCTGTAGGTCAGCAAGCGCCACTATGACGAGTAAGAAGGTCAAGAAACTCCCAATCCCCAACGCCTGCTGATCCCAACGCTCCACTGGCTGCCAAGCTGAAGTACGTGGACCGTGTGGGCTTGCTTGCAGACGGGCCCGATCTGTTGAAAGGGTGGTACAGACTCGAGGCAGAGCACGAGAAGTTCTACGGCGACGTTTTCAGCCGATTTGCGACGGATATAGCCAAGAACATTCGCCCCTGCCATTTATCATGAGTAGGGGCGCATGGCTCGCATCCTCATCCACACCTTCGGCTCTTACGGCGACATCCACCCTTACATGGGCCTAGCGCTGGAGTTGCAGCTTCGCGGCCACCAGCCGCTGATTGCCACCAGCTCCATCTATCGGCAAAAGATCGAGGCGGAGGGGATTGCGTTCCGCGGCATCCGCCCCGAGTTGCCGCGGATGGATCAGGAACTGATGCGGCAGGTGTTTGACCGGCGAAAGGGAACAGAATTCATCTTCCGCCACATTCTGATGCCCAACCTGCGCGACAGCTACCAGGACTTGGCCGCAGTGGCGGGCGACCCGGAGCTCATCATCACCCACCCCGTAGGATTTGCCGGGCCGCTGCTGGCTCGGCTGCGCGGCATTCCCTGGATTTCAACGGTGCTGGCGCCCGCCAGCTTCATGTCGGCTTACGACCCACCCGCACTGGGCGGCCTGCCATTCCCCGAATTTGTGACCCGGCTGGGGCGAGGCTTCCATCATGTGCTTTACGGCATAGCCGACCGCATGTCTCGCGCCTGGCTGGGGCCGTACCGGCAACTGGAAACAGAGCTGGGGCTGGCGCCCAGCGCCAATCCGATATTTGCCGGGCAGCACTCGCCGTTTCTGGTGCTGGGATTGTTCTCGCCATTGCTGGCAGCGCCGCAGCCGGACTGGCCGCGGCAGGCGCGGACCATCGGGTTCATATTCTTCGACCGTGATGAGGTGGAGCATCCGCCGTCTCCGCAGCTGGAAGAATTTCTGAACGCCGGCCCGGCGCCGGTTGTGTTTACCCTGGGCTCGGCGGCGGTGCAGGCGGCAGGAGACTTTTTTGCGGAAAGCGCGAAGGCGGCGCGCATGCTGCGGCAGCGCGCGGTGCTGCTGGTAGGCAAAGACATGCCGCGCCCACCGGCGGAATTGCTCTCCTCAAACATCGTGGCATTTGACTATGCGCCCTTCTCGCAGCTCTTTCCCCGGGCGGCGGCCATTGTTCACCAGGGCGGAATCGGCACTACCGGGCAAGTGCTGCGTTCGGGGGTTCCGGCACTGGCCATGCCGCTCAGCCATGATCAGTTCGATAACGC
>DATEGI010000242.1:0-14565 GCA_035280205.1 Terriglobales bacterium | reverse complement strand
CTTTTAGCTCTTAGCGTCTTAGACCCGCCCTTGATTCTTGGCATCGGTCCAGACTAGGCTGCTGGCGTTCCGCTAGTCCGCGGCCACTCCCCAGCCACTCACACAGGCAGCTTTTAAGTTGACCACCCTTCCTCTTTTTGTTACCTTGGTACCTGGGTAACATATGCGAAACCCAGCTATCTCCGATCAGGCGTACACGGTCGAACGCGTCCAAACTGGTGTGCGGATGGAGAAGCGGCTTTTGAAGGTGCTGCGGGCCTTCGCCGATTACCACGATTTGACGTTGGGTGACCTGCTGGAGGGAATCGTGCTGCACGCCTTCGATGGCAAGTGTCCGTTCGGCGAAGCCAGCCTGCAGCGAATCAAGGAACTGAAACGCTTCTATAACCTTGACCTGGACTCCGCAGCCAGCCATCACCTGGTAGAGCGCGAGATGAATAGTCAGAGTAAAAAGCAGAGCAGGAAGAGATGAACCATCAACCGGCCTCCATCGTCGCTCTTCGCTGGGCAGTGGGCGTGGTAGTACTCGTCGAGGCCCTGCACTTCGCTCTGTCTCCGGTGACTGCCGCCCATTTCGCGCGCACCGATTTGCCCCTCTGGATTCGGCCAGCGCTGGGGTGGCTGGAGGCCGTCGCAGCGATTCTGTTCCTTGTGCCGGCAACCAGATTTGTGGGCGGGTGCACGCTGCTGCTCACCTTCGCCGCAGCGGTGGCGCTCCACCTTCACCTTGGGGACTATGGCTTTGGTGCCCTGATTGTCTATGCGGCAACTGTCATCGCCTGTATGGCGGATCACGAAAGAAGGCTGGGGAATAACGCCGCATGAGCCTGAACGACGACGAATTCGTGGCGCGTTTTGAGGATGCCACCTTGCCCAATGAATCCTTCCACCACACGGATCACGTGCGCATGGCATTCCTTTACCTGCGCCGGTATCCAGCGCTGGAAGCACTAAAACGCTTTTCCGCGTCGCTGGCAAGATTCGCGGCGGCGAAGGGTAAGCCCGGACTCTACAACGAAACAGTCACGTGGGCGTTTCTTTTCCTGATCCGGGAGCGCATGGCCCGCAGCGGAGGTAACCACTCCTGGGAAGAGTTCGCTGCGGAAAATGCGGATCTGCTGAACTGGGAAAACAACGTACTCCGCAGGTATTACCGAGAAGGGACGCTGAAATCCGACTTGGCAAGAAGCACATTTGTGATGCCGGACAAGATTGATGCGTCGTCGGGTAGCTGGTAGTTTGCGCTCTCCTTGCTCATCCGATGTGCGCCCTTCACCCGAGCTTCAGCATTTCCCGCCACTGAAGTGGCGGGCTACTTTCAAACCGGTCGCTAATGCGACCGGCTGAGTTGCACCAGCTAAGGACGACCGACGTCCCTCTAGTCGCCTCTTTCAGGTTTCAGCAGAATCAGCGCGGGCACGTTCTGCTGCCGTACGAGGTCGTCATACGATTTGACATCAGTCGAGACGATGTTCTTCCAGTTCGCCAACTGCTCGTCGACCTGCTTGCTCAGCATGTCAAACACCTCGTAAGACTGCTGCGTAGGAGCGGAGGCGGCGCTGGCCACCACGCCGCCCAGCGCAGCCATCTGGTTGTTGAGGCGAATGGGGAAGTTAAGCACGTCCTGGCTGCTCTTGGACTTGGTTTGAATCAGCGCCTCTTCCACCGTGGTCATCTTTTTGTCCAGCGCCTTGCCGGCATCGGCGATGGTCTTCTGCCGCGGGTCGTCTTTCAGGCGCTTGTTGATGTCGGTGATCTGGCTGCGCAGATCGCGAATCTGGTTGATGGTGTTGTCAATATCGCTGAGCTTGGCGCGGATTTTCATGAGCAGATCAAATTGTTTCTGCAGATCTTCCTGCGTAACTTTCAAACGAAGGTCGGGCTTTATCTCGAGCGGCGCCGTGTAGCTCTTGCCCAGCACCGTGAGGCGCGCCTGGTAGTGGCCGGGCACAGCCTCAGGGCCGCGCGTATCGCCGCCCCAAATAGGAGCGTGCGCCACCTTGGCAGCGCCCTCGTAGCGCTGGTCCCAAACAAAGCGGTTCAGGCCGGCATCAGTGGTGAGCTTGCCGGGTTTATGCTCCCGGCTATACGGCTCGTCGGGAGTGGGCGCTTGTTCTTCCTTGGGCGGGAATTTGCGAATGACCTTGCCGGCGGAATCAAGGATTTCCAGTGTGACTTTGGGAGCCGGCTTTTCTGGCGCAGCAGTTCCCTGCTCCTCGCCTTCATCCTTCTTCTTCTCCTCGGGCTTGATGGCGGTCTTCAGCCAGTAATCAATCACGGCGCCTCCGGGCGGATTCTTACCCACGTTGCTGAGTTCGAAGAACGATTGGCGGAATATGGTGTGCCCGGCGGGCGCGGGCGTGAACAGATGAACGTCCTGCTGGGGGATTGAATCGCTGTATTGCTCCAGAGGCGTGATGTCATCCAGCACCCAGAAGCTGCGCCCGTGGGTGGCAACCACCAGGTCGTTGTCCTTGAGCACCAGGTCGTTTACCGGCGAGGGCGGCAGATTCAGCTGCAGAGGCTGCCACTTGGCGCCACCGTCGAATGAGACATACATGCCTTTTTCGGTGCCGGCGAAGAGCAGGTTGGGACGACGCGGGTCAACGCGCACAGCATGCACGTAGTCATCGGCGGGAATACCGTTCACTAGCGTGGTCCAGGTCTTGCCGAAGTCGGTGGTCTTGAAGATGTAAGGCGCAAAATCGTCCATCTTATGACGCTCGACCGCCATGTAGGCGGCGCCGGCATCGCGCGGCGAAGCTTCAATCATGCTCACTGTGCCCCACTCCGGCATCGCTTTGGGGGTGACGTTCTCCCAATGCTGGCCGCCATCCTGGGTCAGGTGAACCAGGCCGTCATCGCTGCCCGCCCAGATCAAGTCCTTCTGCACCGGCGATTCCACCGCCGAAAAAATGGTGTCGTATACCTCCACGCCGGTATTGTCCTTGGTGATGGGCCCGCCGGAGGACTGCTGCTTGCTCTTGTCGTTGCGCGTGAGGTCCGGGCTGATGATGGTCCAGCTCATGCCGCCGTCCGTGGTCTTAAACAGCACCTCGCCGGCGAAATACATGGTGTGCGGGTCGTGGGGAGAAAACCCAATAGGCTCGGTCCACTGAAAGCGATGCTTGAGGTCGGCCGCGCCCCAGCCGATAGGATTTACCGGCCACGGATTCATGTTCTGCAACTCGCCGGTGCGGTGGTCGTAGCGGGTGATCTCGCCGCCATAGGAGCCGGCATAAACAACCTGCGGGTCGGCGGGATCGGGTGCGATGTAGCCGCTTTCGCCGCCACCCACGTCGTACCAGTCAGGGCGGTCAATGGCGCCGTCCGGGCTAGCGCTGGCAATGCCCACCGTGCTGTTGTCCTGCTGCGCTCCGTAGATGTAGTAGGGGAAGCGGTTATCCGTCGTGACGTGATAGAACTGAGCCGTGGGCTGGTTGTACTCGCTGCTCCAGGTTTTGCCGCCATCCACGGAGATGGTGGCGCCGCCGTCATTGCCGTTGATGAGGCGATCGGGATTCGTGGGGTCAATCCATAGGCCGTGGTTATCGCCGTGGGGCGCAGGAATCCGGGCGAAAGTCTTGCCCCCATCGTGGGAGCGGTAAACGCCGGTATTGAGGATGTAGACCGTGTCTTCCGATTTGGGATCAGCAAAAATGTGCGAGTAGTACCAGGCGCGCTGGCGGAAGCGGTGGTCGTCGGTCATAAGTTGCCAGGTGTCGCCGCCGTCATCGGAGCGGTAGATACCGCCCTTGTTGGCCTCGATGATGGCCCATACGCGGTTGGGATTAGCGCCGGAAACGGTCACTCCGATTCGTCCCAGTGGCCCATCCGGCAGGCCGTGGCCAGTCAGCTCTTTCCAGGTGTTGCCGCCGTCGCTGGAGCGGTAGAGACCGCTGCCCGGGCCGCCGGAATCCAGGCTCCAGGGTGTGCGTTGCGTCTGCCATAGAGCGGCGAAGAGCAGGTTGGGATTGCTGGGAGCAAAGGTCACGTCAATGCCGCCGCTCTTGGCATCCTTGTAGAGCACCTTCTGCCAGGTCTTGCCGCCGTCGAGGGTGCGGAAGATGCCGCGTTCTTCGTTGTCGGCAAAGGGATGGCCGAGGGCGGCCACAAAAGCCCGGTCGGGATTCTTAGGATCAACAATGATACGGCCGATGGCGTGAGTATCGGCCAGGTCAACCGGCTTCCAGGTTTTCCCAGCGTCAATGGATTTGTAGACGCCGTTGCCGCCCACAATGTTGCCGCGGATGCAAGCCTCGCCGGTGCCGGCGTAGATCACGTTGGGGTCGGATTCGGAAACGGCAATAGCGCCAATAGATGGCGACATGTCCTTTTCCTTGTCGGTGAGCGGCGTCCAGTTCAGGCCGCCATCCGTCGTCTTCCATACCCCGCCCGCCACCGCACCGAAATAAAAAGTGTTGGGCTCGCCCACCGCGCCAGAAACGGCCACCACGCGCCCGCCGCGGAAGGGCCCTACCAGGCGATACTGCAGCGCCTTCCACGGGCCTTTGGCTTCGCCCTCCGCCTGCTGAGCAGCGGCTGCAGCCTGGGTGCCCGAAGTCGCCGCCTGCTTTTCCTTGCGGGCGCGCCGCGACTTTTTGGCGCCTGGTTCAGAGGGTTGGTTCGCCTGCTGCTTCTGAGCAGCGGCCACATTCACTAGGGTGGCGAGGAGCAGAATGAGCGTGGTGAGTCGCAAAGCGATATACCTCCCGCAAAGGTCTGAAATGAACGGGAAATCCTAAGCTTTCGAAGCAAGGAATGCAAAAACGCTGTCGCTGAGAAGCACCCCCACCGGCGAGCATGGATGCGCCTCAGCGCCGCAGACCTTCTTTGTGGTACTACTATCAACTTCATCCAGGAATGACGAAGCCAACGGAAACTGTGGAGTACCGCGGCTGGGGCAAGGTGGCGCGGATTACAAATGGCGCCACGGAGTTACTGGTGCTCACCCATATAGGCCCGCGCATTCTCTTCTACGGATTTGCCGGCGCCGGAAATCAGCTGCACGAGTTCGAGGAGCAGGCTGACCTGACCGGCGATGGCCAATATCACAGCTATGCCGGGCACCGCCTGTGGGTGTCGCCGGAAGTGGAACGCACATACTACCCCGACAATTTTCCGGTACAGATCACGACTGTGCCTGGGGGAGCGAGATTTACAGCTCCGGTGGAGAACGCCGCACCGGGGACCAGCCTGCAGAAAGAATTCGAGGTGCGGCTGGCAAGCGAAGGTACGCACGTCACACTGCTGCACAGAATCACAAATCGAGGAAGCGCACCGACCGAAATGGCACCCTGGGCGCTGACTGTGATGGAGGGCGGCGGGCGTGCCATTCTGCCCCTTCCTCCGCGGCAAGCGATGAGCAAACAGCATCTACTCCCCGAAGGCGTTATCGGGGTGTGGTCCTATACCGACCTGGCCGACGCGCGCTGGAAGTTCGGAACCCAATATGTGCAACTCACCACAGAGGCCGCGCCCGACGTGCGATTTCGAGAGCAGATGCTCGGCCTTTACAATCCCTCTGGATGGGCAGCATATTTCCGCAACGGCCACCTGTTCGTGAAACGGGCTGCGGTTGAGCGTGGCCGGACTTATCCTGACTTCGGCTGTAACTTCGAGACGTATACCGAACCTGGCTTTCTCGAACTGGAAACCCTGGGGCCTTTGCGGATCTTGCAGCCGGGCGAAACGGCCGAGCACGTCGAGCACTGGTGGCTGTTCAAAGACGTACCCGCCGGCGAAAGCGAGGCCTGGATCGAGCAGGTAGTGCTGCCGCTGGTAAACACAACCAGCGCCTAGGGCCGATGGTCCTGGTAACGCCGGTAATTGCGTTCATCAAAGCCGGATTGCGGCGTGCCGGTTACCACTATTGGAAACTCTTTTCGCTCCACGGTCCCATCCAGCCCGTCCACCACCAAATGAGCGGTATAGCTGCCCGTGTTGGTATAGGCGTGAGTGGTGGCAGGAACCTGGGCTGATGTTCCGTCGCCAAAATCCCAGTGGTACTGCAAGGCAGGCGAGCCCTTGCCTTCATCCGTGGCGGAGAAACTGGCGGCCGCTCCCATCTCGATCTGGTCAGGCACGTGAACCGCTACGGAAGGAGGGCGCGCCGGCAGCGAAGTATCCACAATCTTGATGAGGCGGACAGAATGGGCGGGTTGGTTTTCCAGGCGCAGTTCACCGCCTGACAGCGCGACCTCGCGCTGGGGGTCGAAGATGTCGGTCGCGGTCAGGGTGGCTTTCCCAGGAAAACCCAAGTCTGCGGCCGTGAATTGATGTGAGCGCGGCACCTCGGTCCAATTAAAAACTGCCAGCACCGACTGCCGCGGGTCTTCGCGTAAAAGGAAGATACTTGGCTGCTCGTCTTCCCGAAGGTAGGTCATCAGGTCCACCGGCTTGGCGGCGCGCTGGAGGCGGACCATATCCTGCAAATCCCGGTTCTCAACCAGCTTGAGGCGATCGGTTGTCGCACCCAGGGTAGGCAGATCGTCGCCAAGTTCAAACATGCCGCCGGCAACTGCCGCCAGAGCGATGGAGACCTGGGCCTCGTCCATGGTGAGCGGCGTTTTCGATTGGTGCCAGGAGCGCTCAGCAAAGAGCTGCCCGGTCACCGTGAAGGCATCCGGATCGCTAATGTAGAAGTTGCGATTCATGTAATAGCGAGCGGCAATCCCGGTCGCGTCTTCTTTGGTCCCACGGAAAGAATGGCCGGTATCGGTGGAGATGCGGCCTTCGTCGGTGAGGCCAACCGTATTCAGCATCGGGCTTCCGTCCTTATCCAGCAGCACGCTATCGCCAACCGCTTCGCGGATTATTTTCAAGCCGATCTGCTCTGCCTCCAGAGCGGTTGTGTCTGGCTTGTAGTGGTAGCCCTCGATTCCGGTGTCGTCCATGAAATCGAGCTTGAAGTAGCGCACACCCCACTCCCGGGTCAGAACCCGATAAGTCTGGCGCAAATAGTCCTGCGCTCCGGGGTGAGTTGTGTCCAGCACATACAAGGGATCATGCTTACCCTGGACAAAGGCTATCTGGATGGGCTTGCCCTGGGCGTTGTGGACCAGCCATTCGGGATGATGCTGGTAGACCCAAGAACGCTGAGAGACGCGGAAAGGAGCGATCCAGAGAGCGAAATTCAGCCCCAGGTGGCAAACCTGATGGCCGAGGCGGCGCACGCCATCGGGGAACATGGTGGCATTCGAGGTGGTGAATTCCCCGTCCGCGTAGGCGTAGCCTTCGTCCACATGAAAATAGTTGAATCCCTGGTCCCGCAAATGGGCCGACAACCACTGTGCATTGGTAAGCGCAGTCGCCTGGGACAGGCCAAAGTAGTAAGCCGTCCAACTCCACCAGCCCCAGGGGGCGGGACTGGACACACGCGCATGATGCAGCAGGCGAACCGCCTCGCCGTAGTTTTCCAACTGAGAGTGGTAGTCCTGCCCGACGGCAAACATGAGCTTCTCGGAAGGCATCTGCTGCCCCGGCGGAAGCGATATGCTCAATTCAATCTGGTCGGAGGGTGGGTCGTCGCGCAAAGTTTCCTTCTTCATTACCTCCGTAGTTCCCGTGGAATCCACGGCGTAAGCAGCGATGCCGGCGTTGCCCGTGGGACCATTTTCGGTTTTCAGATGCAGCAGAGTCAGCCAGCGATCGGAAGTAAGCACCGCCAACAACAGGCTGTACTTACTCTTCCGGTTATAGATGAGCTGGCTGCCCACGCCCAGATGCACATCCGAATATGCATCGCCAAACTGGTCTCCGCCCAGGTAGACATGTGCTTTGCCCAGATCCATGATCTCCAGGGGCGGGCGGTCCTCACTGTAGCTATCGGACAGCACGCGATCAGCACTGTCGGGAGCGCCCAGATTCACGCGCGGCCGGCTGATGACGTCGAGCATGCGGATATCCTGAACAGTGATGGCCTGCGGAGTAGTGTTCTCCAACTGGACGGCAACGGTACCGTAGGGGTGGTCGTCGTACAACTGGAGGGTGTACTTGAGACCGGGTTTGTTGGCGGTGCCGGCCAAGGTAACCTCAAGTTGGTGACCGGAACCTAAAGCGTCCTGAAACGTTGACGCACTGGCCTGGTGCTTGGGATAGTCAGTGGACCAGATCCACTGGTGATTGACTTCAGCGCCGACGCGGGCCACAAAAACCGGGTCGCGCAGCCCCTCCGACCGCAGCTCAAACGAGCCATCCTGAGGACGTACCGAGACTGCCAGCCATCGGCTCTTGAGAGTGGTCGTTTGGCTGTAGGCCGGAACTAACAATAAGGGAAATAATGCCAGCGCGAGCGCAAACAGCCAGGGGGTTTTCATGATGGCATCTCCTTCCGTGACTACAGACCCGGAATCCAGTGTTGGGCGTTGGTTCGGAAAATTTTGCGCAAAACCGGCTCCGGAAGGCTGAGGCCGCGAATTTTCTTGCCGTTGTAGTCGAGCGTCTGATCAGTGGCGAGGAATTTCCAGTCGCGGGCATAGGTTGATTGCCAGTCCTTGACATCGCTCGCTACATTCGCGTCAGGGAGAAGATCCAGATCGGTGCCATAGAGCACGCGGTCCTGATATTTGATGAGAAACGCGCGCACCTTATCTCGCGGGGTGAGCATCAGGTACTCCATTCGCGCCGCCATATCAATGGCGAAGTTGGGATAGCGGTCGAAGTGCCGGGCGATGTTGTCCAAGTCCTTCTCCATGCTCCCTAGGTGAACGCCCACCATGCGCAAGTGAGGATTCATTTCCAGCACGTGGTCGCGGGCCCGCAGAATTTCCTGCTTGGAAGGAAAGCCCGGCTTTTTGTAGAGGAACCACTGTGGGTTTTCCTGATAATAGGACCACGAAGGGTCTGAAGGGTCGGGCGGGCCCCAGGCCACGTCCGGCTCCGCCTGGTGGGACATGAGAGTCCTGCCGTGGCGGGCAATATCCTTGTAGATGGGCTCGAACTGCGGGTCATCCGCAAAAACAAACTTGCCGTTGTGCTTCAATTCCATTCCGATGTTTTTCCAGATTTTTACAGCAATGGCACCTTGGGCGAAGTTCTTATCCAGTTGGCGGATGGCGTCGGCGGTGAAGGTGGGGCTGCCAAACTTGTAGGGATCGAAGGTGGTACACCAGGCGATGTGACCCTGGCCGGAACGAGCAAGTTCACGCGCTACGTCAACCTGGGCTGATAGTTGCCTGCGATAAGACAGCGTATCGTCCATCACCAGGATGTTCATCACTTTCAAATGCAGCCGGTCGAGCATGGATTGAAAGGCGGGATCCGTTTTGAAAACATGCACATGCACGTCAATGGGCTGAATAGCGGCAAAGCCCTGCAGCGCTTGCTCCGTGGTCATTTCTTTCTCGGAACCCTGTGACGGCGACTGCCGTGCCGACCAGGCAACCAGTGCGCCACACAAAATCACAACACTCAACACAACCGCTCGTTTTGTAATTCGCATCGTCACTCCCGCGTTAATAAGTGAATGTTGAGTCAGCTCAAAGAAGAATCGGCTTGATCCCGGTTATCTGGCAAAAGTCTGCCAGCGCGCCATAGAGTTCAGGGCCGTAGCCCAGGCAAGCGTACTCATTGGTCCAATGCTGCAGCAGTTGCTCCACGTCGCAGTGAACAGTGACAAACCCGTGCGGCCAGAAAGGAATGCCGCATTCGTGCAAGCGCTCTTTCACCCGGTTACGCGGAGGCTCAAAGACGCTGGCTCGCGTGACCACCATCTGAAATTCGCCATTCACCCGACCCAGTCTGGCGATCACACCGTCACCTACTTTGCAGATGAGCTTCACGGAGAGGCCCCCGGCCTCGCCTTCGGTGGGAATGCCGTGCTCCGCAAATCCTGCCGGGCCAAGTTCGCTGGCCAGTGAAGGCGGGCAGGCGCCGTCGCCGATGATCTTGATCTCTTTTTTGGCCTTGTCCAGATGCTGCAGGTCACCGTAGTACACACGCTCTTTGCTGAGTTTGGTGAGAAGGAACACCGTGAGCGCCGTGTTGAAATCACCCAGTGTGGAAGTGCCGTGCCCATCCTCCAGCATCATGCTCTGGGCGAAACAGGTGGCGGAGTAGTCGTCGCCCAGCCCAGGGAAGGACTGGATGGTGTAGAAATCAAATTTCTCTTTTTCCACCAGTTGCTTGAGCGCCAGATAGAGGCGGATGGAGCGCTCGTTCACCACGCTCTTATCGGGAGCCTTCCCAAACAGTTTTTTCAGCCGCGGTTCCAGAGCGGCGACTTTTTTGGGCGGAACCTTTTCTGCGGTTTGAATTAACTCGGTAGTGTCGCGGGAATCAATGTCCACGCCAAACATGCGCATCCACTGCGAAGGATCGGCGACGCCGCAGGTCTGACCCATGCCGCGGCCGCCAAAGGTGCCAATGGTGGCGCCATTCAGCAGATTCTTCATGTGAGCGGCATGAGCAAAGCTGACGACCTTATTTATCGTGTCCTGCTCAGCCGCATCGCCATAAACGAACTTGTGCTCCACCCCGATCTCGAGCAGAGCGCCGTGCATGACCAGCCCGCCCACGGGACGCCAGCCTTGCGAGCCGGGATGCGTCCAAAGCAGTAATCCCTTGCCGGTGGCGGCGTAGTCGCGCACCGCAGCCGCCAGGTGAGCCGCCCACACCCAGGTACCGGAGAAAAGCACCACGCCATCTATCTCGTCGTTTAGCTTCATTTTCCGCATGGCGGCCCAAGCCTCGTCCTTGCTGGCTACCACCACATCGTGCTCAACCAGCTTAAGCCCGCTCTTCTTAAGCGCAGCTTTGGCGTCCTTCACGATGTGGGAGTCAATGAAGGGGAGACCCATGGGGTCTTTAAGTCCATCCTTATGCACCCCGTAAACGATGAAGCCGACCACGGGCTGGATCATTGCGGTTCGCCTCCTTTGGCGAAATGAGCAGGAATGTCGCGCACAGGCGCCAGTGCCGGATACAGTGACCGGTATTGCCGTACCTGCGCTGTGTAATCGGCGGCTAGCGCGGGGTCAGGCTCGACCACGCTTTCCTCCCGGACCAGCGCGCCAATCGCTTCCGCGAAGCTGGAATAAATACCGGTGGCAACGCCCGCGAGAATGGCTGCGCCCAGGCATACTGCTTCCTGGCAGCGCATCACATGGAAACGCCGGCCGCTCAGAGCAGCGCGCAGCCTGAGCCCGAGTGACGAGCGCGTGCCGCCTCCGCTGCCGTACACATCTTTGAAATCGCCCACGGCCCGGGAAAGAATCTCGCTCATCAGCGACAGTTCACACGCAATCCCTTCCAGCACTGCTTTGTAAAGCTGCTCCCGGGTATTCGCCGGCGTAAGACCGAAAATTGTTCCTCGGGCCCGGGGATTGAAGTCGGGATTGCAGGTGCCAATCAGGTGCGGAAGCACGCAGATTCCTGTGGGTTCAGCCGGAGCGCGCGCCTCCAGCCGGCTATAATCTTCCATTTCTGAAACATTTTCTCCCGAGGCTTGACCTTCGCCATAAAGCAGATCGTGCAGCCAGGACACCATGATTCCGGAAGGAAAATAGGCCAGAGTAACAAACTGCCCGGGAACTACGTGCGCATAAGAATTCAGCGACGCTGCGTAAGCAGCCTCCGAAAGGGTCGGCTGCGATGACGATGCCAACAGGCACTCGTAGGTGCCCATTGAGTCGGCCACGCGCCCCGACCTCACCAGACCAACGCCCAGGGCTCCGCACGGTTGGTCATGGCCGCCCACCACCATGGGCGTGCCGGCAGGCACTCCGATTTGCCCTGCCGCCTCTGCACTCAGCTTTCCCGCAATCGTTCCCGCAGGCACAGGGATCGGCAACCGCTCCTGGGCCAGGCCGACACCGGAGAGAATCTCATCGGACCAGCAGACACGACGCACATCGAAGACCAGCCAGCGCGAGATCAGGGAGTAGTCAATGTAAGGGGGCAGTCCCAGGAGGGCCAGCAGGAAATCGGTTATGCCAAGAAAGCGCTTGACCTCGGCAAACATGCCGGAGCAGTGCTGCTTGAGCCAGAGAATCTTCAGGATCGGGTACATCGGGTGCGGGATATGTCCCGTGATTTCAAAAATGCGGCGGCGGCCAAATTGCGCTTCGAACCAGGCGGCTTCGGCAGCGGCACGGCTGTCCATGTTCAAAATGGCAGGAGCAAGGGGCTGGTTGTGCCGGTCTACGCACACGAAAGTCTCGGCGTGTGAGGCGATGCACACCGCTTGCACAGGGTCGCGGCCCGCGCCGCGGGTTGCGCCGTGCGCCGTAGCGCACAATGCTTCCCAGAGAACAAGGGGCGCTACCTCGGCGAAACCGGGCTGGGAAAACTGCGGCGTGTACTGGCGGGCGCTTTGGGACAGGATTTCTCCCGTAACTGAAAAGAGAACAGCTTTGCAGCGGCTTGACCCAACATCCACCGCCAGAATGCTCATGACGTGATCAACTCAGCGAACCCGATGCGGCCGGGAGCTGTCCCCTGACCCAGTCAGCGCGGCACGAGCGTTCGCCAGAAAGCCCTCCACGTCCGTCGCTTGAAACACATTGCGCCCGAAGACAACGCCAGCCGCGCCCCCTTGCGCGATCTCACGCACGGTTTGCACCGCTTCCTCATCCGATCTGGCACGGCTCCCTCCCAGAACCAGAACAGGAATGGGGCACTCCTTCACCACGGCCGCCATGGCTGCCACATTGCCTGCGTAATCCGTTTTGATCACGTCGGCCCCCAGTTCCGCCGCCAGCCGGGTGTGCTGTTTGATCCACCCCGGGTCGCGGTAGTCCTGCACCTTGGGGCCGCGGGCCAGCGATTCCACCATGAGCGGCACGCCCAGCAATTCGCATTCCCGCGCTACCTGCGCGGTGCGGGCGATTTCCTCCGCTTCAAATTCGGAGTCGCCAGTACCCACCACCAGGTACGTGATCACGGCATCAGCGCCTAAGCGCAGCGCCTCCTCGGGACGGGCCAGCAGGCGACTGCGGGCCTGTTTCGCAGTGATGGATTCTGGCGCGCCCCAGATGGTGGACCAGTCAATGCGCGCGATGATGCCGGGCATGGCGGGGGCGAGCAACGCGTCGGCACAATGTCTCAATATTCCCAGGCTCAGCAGAATCCCATCGCAACCCGCCTTCACGAAGCGGCGAATCTGGCCAGGCGCGTCTTCGGTGCCGGGAATCGGGCCCAGCACTAGCGGGTGATCGAAGGCCACCACCAGAACGCCGTGGCGGCGCCCATGAAAAATGCGGTTCAGGCGGAGATTTTTTGCGCTCACAGACACACGCTATTAAAACGATGTAATATGCTGCGCGCAGCCAATCTACCGTCTGCCGCATAGCTTGTCAATTTGGCTAACCGCGGCGCAAGAAGGTGGAGTGGCTGTGCTACACTGCGGCGCGGCGGCACAGGCCGGACATCATGGGATTGCGCAAAACATCCGCGGTGACCATACGGGATGTAGCGGGAAAAAGCGGAGTCTCGGTAACCACCGTCTCCATGGTGCTCAATGATGCGCCCCTGGCCCGCCATATACCGCTCACTACCCGCAACCGGGTCAAGCGCGCGGCCAAGGACCTGGGTTACCGGCCGAATCTTTTTGCCCGCTCCCTGCGCAGCAACCGCAGCCAGACGCTAGGGGTGGTGGTATTCGACATTACCGACCCGTATTGCACACAGATTTTACGCGGCATCGAAGACTCGCTCTATCACTCCGGCTATCTGCCCATCCTGACCGACATTCAGAACAAGCGGGCGCGCTTCCAGCGCTGCGTGGAATTGCTCCTGGAACGGCGGGTGGAGGGCGTTATTGCCATTGCCAACCCGCTCTACCTGGAGACTCACCTGCTGCAGGACTTTGCCCACAGTGAGGTGCCGACGGTGGTGATCGGCCGGCAGTTGTCGGAAAGCACGCTAAGTTCCGTGGTAGTAGACAACGCCGCCGGCACCTTCGCGGCCCTGGAGTACCTGTATGGATTAGGCCATCGCAAAATAGCATTTATCCGCGGACCCAAGGCCCTGGTGGACAGCGCTCCGCGATGGAAGGGCTTGTGCGAGTTTGCCTGGCAAGCCGGGCTGAAAATCGATCCCAAGCTGGTGGTAGAAATTCAGGGCGGCAATTCCAGTTATCCCGTGGGTGTGCAATTAACGCAGGAATTGCTGCACCGGGAGCGCGAATTCACGGCGCTGGTGACGTTTGATGACCTGACCGCCTTCGCCGCCATCGGTTGCCTGACCAAGGCCGGGCGCCGGGTTCCGGAAGACGTTTCCGTGGTGGGCTTTGACGACATTCCCGGGGCCGGCTTCTATAACCCGCCGCTGACCACCGTGCACCAACACCTGGAAATGCAGGGTTCTATTGGAGCTGAGATCATCCGCGACCTGATCCACGCGCGGCACAGCAATGAAGCGATCAAGCCTTTGCACCGGCGGGTTGTGCCGAGGTTGGTAGTGCGCCAGTCCACGGCTGCACCCCCGGGCGCGGCGGGAATTCCTGCTTGACAGCCCGTGGGCGAAGAGCCCAAAGTAAATGCTTTTAGTAAGTCTTCGGCAGGCCGGCAATGGACCCCAAACAGCTCTACAACTGGTGCAGTATCCCAGCCCGCGAACTGGTCC
>DATEGI010000241.1:0-15799 GCA_035280205.1 Terriglobales bacterium | reverse complement strand
CTGGCGTGCTAGGATGCGCTCACCACAGGGGGAAATATGGCTAGCGTCGGCACTTCGCTCGGCCCCTACGAAATCCTAGGCTCGATCGGGGCCGGGGGAATGGGTGAGGTATATCGCGCGCGCGACCCGCGCCTGGGGCGGGAAGTCGCCATCAAGGTGCTGCCACCCCAATTCTCGGCTGACTCCGAGCGCCTGCGCCGCTTCGAGCAGGAGGCGCGTGCCGCGGCCGCGCTCAACCATCCCAACATCCTCGCCATCTATGACCTGGGGCAGTCCAATGGCTCGCCCTATATCGTCAGCGAGCTGCTGGAAGGCGAAAGCCTGCGCGAACGATTGCGCTCCGGCCCGCTGCCTCTGCGGAAGGCGGTTGATTACGCCACCCAAATCGCGCTCGGACTGGCGGCGGCGCACGACAAAGGCATTGTCCATCGCGACCTGAAACCAGAGAACCTGTTCATCACCAAAGACAGCCGCGCGAAAATTCTGGATTTCGGCCTGGCCAAGCTCACCGAGCACATCTCTGACGCCGAAACGGTCGTGCACAGCGACGGCACGACACCGGGAATGGTGCTGGGCACGGTGGGCTACATGTCCCCCGAACAGGTGCGCGGCATTGCCACCGATCACCGTTCCGACATCTTCACTTTCGGCGCAATTTTGTACGAGATGCTCTCCGGCAAGCGTGCCTTCCGCGGCGATACTACCGCGGATACGATGAGCGCCATTCTGAAGGATGACCCGCCGGAGTTGACGGAAACTAACCGCCAGGTGCCGCCGGCGCTGGAACGCATCGTCCGCCACTGCCTGGAAAAGAATCCGGATGAGCGGTTCCAGTCAATGCGCGACGTGGCCTTCGATTTAGGAGCGCTCTCCAGCCCATCCACTTCTTCCCTTGGCGCACCCTTACCCGCAGGTGTGATTACTCGCTCCCGGCGCCGCGTATGGTTCGCTGCCGTGGGGGCACTTGGCCTCGCCGTCGCGCTCGCCGCGGGAATTTTCATAGGAGAGCGGTGGTCCCGCCCGCAGCCGCCGCATTACCGGCAGCTCACTTTCCGCCGCGGCACGATTGAGGGCGCGCGTTTCGCGCCCGATGGCCACACCATTGTTTATTCGGCTGCCTGGGAAGGCGGTACCCCGGAACTCTACAGTTCGCGTGACGACGGCCAGGGTGAGCGTCCCCTCGGCATCAGCGGAGCCAAGCTCCTCTCCATTTCACGCACCGGCGAAATGGCGCTGCTCACCAAAACTCAGCCACCGCAGAACTGGATTGATATGGGCACGCTGGCCCGGGCGCCGCTGGCGGGGGGATCGCCTCGCGAACTGCTGGAAGGGGTGGATTCTGCCGACTGGTCGGCCGATGGCAAGGACATTGCCGTCAGCCGCTTCGATGCCGGAACTTCGCAGTGGAAGCTGGAGTATCCCATCGGCAAGGTGATTTACCAGTCGCCCAACTGGATTAGCCATATCCGGCTCTCGCCTCGAGGCGACCGCATTGCCTTCCTGGAACATCCCCCGACCGGCGACGACCGTGGCCACGTCGCAGTGGTGAATTTGTCGGGCGTGAAGAAGGATCTCACCGAGGAGGCTGCCAGCGTTCAGGGTGTGGCCTGGTCGCCCGACGGGCGCGAGATCTGGTTCACAGCCAGCGCCAACGGCAACAACCGCGTGCTGTACGCAGTTACTCCCGCAGGCGCGCAAAGATTGGTTAATACCGTTCCCGGCAAGCTGCAACTGGAAGATATCGACGCCCCTGACCGGGTGCTGCTGCAGTTGCAGAGCGCGGGCCGAACCATGGCAGGGGTGAGCGCGGGGCAATCGCGTGAAGTTCCATTAGACTGGCTGGACTATCCTTTCCCGCGCGATATGACCCCGGATGGCAAAACCGTTCTGTTTGATGAGGAGGGCGAGGGAGGAGGACCCCGCTACACGGTTTTCGTCCGCGGCACCGATGGCTCCCCGGCCGTGGCCATTGGGGAAGGCTACGCGGCAGGAATCTCCCCTGACGGCAAGTGGGCGGTAACCATGTCGCCGGACGATAGCAGTAAGGTAACCATCGTTCCGGTGGGAGCGGGGGAGACCAGAAATATAGTGGTTTCGGATGTCTCATTCGGCCTGGGGAAATGGCTTCCCGACAACCGCCGCTACGTTGTTTTCGGCCAGCAGTCCAATCATCCAGGGCGCGTTTATGTCATCGACCGTCTCAGCGGAAAGGTGCAAGCGTTGACGCCCGAAGGCACCGTCGGAGCTGTCCCGTCACCGGACGGACTGTGGCTGCCGGTGCGCGATGGTGATGGCCGCTTTTGGCTGTGGCCAACCAGCGGGGGCGAAAAACGCGCGCTGAATGGAGTTCAACCACAACAATTTGCCATTGGCTGGCGTGACAACAAATCCATTCTGTTGACGTCGAACAGGCCGGAGGACCGCATTCCGCGCCGCCTATACGTGCTCGATATCGCTGCCGGCCGGCAACAGTTCTGGAAGGCGCTGGGTCCATCAGATACGGCTGGGATGCGAAGTATCGGACCAATTGTCTTCGCCGGGGAAAATTACGTATACGGCTACAGCCGCCAGCTCTCGGACCTGTTTCTCACTAGTGGTCTGCGATGATTACAACGAATGCCTTTCCAACGCCCAGCGCACGACTGACTACGCGCTCATCAGCAGCAATCAGCAACGCACTTGACACCATCCGGCAGGGGAATAGACTGGACGCTTTTAACGGCCCGCCCAAATCTTCGCAACCTTTTGTTCGACCATCATGGCCTTGTGGCAAAGACCAGCGCCCATGCCAAGAAATCTACATTGTGTTTTTTTGTTTGCGCTCGCGCTCCTATCAACTGCGTCGCTGGGGCAAAACCTCGGCGGGCCTTGCCCCACTTCCAACTCGACCAACCAATCTATAGCTGCCTCGCGCGACCTGATCTGCCTGGTGCCCCAGGTGTATGGTCCCGGCGGCCTGGTGGGTGCTGACAACAACGGGCCCCTCGGTTCCACTAACCAGAGCTCAGCCGCGCTCAAGCACGCAGTTCACTTTCAGACTTCCAGCCTGGCAAGCTTTTCGCCTTTGACGGCGGAAATTGGCACCCAGATCAGCCAGATACCTATCATCTCGCCGGCCTCGGGATTCATCTTCTCCTTCAACCCTTCCCTGGGCGTGGTCTCGGAGACGACGCAGAATTTCGGGCCTATTCTTACGGAACGGGCGGACACGATAGGGCGGCACAAATTGTTCGTGGGCGCCAGCTATCAGTACTTTGATTTTGACCGGCTTGACGGGGTAAACCTGAGAAGTTTCGGCGCCGTTTTTCATCATGAATTCGAAGCTTGTCCCAGCCCCAACCCTAAAAACATCACCTGCGTCACCGTTAACGGCAAGAGCGTACCGGCCATCACCGAGGACTTCATTTCCACGCAGAACCGGATAGATTTGAAAGTGCATCAGACGACGCTGGTCGGCACTTTTGGCGTTACCGACCGCGTGGACTTATCCATCGCCATTCCTATTCTGGATGTGCGCATGGATATGACCTCCGATGCCACCATTCAGAGCATCGAGGCGACAAATCCTGCCAACGTGCCTTCGTGCTGCGTACACCGCTTTAACAATGTGAATCCGCCTTCCACGGAGAAACAATTGTTTCCGCCCGTGGGCAATTTTCCCGAGCCTTATTACAACCACGCCTTGTTTTCCAATGCCCATACCGCGGCCGGGGTGGGCGACATCGTGTTTCGCGGCAAGTTTCGCGCCTGGCAGGGAGAAAAGGCGGGCCTCGCAGTGGGCCTGGATGCGCGCATTCCCACCGGCAACGAAGAAAATTTCTTAGGCTCCGGGACGTGGGGCATGAGGCCGTTCCTGGCGTTCTCCTACGCAGGGAGAGTGTCGCCGCACGCCAACGTGGGGCTACAGGTGAACGGGAACTCGATTCTGGCGGGCGATGTCACCACCGACACAAAGGCGCAGCTGCCCAATGTAATCAGTTACGCGGCCGGGGCGGACATCGGGGTGGTGCGGCGCTTGAGCATTTCCGCCGATTTTCTCGGGCAAGCCTTGCAGAACGAAAAAAAGATATTCCAGGCGGCGCCCGTTGCGGACTTCGCCGGCGGTTTGCACCCGGACATTGCCGTGTCCACAGCAACCATCAATCAGGAGAGCGTTGCCTTCGGAGGGAAAGTGAGCCCCTTCGGCAGATTCCTGATCACCGCCAACATCCTCATACGCGTCAATGACGCAGGTTTGCACTACAAGCCCGCACCGCTGATCGGGCTGTCGTACACCTTCTGATTGCTTGTGCTCCTGGACAGCTCAATTGCGCTGGATTCGTAGCTGCGCTCTTGCCGTTGAGCTGAAGGGTTCCACATCGGCAGGCTTCCTGGCGGGATTACGGCCAACCACCTCCGCAATGGCAAGGGAGTTGCGCTCGCGGCGCTCGAGGGCATGCCGTTCCTGTTCTTCGAGGACGGCTTCCACTTCATCTTCGAGTTCGACCTGGGCGGGCATCAACCACAGAATACGGTTACCTGCACTACTGCGCTGTGATTGAGATCACTTGTTGTGGTGATGGATGGGCTTTAGCGGATGGATTCAATGACCCACTTCCCCGAGGCGCTCTGGGTGGCGGTCAATTTACGTAAGCGCATAGTCACCTTGGCAGAGCTTGGTTTCTGGCTTTTACCATCTACGGTGTAGTTCAACGACTGCGTGAAACGGATGACGGCCTCATCGCGGTTGATTTCCGGCTGGCCGAGAAGATCGTAGGTCAAACTGACCTGCTCGGCGTCGTTGAAAAATTTCCGCAAGCTTCCGATTTGCCGCGAGGTCATGCTGGGCCAGATGTTGGCCAACTCCTCGACCTTGCGGTCGTCATAAGCCCTCTGATATTGGCCCAGAACGTCCAGGAGAACCTGGTCATCATTCCTTGAGGGCGGCGGGACGGAGGCGGTGGAGGCCCGGCGCTGCAGTTCAGCCTGCAGATTTTCTATCTGGGTCCGGGCCGCAGCGGCGTATTCGCCGTTGGGATATCGATGCAGAAAGTCCTGGTAAGAAGACACCTGATTTGCGCTGCTGGCACGGGTCCAGGCTGCGCGTTGTTCAGAACGCAATTGGGCTAGAAGATTCTTTGCCATCTCCACGTGCGCGCCGCGCGGATATTTTGAGAGGAAGGCGGCCACTTGCGTGGCGTCCCTGGATTTCGCCGCCTGCTCCCAATCGCGGAACTCGCTGTCAACCGTCAGCTGGGCGTCGCGCAGGGAAAGCTGATTCGCGTAAATGGTGACCGGAGCGGTGAGAGACTGAAATCGCGGAGCCTCGACAGCGAAGGTGTAGTTCTCCGCCGGCAGATTCTGCACAGCATAGTGGCCGGACTGGTTGGCGGTGAGCCTGCTGGTCTTGCCGTCCGGCCCGGTCAAGGTAATGGTGGCGCCTGCAACCGGTGCCCCGGAGGCATCGGTGATGGTTCCGAACAGGCCGCCCCGTACGGAAACGGGCAACAACTGGAAGCTGACGGTCGAGACGGCATCTTTGCGGATCTCTACCCGCTGCTGAACGCCCTGGAAGCCCGGTTTATCGGCGCCGACATCATAAACCCCGGCGGTCATGATGGGGATGCGCAGTTTGCCGCCTTTACCGGTAGTGCCGTACTCGCGGCCATTAATCAGGATGCGGACGCCGGGGCTGCCGGCGCTGACCAGCAATCCGCCGGTGTCGGGCGCGGGCGCGGTGGCAGTGTTGAAGGAAGCCCAAAATGCCGGCGGCTCGAGCACAGTGCCGGATTTGCGGATGGTGAGCGGAATGGTGGGGTTCAGGCGATAGAGGTATACGCCATAGCCGGCGGTCAGCAGCAAAAGCGGCAGGAGAATCGCGCTGGCAAGTTTTAAGCCCCGCAGGTAGGCGGCGTGCTGGCGGCGCAGTTCCGCGCCGGGCAGACAGGAGCGCACCCACTCCTCGTCGAAGACCTGGCCATAGATGCGGTTGCGCACCTTAAGCCTGCCTTCCTCGACACGGGTGATGCCGGAGAGGCGCAAAATAGTCACCAGTGGATCGGAAGGATCATCGGCCACTTTGCTGCCCCGCCTGACCTTGGCATAAAGGGTGAGCAGAGAAGGCATATCCGCCTCACTGCGCAGCATTCTTTCGCGCACGAAGAGCAGGTTGTCGTCTCTCTCCCGGGCGCGGCGGGAAAGAAACAGCTCGTCGCAAATGCGGTCCACGTCGTGAGTGGAGCCGGCGTCGCTCTGGGCCACGGCCAGGCACAGGCGCTGGGTGAGATAGGGATGACCACCGGTCCAGTACAGGACGCGGTGCAAAAGTTGCAAGCCGAGTTTGGGCTCGCGGCCCAATCCCAGGGAAAGCGGCCGCGCCTCCTGCTCACTGAAATCGCTGAGCTCGATGCGCCGTCCAACGTTGAAAGGTGTGGTGCGGGTATCACGGATCAGGTCGGAGGGGCTGGCCACTCCCAACAAACAGAAGGTGAGCCGTCTCAAATCCGGCTCGTCGCTGCGCCGGTTGTAGAGCTCGCGAATGCCGGCAAAAAATTCATCCGTGGAAAAGGGCAGACTGCGAACGCTATCAATCTCGTCTACGAAAATGGCGACCGGGCCTGCGCACGCCGGCAGGACCACATCGGAGAGCACGCGCATCCAGCGCTGCAGGGGTCCCAGGCCATGATTTTTCCCCCAGCCGTCTTCCACCTCATCTTCGAGGTCCAACTGCCGCCCAATGCGCTCAGAAAGGCCGTTGTACCACTGCTCGGCGTTCAGGTTTTGACCCAGCCCGGTGAGGTCGAGTACAGCGACTGAGGCCTGCTGCTGCCTTAAGCGGGCAGCGGTGCGCACCATGAGCGAGGACTTGCCCATCTGGCGTGCGGTGAGCACGTAGCAGATCTCGGCGTGCATCAGGCTGTGGTACAGGCGCTCGTCGGCTTCCCGGGCCACGTAGGAAGCAGCATCGCGGCGCAGGGTGCCGCCGACGACGTAGAAAGCTTCCGCTGCGGACGTAGACTGACTCTTGCTCACACGAAATGCCGGGTGAGATAGATTTCGTAAAGGCGGCAGCGCGGATGCATGAGGCGAACGGATTCGCCGGTCACGACTCCCGAACTTCGCAGCCGGTAGAACAACTCCGGACTGGATGCCGGCCGGCCTGCAAGCACCGCCTTCATGGCGTCACAAAGGCCCTGGTCTTGAGCCAGAGAAACCAGGATTCGGCGGAGGTGGTCGCCGAACGGACCCTCGTCGCGCGGCGCCTGGCCTTCGAATTCGCTGAAACTCAGGTTGCGGGAGGCCAGTTCGTGGAGCCCGCGCCGGGTGAGGTAGGGCTGCCCGCCCAGCAGTTCGTAAAACTGCATCAGTTCCCTCGGATCCCGCAGGGGGGAACCGTAGCGGCTGTTGAGTTCAGAAACCTGCTCCAGGGTGAAGTCCGCCAGCGTCAGCCGCGTGCCCACGTTGAACGGCGACTGATTCATGTCGGTAATGAACAGGTGGGCTTCGGTGGCGTAGGCGATGGCAAGGGTAAGGTTCTGCCAGGGACCCGTGGGGTCGAGTGAGCGCTCATTGTGCCAGGAGCGGAACAGGCCGAAAACTTCGCTGCCGAAACCGCAGGTGAACAGGCGGTCCACCTCGTCCATGCCCCACACCAGACGGGAGTTCAGGTTCTTGAGCACTTCGCGGCGCAGAAAACGCTCGAAGTTCATGCTGGGCCCGCGGCGTGGATTGCAAATGTCAGGTTCGAGGTCAAGGTCGAGCTGGTCGGCGATGGACTCGGCCAGGGCAAGGAAAAACTTATCCACCGCCTGCAAGTGGGCAGCGTTCAGCTTCTGAAAATCGGTGAGCACCACCTTGCAACCCGCTTTGCGGGCTTCCTGCAGGCCGCGGGCCATGAGCGAGGTCTTGCCCATCTGGCGGGCCCCTTTGACCAGCACGATGCTGTCGTTGCGGGAAACCGCAGTGTAGAACTCCTCGTCCGTAGGGCGCACTACATAAAAAGCGGAGTCCAGGGGCACCGCGCCTCCCACCGCTTCCAGCTTTACCGGTCGCGGCGGCGGGTGGCTGGCCTGGCCGAGCGCAGAGCCGAGCTCCGCCAGCAATGCGTCAGTGTCTTCCGGCCCGTTCCAGCGGGCCCACTGAATTGCGTCCAGGATGCCGGCCAAGGATTCGGGCAAGGCGTCCTCAAAATTCACCCGAACAGGAAGGATGAGGGGCTTTCCCTCGCGGCGTTGTGCAGCTTCGCGGGCGATCTGGATTTCGTAGGCCAACATCTCGCTTTGCACCGAGGCAGCCGATAACAGGACCACAACCGCCTCCGCGCGGCTGATTCGCTGCTCGATTTCACGCGCCCACTCCATGCCCACTACCAGGTGGCGGTCCACAAAAACTTGATAGCCGTGCGCGCGCAAGCCTTTCTCGGCCAGGCTTAGGAGGTCCTCATCGGGATGGGCGTTGCGCTTATAAAGCAGCACAATCTCGCCGCTTACCGTGGGCTGTGGCGCGGGCACAGTCAGGGTCACGGTGGGCGAACTGGCGTTGGCCAGGATGCGACGCAGGTCGGCGGTAATCTCGGCGGCAGACTGGTAGCGCAGCTCGCGATCTTTCGTGAGTGCCCGGTTGACCACATGTTCGAACTCGTCTGGCAAATGTGGGTTGAGGCGAACCGGAGGCACCGGTGCGCGGTTCAGAATAGCCTCAAAAATCACCGCCGAAGTGTCGCCGTGGAAGGGCCGCGTCCCGGTTGCCATCTCGTACAGCACCACGCCAAACGAGAACAAGTCAGTGCGCGCATCTAAGGGCATTCCGCGCGCCTGCTCCGGCGACATGTAGGCTACTGTGCCCACAAACTCTCCCGGCGCGGTGAGATCGGAACCTGTCGTTCCTTGAGTTAAGGTGACTGAGCCAGCCAGTGCTTGGGGTAGTGTTCGCGGCGCCGCAGTGAACTTCGCCAGGCCAAAATCCAGAATCTTCAGCTGCCCGCGCTCGGTTACAAACAGGTTTGCGGGTTTGATGTCGCGGTGAACTATTCCCTGGGAATGAGCGTATTCCAGGCCTTGCGCGGCTTGAATGCCGAATTCGAGGATGTCGGCCGTGGTCAATGACCGGGTTTGCAGGCGATGCTTAAGAGTCTGCCCCTCCAGCAGCTCCATGACGATAAACGGCCGGCCCTCGAACTCGCCGACGTCGTGGACAATGCAGATATTGGGGTGGTTTAAACACGAGGCCGCGCGCGCCTCCTGCAGGAAGCGTTCGAGGACCGAGTGAGTGCTTGACTGGCCCTCAGGAAGGAATTTCAGCGCTACCCCCCGGCCTAGCCGCAGGTCCTGCCCCGCGTAGACCACTCCCATGCCGCCGCCGCCCAACTTCTGCAGGACGCGGTAGTGAGAAACCGTCTGGCCCAGCAGGGGATCGCGAGGCTGGTCCGTGCCGTCCTGGAGGCGGGTGGCCTCCGCCGGTTGGGGGCGAATATCAGACATGGGCGGCTAGTTTACACCTGTGCGTCCGAGTATTATGGCCTACCCTACAGCGCCTGACCAGCATCAACCTGACGTCAAAGGCTTTGGCAGCGTGCGCCAGCGCGCTGGAGAAGCCTGTTTTGGAGTTCCTCGACAACGCCGCAACCGAATGAGACGCTGGTGCGCTAGGCGGGCATGCTTGTGCGAACGAACGCACCCCCGGAGAGCGCGATGCCGGCATCCGTGATTGTGGCTCTCATGCGGTGATCGCGCGAAAAGTCCGACGCTTCCGCCGCAGCCTCACGCGACGTGAGGTAGGCCGAGCCGCGCCGGCGTCGGGATTGCCTTCTGGCAGCGCGCAGCTTTGATTCGCGGAGCTGGCAATCGAGAGGGACGGCCGCCTTGACACAGTGCTCGATACCGCACCGGAAGCAAGATGGCTGGCTTTTGGTAGTCACCTGGTAGTCAGGTGCTGGCGGAGAGGGGGGGATTCGAACCCCCGATACAGGTTTTGGCCCGTATAACGGTTTAGCAAACCGCCGCCTTCAGCCACTCGGCCACCTCTCCGGGGTTTGCCAACGACAGTTTATCACGTGGGCTCAATCGAGCTGTCGCCGATAACGACGCCCATTGTGCGACGGCTTGCGGCTGCTTCCCCCTTTCGACTACTCTTAGGCCAATTTTGTTTGGGGCACCTAGTTGTTCGGCCCGGATCCGGGCCCATTTATCTGTCGAAAACCTACTGTAAGGAGGCCACTTTCATGAAGCGTGTTTCCCCGTTCATTTCCCTGTTGATCTGCTGCACCCTGGCTGCCGCGCAAGAGCCTGCTAGCCACCCGGTTACCCTGATGAGCGGCCTGGGAGACCTGCACCACGCGGTTTCCACGCGCAATGTGGAAGCGCAGCAGTTCTTCGACCAAGGGCTGCGCCTGGTTTATGCATTCAATCACGATGAAGCGGCGCGCTCTTTTCAGCATGCCGCCGAACTCGATCCCGCCATGGCCATGGCGTATTGGGGCATATCAGAAGCTGTCGGTCCCAATTACAACGATCCCGGCAACGAGCCGCGGCGCAAGCAGGCTTACGAAGCCATCCAGAAGGCCAGGCAGCTTTCGGCCAATGGTCCCGCTCATGAGCGCGCCTATATTGACGCCCTAGCCCAGCGCTACTCCGATGACTCGCACGCGGATTTGCGGCAGCTGGCCGTCAATTACGCCAATGCCATGCGCGAAGTGGCCAAGAAGTACCCGGACGACTTGGATGCCTCCGTGATTTTCGCGGAATCCCTAATGAACCTGCATCCCTGGGGGCTGTGGAAGGCCGACGGCAGCCCGGAGGAGAACACACCGGAGATTGTGAGCGTGCTGGAGTCGGTGCTGCGACGCGACCCCAACCACTTGGGCGCGGTGCACTATTACATTCACGCGGTGGAAGCTTCGCAAAATCCTGACCGCGCGCTGTCGGAGGCCAACCGGCTGGCAGGGCTGGCACCCGCTGCCGGCCACATCGTCCACATGCCGGCGCACGTGTACATCCGCACCGGCTATTACGAAGAGGCCATCCAGACCAACCAGAAGGCGGCGACCGTAGATCGTGCTTATCTGCAGGCCAGCGGAGCCCAGGGCATTTACCCCATGATGTACTACAGCCACAACCTGCACTTCATCGCCATTTCAGCGGGCATGACCGGGCAGTATGAGGAGGCAAAGAAGTCGGCTGACCTGCTCGCCGACAACGTGCGCCCGCACGTGAAGGAAGTTCCGCCGCTGGAGGCCTTCCTGGCCATCCCTATTGCCGTGCAGGTGCGCTTTCATCGCTGGGCAACTATTCTGCAGATGCCGCAACCCGACGCATCCATGAAGACCGTGACCAGCTTCTGGCATTTCGCGCGCGGCCTGGCTTTCGCCAACACCGGCAAGCTGCAAGAAGCGGAAAGGGAGCACAAGACACTGGCCGAGATTGAAGCGGCAACACCTGCGGACGCGATCTTCTCCATGCCTTTCAACAACAAGAGCCGCAGCATTCTGCGCATCGCCGACGATGTTCTGGCGGCGCGCATTGCCTGCGCGAAGAAGGACAACGCGGGCGAGGTGCGCCTGCTACAGGACGCGGTTGCCACTCAGGATGCGCTTAAATACGGCGAGCCGCCGGACTGGTTCTATCCTGTACGCGAGTCATTGGGAGCGGCCCTGCTGGAAGGCGGACAAGCGCAGGCAGCGGAGAAGGTCTTTCGCGCCGACCTGGAGCGCAATCCGCGCAATCCGCGGTCGCTCTTCGGCCTGCAGACCGCGCTGAAAGCTCAGGGGCGCGCTTACGACGCAGATATGGTGCAGCGGCAGTTCCAGGAGGCGTGGAAGAACGCCGACATGAAGCTCACGCTGGAGGAATTGGGGACGTAAGTCCGATCGTCCTTTGGCTCTGCTGAATTATTCATGACTCCAGCAAAGCAAAAGTATCTCTGAATATAATCCAACGGATGGCTACTGCTGCCGAGAAGGACCTAAGCCGCCGAGTCGAAGAACTGCGCCAACAGATCCGCTACCACGAGCACCGCTATTACGTGCTCGACGATCCTGAACTGAGCGACACGGACTTCGACCGTCTCGTACAGGAGCTGAAAAAGCTGGAGGCGGCGCACCCCGAGCTGATCACACCCGATTCGCCCACCCAGCGTGTGGGCGGCAAGCCGCGCGACGGCTTCGTCAAGGTGCCGCACTCCACACCCATGCTCTCCCTAGACAACGCCTACAACGAGCAGGAACTGCGCGACTGGGAACGGCGGGTGCATGAGCTCAGCGGCCGCAACACGGTGGATTATGTCTGCGAGCTCAAACTGGACGGCCTCTCCATGGCATTGCGCTATGAGCCCGACCATCAGGACCATGGCAGCTCGCGGCTGGCGCAAGGCCTGACGCGCGGCGACGGCTCCATCGGCGAAGAAGTCACGGCCAACGTGAAGACCATCCGCTCGGTACCGCTGTTCATTCCCGCGGCTACCCTTAAGAAGGCAGGTCTGCCGGCAGAATTCGAAGTGCGCGGCGAAGTCATCATGCCCACAAAATCTTTCGAGCGCATGAATGAGGAACGAGAGCGGCTGGGCCTTTCGAAATTCGCCAACCCGCGCAACGCCGGCGCGGGGGCTGTACGCGTGCTCGACCCCAACATCACCGCCCAGCGGCGCCTCGACTTTTACGCCTACTTCCTCCTGACCGCCGGCCGCATGTTCATGCCCCGTCAGTCCGAAGCCCTGGAAGCACTGCAGAGCGCGGGGTTCAAGGTGAATCCCAACTGGCGGCGGGCTCAGAATGGCGAGGAAGTCTGGAAATTCATCAACAGCTGGGAGCCGAAGCGCGACACGCTGCCCTACGAAATTGACGGCGTCGTGGTAAAAGTGGACGAAACCCGCCTGCAGCGCGAGCTGGGCTATACCGGCAAAGCGCCGCGCTGGGCCATCGCCTACAAGTACGCCGCCCGTTCCGGAATCACCAGGATCGAGGACATCCGCGTGCAGGTGGGGCGCACCGGCAAGCTCACGCCTGTCGCCTGGCTGCAGCCGGTGGCCATTGGTGGCACCACCGTGACCCGCGCCACTCTGCACAATGCTGACGAGATTGAGCGCCTGGGCGTGAAGATTGGCGACTGGGTGGAGGTGGAGCGGGGCGGCGATGTGATCCCCAAGGTTACCCGCGTGCTTGACGACAAGCAGCACCCGCGCGGCAACCAGCAGTTCCACATGCCTGAGCGCTGTCCGGAGTGTGGCGGCCACGTGGTACGGGTGGAGGGCGAGGCCGACCACCGCTGCGTGAACGCCAACTGCCCAGCCAAGCTGCGTGAGACCATCCTGCATTTCGCCTCGCGCGGGGTGATGAACGTCGAAGGCATGGGCGACGCGCTGGTCAACCAGCTCACCGATCGCGGCCTGGTAAAGAGCGTGGCCGACATCTACAAGATCAGCAAGCAGGACCTGCTGGGTCTGGAGCGCATGGGCGACAAGTCTGCCCAGAACGTGCTCGACGAAATCGAGAACTCCCGCAAGTTGCCGCTCGAGCGGGTGATTTATGGCTTAGGCGTCCGCTTTGTGGGGGAGCGCACCGCCGAGTTCCTGGCCCAGCACTTCGGCTCGCTCGATGCGCTCATGCAGGCCAGCGTGGAGGAACTGCAGGAGGTCAATGAAGTTGGACCGCGTGTGGGGCAGAGCATCTACGAGTTCTTCCAGGAGCCCAAGAACCGCGAGTTGGTGGAGCGGCTGCGCAAGGCAGGCCTGACCTTCACGGGCAAAAAGCGGGAACGGGGCACTAAGCTGGCGGGCAAAACCTTCGTCCTAACCGGCACGCTGGCCAATCACAGCCGCGATGAGGCCAAGAAGATGATCGAAGATGCCGGAGGGAAGGTCACCTCGTCGGTCAGCAAGAAAACCGACTACGTGGTGGCCGGCGCGGACCCCGGCTCCAAGCTCGACAAGGCGCGCGAGTTAGGCGTGAACGTGATCGGCGAAGAGGAACTCTTGCGGTTAGTGGGACAGTGAACTTCATTGCCGCGGATGCACGCAGATAAAGGCGGAAATCGCAAAAGCTACCTTTGGTTCCGTGCATACTGGCCAGGGCAGCCGACGCGCTTAACGGCCAAATGCCAAGTGCTAACTACCAACTGCTGCTTTTCCAATCCGCGTCATCCGCGTAAATCCGCGGCGAAGAAGTCAGGCCACGTCGCGCCTTTTCTCCGGCGCGGGCGCGCATTGCGGGCAACTGGCCTGAATTCCTACCCGGTTGCGCCGCAGGTGTTCCCGGAACGCCGACCAGCGGGAGCTCATGGAATCATCACCGTAAGCCGCATTCTGCGCGCGGTCAATGGTGCCGCTGGGGTGTTCGGTCAGCTTGCCGCCGCCCGGCATGGGCGAAGTGAATTTATCGTGGATGGGCTCCGGGTAAAGCTCAGCCGCGGTCAGTTCACGGTCCCGCGTCGCCGTAGATGTCTGTGCGCTGGCGGTCTCCGCTGGAGTCACATCGCGATCCGAGCCGCGATGATGTTGCACCGGACTATCGTGCCAGCCCTTGTCATATGCTTCCTGGAAGCCCTTCCATTTCTCGTCTGATTCCAAGTGCTTCTCATCGTAGGTGGGGAACTCCTTGATCTGTTGCTTGGTTACGCCTACGACAAAGTTGCCGGGATTCTTAGCGTAGGGGAAAATGCGGTCCGCCGGGACCAGAAACTTATGGCTCTTGAGCCAGTCGCCGCTGTCCACAACGGCGTACTTAACCTCGCCGGTGCTGTGGTCAAGGATAACGTCGTCCAGTTTGCCGATCTTCTCGTCTTCCAGGCCGTAAACAGTAGTGCCGCGTACATCCGCGGCTACGGGTAGTTTGAAATTACTCAGAGTGCCATAGTGCGCCATGAATGTCTCTCCTCCTTCGTCTGCTCAAATGCATAGGATGCAGCGTGAGCCAGCAGTGTAAGCTAGCAGTCAGCTCTCGACCCCTGCATTCCCGCCACCCTACTCTTCTGTCATCCCGAGCGCGAGTCGAGGGACCCCTGCGTTCTTTCCATCGTCGCCACCGTCCGCAGGAGTTTCTGCAACAATCTTCAGAAACAGATTTCGTAAGGGCACTGCCCGCCTTGAACCAAGTGCTGCATTCTCGCCCACACCATACGCTTTTGGGTGGCGCAGCGCTGTAGCGCGGTAGGGGTACTGGATGTTGCTCTCAGATACTGGAAGGCGACTTTCCGATATTATCGGAAGCCATGAGCGGAACCGCAGCCACGGTGCTGCCTTTCGAAGAAGCTCGCGCCCGCGTAGAGGAATGCGCCAAGAGCGTGGCGGCAACTGAGCCGGAGCCAGTGGAGTTGGCGCGCGCGGGCGGAAGAGTCCTGGCGGAGGCGCTGGTCGCTGACCGCGACTTCCCGCCCTTTCCCCGCTCAGCACGCGATGGTTATGCGGTACGCGCCGCCGACGTTGCGCGGGTTCCAGTCAAACTCAAGATAATCGGCGAGAGCAAAGCCGGCGCCGCGCCTGGAGAAGCGCCCGCGCAATTGCGCAGCGGCGAGACCGTCCTCATCATGACGGGAGCGCCCGCCCCGGAAGGAGCTGACGCCGTGGTCATGGTGGAATACACCTCCCGTGACGGCACGGCTGTCGAAATCCAGAAGAGCGCCGTAGCCGGAGAAAACATCGTGCCCCGAGGCAGCGAGGGCCATGCCGGAGACGTACTGTTGCAGCGCGGCGACCGCCTGGATGCGGCAGGAGTGGCGGTGGCGGCTTCGGTGGGCAAAGCCAGCGTGCTGGTACACTCTCTGCCCCGCGTCGCCATTCTGGCCACGGGTGACGAGATTGTGGACGCTGCCTCTGTGCCCGGCCCCAACCAGAT
>DATEGI010000240.1:0-5415 GCA_035280205.1 Terriglobales bacterium | reverse complement strand
AATCCGGCCCCACGAAAGCATTGCGGCCGTAGCCCGGCAGCCGATCATTGCCGGTGTTAAGGTCCCGGTTGGGGTCGCCCACAACGCGAGCATCGAAGGGACGACCGCTGCCCGCAGTTACCGTTCCCGAAAACCGCCAGTCGTTAAAGATCCGTCCCAGAAATTCCTGGCCGGCATGGAAGGGCCGCGGCTCAGCAATCCAGGAGACCACGAAGCGATGGCGCTGGTCGGTCACGCTGGAGGCGCGTTCTGCATTGGGAGAATACGTGTTCTGGACGGTCACCGGTCGGCCTACCAGCAGCCCGTCCTGGCCATCGTCAATGGCGTGCGCGTAGGTGTAAGCCACGCGGAAATAGAGGCCGTGGGTCATGCGCCGCCGCAGGGAGAAAGTCAGTCCGTGATAAGTGCTGGTAGCGGCGCTCTCAAAAACGTTGATGGCGCCCAGTTGTGGAATCGGCCGCTGCAGCGGGTTGATGCACGGCGGCCAGGGGCAGGTCATGGATTCGGAGAGTTGCCAGGTGGAAAACGAATCCACGCTGTAGTAGCCCAGCAGGTTGTTGCCGATGTTGTCGAACACAGGATAGCTCACGACAGTAGGAGTAGGCAGGTTCATGTCGCGCGCGCGAATCAGGTCCTGGCCGTTGACGAACAGATAGGAGGTGCCAATGGCCATGCGGTCAGCGATCTCCCGCTCCACACTCAGGCTGGCCTGGTGCACGCTGGGCGTCCGGAACGTAGGCGAGAATGCGGAAATTTCGGTGGAGAGTCGTCCTGCGATGCTGGCCGGCGCTACGCACGTGGCGGCGGTGAGGCCGCAGTTGAGCAGGGGATTAGGGTAGGTCGGGAAGAGCTGCCGGTCATAAAAGTCGGTGTTGTTCAGGAACAGGTGCGTGCTGGCCAGGCCGTTATCCGTCACCACAGCCGAGGTATACATCTGCGGAATGCGTGTGTAGAAGAGCCCATAGCCGCCGCGGATTACGAACGGGCGATCCCTGCCGAGCGAATAGGCGAAACCGACGCGCGGCCCGACGTTGTTGACGTCAAGAGGTACCTTGCCCGACTCGGGCCACAGCGGATTCGTGACCAGCCCCTTGTGCGTGAAAGTCTGCAGGTCATAACGCGCGCCCAGGTTGAGGGCCAGCCGCTCGGTAACGCGAATCGTGTCCTGAACAAAGGCGGCATATTCCTTTGTGTCCGGATGGGAGAAGGCGGTGCCGAAATTTTGGTAGCGAGGCACGCCGTGCGCCCAGGCGCGCAGCGGCGTCAGTTCCGTGCCCCCGACCATGGGAACAAACGTCCAGGGATTTACCTTGATGTTGTCGAAGATGTATTCCCCGCCAAAGAGCGAGGGGAAATAGTTGTAAATCCAGGTGAGCATTACGTCGCCGCCGAATTTCCAGGAGTGGCGCAGGCCGTCGAAGCTGAGCGTGTCCGCCACCTGGAACTTATGCTCGCGAGTGCGTCGGGGCAGGATGGTGGAACGCCCGAATCCTTCCATCAGGCCATAAATCTGGGTGAGCGGCGCAGCGGAGTTGCTGAAGGATTCCTGCAGGTCACGGGAAAACTGCAGGCGCAGGTGGCTGGTGAGCTGTTGCGAAAGCGAACTGGTTAGCGAAACCGTGCCGCTCTCGGTGGAGACCCGTTCCTCCCCGTTGTCACTGGTAGCGTAGCTGGTAACCGGACTGGCCGGATCGAAGAACACGTTGTTGGCGCCGTAATAGCGCGAAGTATTCAGGCGCGCGCTTACAAAGTGCCGCGGGCTGAGCGTGAAGTCAACCTTGGCGAAGCCGGTGTTGCCCAGCAGCTTGGAGCGGTACTCTCCACCCATCTGTGAAAGCCGGTTCGCCGCTGCAAATACCAGCGCCTTGTCATTGGCTTCATAATCCGGTGGAACAATCGGGTAATTGCCGGGCTGCGGCACCACGCTGTAGCCGCCGGTGGCAAACCGCACCACCGTGGGCACGTGGAAGATGTGCTGGTCGAAGCCGCCATAAAAGAAGGCGCGGTTGTGGCGCAGCGGTCCGCCCATGGTGAAGCCAAACTGGTGCTGCCGGTCGGAGGGCTTGAAGTCAGTGAAAGCCGGCTGGGCGTTGAAGCGGCTGTCACGCAGGTAGTAGAACCCTGTGCCGTGGAAGCGGTTAGAGCCGGATTTCGTGACCACGTTCACCACCGCGCCGCCGGCGCGCCCGAGTTCGGCGCCGTAAGAATTCGTTGAGACACGAAACTCCTGCACCACTTCATTGCTGAACTGGTAAGGAGCGCGATAGCGGCCTCGCGCCTGCGCGAAAAATGAATTGTTGTTGTCCGTGCCGTCCACCAGGTAGCTGGTCTGGGTTCCGCGAATGCCGCCGTAAGCCAGGTCGCCATTGCTGGCCGAGGTCAGGCTGCGCGGGTCCTGGGTCACGCCCCCGTCCAGTAGCGCCAGGTCGCTGAAGCGGCGTCCGTTCAGGGGCACATCGGAGATGGTCTTCTCGTCAATAACGCCGGAAACCGCGCTGCTCTGCACTTCCACCAGCGAGGGCGGCTCCGTCACCGTAACGGCTTCATTCACCACCGCCATCACCAGGCGAAAATCCAGTTGCACGGCGCCACCCACTGGCACGTGCTGGGCTGGGCGAAGCTCCGAGCGCATGCCGGAAGAGTCGGCGCGCACACCGTAGTCGCCGGGCGGCAGCAGGTCGAACGCGAAGGCGCCTTCGCTGTTGGTATCGGCGGTGTAGGTGAGTCCGGTGGCGCTATTCACTGCCAGCACGTGGGCTCCGGCAATGCGGGCACCATTGGGATCAGAAACCGTGCCCCGAATGGACCCGGTAGAGGCGTCCTGAGCGGCAGCAGCTGAGATCAGGAAGAAGATGAGAACTGTGGGCCAGAATGCAGGCAGGTGACGACGGACAGCCGGGGGAAGAGACACGACACACCTCCGCTTCGAGATGTGGGGTCCCTATTCTTCCCTATACACCCATGGCATTGCTGGGGATGGGGAATTATTGTTCTGCAGGAGCGTCGCGTTCCCAAATTGGGACGAGGATGTCCGCATATTTGGCCGCATTCACCACTCCTGATTTCGCCGCAAACCCTCTGCCAGCTTAATGTGGAGGTGTCCGTCGCGTCGGAGGGGCTGTGCGCACTGGTCTCGTAGCGACCGGCTGAGAGTAGCCCGCCACTTCAGTGGCGGGGAATCACGGGCAGACCCCAACAGTGCCGTAGGTACGACTGAAGCGCCGGCCCGCCTTCCTCAGTCGTCCCTAACGGGACTAGAGACCCTAATGCCGTCGCTTCCCGCCAGTGAACTGGCGGGCTATTTTCACGTCCTCCCTACGGGACGAGGTCGGCCCTAGATCTACTCCGCGGCTGGCCGCCCGAAGCGTGGGAACAGGCGCCCGGTGCGCCGCCGCTGCTGCTCGAACTGCTCGCCGAAGGCGCGGGCCAACCAGGCGTCTTCCTGGCGCGCCTTCCACCAGAGGCCCAGAGCGACCAGTAACACCCCCAGCAGCGCCCGGTAAAGGCCTACCGTCAATCCTGTGCCCGCCACCGCCAGGAGAAGTCCGGAATAGATAGGGTGACGCAGGTACCGGTAGGGTCCGGTGCAGACCAGGGTGTGGCCTTCCTTGAGCGTGACCTGGCCGCTCCAGTACCGGCCCAGGTGGTAGCGCGCCCAGAACGCCAGTCCCAGCCCGGCGACCGTAAGCAGGACCCCGGCGGCCCAGATGGAGGACAGGGCGGGGACAAAACGCTGGCCCAACAGGCCCCTGGAAAACCATTTGCCGAACAGGAATACGGCTCCTAAGGCCAGCACCGCGTTGCGGGGCAGGCTGGAGAGGAGGCTTTCCCTTGCTTTGGTTTTAGCCGTGGTGCGCGAGGCTATGAACCAATACAGGGCAAAAATCAGCCACAGCCAGCTTTCCACGCTGATATGCTGCCATTCCTTCATGATGTGCTCCTTTGCTTAGCGTTGTGAGCGGCTGCGGGGCGCCTGCGGGCGGATCGCCCAGGCTCCCTGGCTGCATTTATTGCAAGATTGTTGGCTGCCGGGCGGTGAAGGCGGCACAACCAATTCAGTTCGTCCTTCACGCGCTGGCGCAAAAAACCCACCACCTCGCTGCCGTAAGTACCAAGCTCCACCTGCTGCAGCCGGGCGAAGTGTTCTTCGCGGCGGGTAAGCACTTGCTGCCGGGCATTCAAAATGCGCTCGCGCGCAGCCGGTTCCAGCAGTTCGAACAGGCCGACGCGCAGCAGAAATTCCTCGCTGGACTGAGCTTCCTTTTCGCCAAATGTGTTGAGCCGTTCCAGCAGGGCGCGGCGGCCGGCGGCAGTGAGCGCGTATTGCAGGCGGGTCTGGCCGCGTTCGCCGGGAGCGCTCTTTTTTGTCACCCAGCCCTGGCCGGTGAAGCGCCGCAGTAGCGGGTAAACCAGGTTGTTGTGCAGCTCGGATTGAGCAAAAACCATGCCCGCCTGCTTTTTGAGGGCGTAGCCGTGCTTGGGCCCGTCCACCAGGTTAGCTAAGATTATTAGGTCAATCATGACACTATCATGTTTGACTCTTTAAGCAGAGGTTGTCAAGGGAAATCTCTGCGGCAAGCATTCCCACCTTCGCAGAGAACTACCGTTTTCGCCTGCTCTTCACCGCGAATTTGTAACTCCTTTTGCTAGAATCACTTCGTTCACACAACAGAGAACTTTTGCTTTTGGGCCGCGTATCGGTAAGGTGCAGTCGGGAATTTCCCCGCTTCTTGGACTGTTGCAGCCAGGAGCTTTTCTCGGGAGTGCGGGTTGGAAGACGCCCAGGTCGTAGGCCTACTCCTCCGTCGCTGCGTTGCCGGCGACGCCGCCGCCTGGGAGGATATCGTCCGGCGCTACCAGCGGCGTATCTACAACATTTGCTATCGTTTCGCGGGGTCGGCCGAGGATGCCGACGACCTCACCCAGGAAGTTTTTATCAAGATGTACAGGACTCTGAACAGCTACGACGTGGAGCGGGGCGCGTTCATGACCTGGGTAACTACCATCACGCGCAACCTGCTGGTAGACCACTTCCGCAAGGGCAAACATGACCGCCTGACCGACTCCCTGGACGCCGCTCCGGTCCAGGAGGAGGAAGGGCGTACCCTGGGCGAGCACATTGAGGACAAGGGCACAGCCAGCCCAGGTGACCAGGTACGCAGCCGGGAGGCGGGGGAGGCGGTGCATGAGGCCCTGCAGAAACTTTCCCCGGAATTGCGTGAGGCGGTTATTCTTCGGGACCTGCAAGACATGGATTACAAGGAGATTGCGGGCGTCCTGAAGGTACCCGAAGGTACTGTAAAGTCGCGAATTAACCGCGGGCGTGTGGAACTTGCACGCCTGCTTTCTCGTACCTATAGGCAGGTGATTTGATGCCAGGCGAAAACCCAATCCGCATGCAGTGCAGCGAGTTCG
>DATEGI010000239.1:0-9159 GCA_035280205.1 Terriglobales bacterium | reverse complement strand
GCAGCGCCCGCGCCAGCGTGTCGGCCCGCCACAGGAACATGCCACTGTTCCAGAAATACCGCCCCGAGGCCAGAAATTCCTCCGCCCTCTGGCGGTTGGGCTTCTCCGTGAAGCGCCGCACCCGAAACACGTCTTTCTCCGCTCTTTCGCCGGTTTCGATGTAGCCGTAACCGGTTTCGGGGCGGGTGGGCTGAATGCCCATGACCACAATATTTTCGCCGCGAGCGGCAATTTCCAGCGCCCGCTGCAGCACGACGCGAAAGGCCTTTTCGTCAGCTACCACGTGGTCGGAAGGGAACATTCCGATAACAGCCGCAGGGTCGTGGCGCATCAGGATAAACGCCGCCAGCCCGATGGCCGGCGCCGTGTTGCGTCCTGCCGGTTCCGCCACCACCTGCCGGCGAACAATGGCCGGCAACTGGCGGGTGATCTCGCTTTTCAAATCTTCGTTGGTGACAACCCAGAATTGCTTTTCCGCCGAGAGCGGGCGCAAACGCTCAACCGTCTGCTGGATCATGGTGCGCTTGCCATTGAGCGCCAGCAATTGCTTGGCCCGGCGCTTGCGGCTGAGGGGCCAGAAGCGCGTGCCCCGGCCCCCGGCCAGTATTACAGGATAGAAATGAGCGTTCAGTTTGGCCACGAATTCACGCGGATGAAGAACTTAGCGCCGGCAAAGAAAATCTGCCGCATGTCGATGCAATCTTAAACCACCGCCGGCTCGGGCCGGGGATGTGACGGCACCCGGGCCCGCAGGAACTCTACCGACCACTGGGGGCGCACCCGGAACTCCTGCACGCAGGCGGGCACGACTACGGCTTCTCCAGGAGCAAAAGTGACCGGCTGCGAACCGCCGGCTTCGACCACACCGCAACCGTTCACTGCCACCAGAATCTCCACCAGGCGCTTGCCGCTTTCGATGGTGGTGAACAAGCTGGGCTCTTTCAAAGCGAACTTCTCTACTACGAAGAAGGGAGAGGCAACCAGCTCCTGCTGCTCCCGCTGGGGCTGGCCGTTGCCCAAATTCCTCACCTTGCCCGAACCCGTCTTCTCCTTTACCGCCTGCATGCCTTGTTCCAGGTGCAGCGGACGCGGGCGCCCGTAGTCATAAAGCCGGTAAGTGGTGTCGGAGCTTTGTTGGGTTTCCACCAGAATGGAGCCGGGTGAGATGGCATGCACCGTGCCGCCGGCCACGTAAATCATCTCGCCGGTGTGGATATCAATCCAGTTCAGCAATTCTTCGGCGCGCGTGTCACGGATGGCCCGCTCTAATTGCTGGCAGGTGACGCCCGGCTTCATGCCCAGCCCCACCTGTGCTCCTTTTTCCGCGTGCAGAACATACCAGCACTCGGTTTTGCCCCAAGGCTGGCCCACTCGCTGGGCACAGGCATCGTCAGGATGCACTTGAACGGAGAGCTTGTCGTGGGGAAAAAGAAACTTGAGCAGCAGCGGAAACCGGTTGGGCTCGCGCGCCGCATCGCCCACCAATTCCCGGCCATACTTCTGCGCCAAGTCGGACAGGCGCTGCCCGGCCAGCGGCCCGTTGGCCACGCGGCACTCATCGCCGGTAAGCCATGCCTCGCCGATTTTTTCCGGAAACTTGCGCCCGGCGTAAATGGGGGAGAGGTCCGTCGCGCCCCACGGCCGCGGGCTGAATTCCGGCAAAAGCAGTAAGGGATATAGTTCCATCGGTAGCTGGTCGTTGGTAGCTGGTAGCTAGTAGCTTCGAACTACCAACTACCAGCTACTAATTACCTCTAGCTACGGTTCCGAATCGGAAGCGCGTGCAACTCTAATAGAAGCAGGTCCGGGCAGAGCAGTTGCCGCCTATGTTCTCCCAGTTTGGTTATATGGCGGCAAAGAATTTGCGCATCCGCTCCAGGCCCCGGTCCAGTTCCTTGGCCGAAGTAGCATAGGAAATCCGAATGTGCTCGCGCGTGCCAAAACCCTCTCCCGGCACCGTGACCACATGCGCCTCGCGCAGGAGCCGCCCGGCCACGTCGGCTGCATTTTTCAATCCGCCACGTCCGAAAAAGGCCGATATATTCGGATAAGCATAGAAAGCGCCTTCCGGCAGCGGGCAGCGAATTCCTGGAATCGCCCGCAAACCCGCCACCACAAAGTCGCGGAGCTGAATGTATTCGCGCCGCATCTCTTCCACGCACTGCTGCGAGCCCTTCAGCGCCGCCACCGCCGCCTTCTGCACAAAAGAAGTTGGGTTGGAGGTGGATTGGCTCTGCAGCTTCTGCATGGCCTTGATCACCGCCTCCGGTCCCAGGGCATAGCCCAGCCGCCAACCTGTCATGGCATAGGTTTTTGAAAGCGAACCTGCCACCAGCAACCGCTCACGTCCTTCGCGCAGCGATCCCAGCGAGAATTTCCTGCCCGTGTAGTTCAGGTACACGTAGCACTCGTCGGAAATCACCCAGATGCCGCGCTGCGTGGCCAGGCGCACAGCTTCGGTCATTTCGTCCGGGCTCATCACCGCGCCCGAAGGATTGCCCGGCGAATTCAAAATGATGAGCTTGGTGCGCGAGGTGATCGCGCGCTCCACCATCGCAGCGGTCAAGGCAAAATTCTGGTTCTCCTCCGTCTCCACCATCACCGGCTGCCCGCCGGCATAGCGCACAATGTCTTTGAACGACACCCAGTAGGGCACCGGCAGGATGACCTCATCCCCGTGGTCCACCAGCACTTGCATGGCATTGAACAGCGCCTGCTTGCCGCCCACGGAGGCGATCACTTCTTCGCGCCGGTAGTTGGAGCCGAAGTCGGCGGCATGCCGCTGCACAATAGCGTCACGCAACTCGGCCGTGCCCGCTACCGCCGTGTACTTGCTGAAGTTGCCTTGGATGGCGCTGATAGCCGCGTCCTTGATGTGCTTGGGCGTGGCGAAGTGGGGCTCGCCCGCCCCGAAATCCACCAGGTCCGCGCCTTCACCCCGCAGCCTTTCCGCCTCATTTACCACCGCCGCCGTAGCGGAAATCTCAATTCTTCCCATCCGCTCTGCGAAGCTCTGGGTGGGTCGTACTTCCGTGGTTGCCATCGCCATTCCTTCTCTACTTGTGAGTTGCTTCCTTGTGACGCGCCATAGCTGGGGCCAGCTTGACGCGCAATTTCTTTTCCACCAGCTCGGGCACCAGGCCGCGCACCGAACCGCCCAGCGTGGCCACTTCCCGCACCAGGCGCGAGCTCAGGTAGGAGTAAGTTTCCGCCGGCATCATGAAAACCGTTTCCAGGCGCGGCTCCAGCTTGCGGTTCATCAGCGCCATCTGCAGCTCGTACTCGTAATCGCTGATGGCGCGAATGCCGCGCAGCACCGCCGTGGCGCCGACCTTCAGCGCGTAGTCCACCATCAGCCCGTCGAAACTGTCCACGCGCACATTTTCCCGTTCCCCGGTCATTGCCCGGATCATCTCCAGCCGCTCCTCCAGGCTGAACAGCGGCTCCTTCTCGGGATTGCGCAAAATGGCCACAATCAGCTCGTCAAAGATCTTGGCTCCCCGCTCGATCAGGTCCAGGTGGCCGTTGGTCAAGGGGTCAAACGAGCCGGGATAGATGGCGATGACGGGCTTCAATCAGCCTCAATTGTACGGGAATCGGCCAAACAGCGCGATTCTAATGCCCGCGAGAGGGCGTGGGCAATCGGCAGCATAACCATGGGAAGAACACGCAATTGACCCGCGAACGGCATGGGCCTAACATTCCCGCAATGTCGTCTCCCTCCCCCAGCATCGGCCAGGTGCTCGGGCACTATCGCATCGTGGAGCAGATTGGTGCCGGGGGGATGGGTATCGTCTTCCGCGCCCACGACTTGCAACTGGACCGCGACGTCGCCGTTAAAGTTCTTCCCGCCGGCACCATCAGCGACAGCAGCGCCCGGGCGCGCTTCCACAAAGAAGCGCTGGCGCTGGCCCGCCTCAACCACCCCAACATCGCCACCGTGCATGAATTCGGAAGCCAGGATGGCGTGGACTACCTGGTAATCGAGTACATTGCCGGCGTGACCCTGAACACCAAGCTACTTGCCGGCCCTTTACCCGAGCAGGAAGCGATGACCCTGGCGGGGCAGCTGGCACAGGCGCTGGAGGCCGCCCATGAGCAGGGTGTTGTGCACCGTGATTTGAAGCCCGGCAATCTGCGGCTTACCGCCAAGGGACAGCTGAAGGTGCTCGACTTCGGCCTGGCCAAGCTGGCTCGCCCTCTCGACGCCAGCCTGGCCACGGAAACGCTGGGCCAGAACCCCATTCTTTCCGGCACTTTGCCCTACATGTCGCCGGAGCAGGTTCGCGGACATAATGTGGATGAGCGCAGTGACATCTGGGCGGCGGGAGTGGTGATGTACGAAATGAGCACCGGCCAGCGCCCATTTCCCGAGCGCCACGCGCCGCAGTTGATAGACGACATCCTTCGGCAGCCGCCCAAGCCTCCCACGGCCATCATGCCCGGTTTGCCGCCGGGACTGGAAGCCATCATCCTGAAGGCTCTGGACAAGGACCCGGAACGCCGGTATCAGACTGCTCGGGAACTGCGGGTGGACTTGAACCGGCTTATGCCCAGTACCAGCGGAACTTCTTATGTCTCGGCCGGCACCCGGCCGGTGGTCCCGAGCATAAACCGCAGATGGGCCTTCCTGGCGCTGGCGGTCCCCATAGTTGCGGTGCTGGCGCTTGCTGGCTGGCGCCTGAAGAACCGGCTGCAGCCCCCTCCCCATGCGCCTCGAATCCTTGCCATCCTGCCCTTTCAGGCCGTGGACGGCGATAAAGCTACCAGCGCGCTGGGCACCGGCATGACCGAAACCCTCACCGCGCAGTTGGCCCAGCTCAGCGACCACAACTCTGTGCAGCTGGTTTCTACCCATGAGATCGAAGCCCAGAACATCAAGACGGCCGAGCAGGCCCACCGTGATTTTGGCGTGGACTGGGTGCTGGAAGGCAGCCTGCAGCAAGCCGGATCGCAGATGCGCATCAACTGCATCCTGGTGGACGCCGCCACCCAGCGGCCCTTAGGCGCCAGCACTATAACCGCTGCCGCCGGCGATATTTTCGGTCTGGAAGATAAGGTCGTGACCAAGGCACTTGAAATTCTGGCTCTGGAAATTCCCAGAGCGCAGCGGGAGAGCGCCCGCGTTCGCGTCGACACCAAGCCAGAGGCCTATCAGCACTACCTGCGCGGGTTGGGCTACCTGCAGGAGTACCAGAAGCCGGAAAACGTCCAGAGCGCCATCGCCGAATTTGGCCAGGCTCTGCAGGTGGACCCCAACTACGGCCGCGCCTATGCCGGTCTGGGTGAAGCTTACTGGCACGGATTTCGAGAAAGTAACCGCACCAATGATTGGATTGCGTTGGCAGCCGCCAACTGCAAGAAGGCGCTGGCACTCAGCCCCGACGTACCGGAGAGTCACGTATGCCTGGGTGACGCTTACAACGAACAGGGCCTCTATCAACAGGCCGCAGGCGAGTTTCAGAAGGCCCTGGCCCTGGATGGAAGCCAGATCGATGCCCTTCGCGGTGTTGCCAACGCCAGCGAGAAGCTGGGCAAATTGTCCGCCGCCGAGGCCGCCTATCGCCAGGCCGTAAACCTTCGCCCGCAGTACTGGGCGGGATACAACTGGCTGGGAGCTTTTTACTTCAACCAGGCCCGGTATGCGGATGCGGTAGAAATGTTCCAGCGCGTGATCAAGCTGGCTCCGCAGAATTTTCAGGGCTACTACAATCTAGGCGCCGCCTTTGCCATTCAGGGGAAATATACTGAGTCCATTCAAGTTCTGAAACGCTCCATCGAGCTTAGGCCCACGCTCGAAGCCTACAGCAACCTGGGCACAGCGTTGTTCGATTTGCGGCGGTTTTCCGAGGCGGCACAGATGTTCCAGGAAGGGCTGAAGCTGGACGACTACCGCGACTCGCTCACCTGGGGAAATTTGGGCGACGCTCTTTATTGGGTGCCTGGCCGGCGGGAAGAGGCGGCCGCAGCCTATCGCAAGGCGATCACCATATCCAACTCCAAACTGCAGATTAATTCGCAAGACGCTTCGGTCATAGCGTTTCGGGCTACTTACTACGCTATGGTGGGAGATAAGGAGCAGGCGCTCTCTGACGCACACCAGGCACTGCAGTTGGCTCCGGAGGATGCTGAAGTTAACTTCCGGGCGGCGTTGGTCTACAACCAGCTGGGCGACACGGAGAAGTGCCTGGCGTCGCTGGAGAAGGCGGTAGCCAGAGGTTACCCGGTTTCTGCTATCCGCGACACACCCGACTTCGACCACCTGCGCGATAATCCGCGCATCCGGGCCTTGCTACGAACCGCTGATGCGCCGCACGCTAAGGGTTAACGTGCAGGCCGGGATCTGTGGGTTTCATGCAGAGATTGACACTCGTCGCGCTCCCGCCTCTATAAATGGAGTACTCGTAGTAGCCGCCCTTGTTGGTAATTTTGCCGCTTTCCTTTTCGTAGCTCGGTGATTTGACATGGAATTCCTTATCGTCAAAGGGAGAGTTGCTCGAGGTATCGAAAGCGACTGTATATTCAGTGTCATCGTCTGACACCCACTTCACTCTCTGGTCGATGGGTTGCTTATTCTCGTCCTGCGTCCAGAGGGTGACGGTGTTTAGATCCACAAGACACTTCTTTCCAGTAGAGTCTGTGGAATCCATATAGATGTATACCTCGAAAACCCGATCCGTTGTTTGACCGTAGTGCTTTCCATGTCCCGGGCCTTGCCCGCATGGCACTCCTGTTATGCAGACCTTTTTTGCCTGGCCTCCTTTTCCATGGTCTGGACTGAAGCGACTGCAGCCGGAAAGTGCGAGCAGCGGTACTGCGAGGCCGGCCAGAACTAACTTGGTTGAGAAATTCATAATGCACTCCCAAAGGTGCAATTGGCCGTGGTGCGGCAAAGTAGCACATCCGGACGCTATGTCAAGAAAGAAAGCACCGGTATTGGTGCAACCTCAAACGGTTTTGGAGCACGAAATTACGCCTTGGATAATGCCGCAGAAGTTAATGGCGGCGCAGGGAGCCGAGTCGTGGTTCCAGAATCGGTGCAGGACAGTAGGTTCAAGCCTCGTGTTCAGAGACAGATAGAAGCCGCCCAGGGGTTGAGCGGCTTCGGATAAGTCCACGTCCTCGACGAAAGATTCGTCACCGCCGGGCAGCGGGCATGGCCACGGTGCGACTGGCAGGTGGAGGCGGCGCCTGCGGCTTCTCCGCCGCGCCATTGGTCGGTTCCTTCACCAGGCCCAGCGCCTTGCGCACCTCGGCTTCGATCTTGGCCGTGATATCCTTGTTCTCTTTCAGGAACGTGCGCGCGTTTTCCCGGCCCTGCCCGATGCGCTCGCCCTTGTAGCTGAACCAGGCACCCGACTTCTCTACCACGTTGTGGTTCACCGCCAGGTCAATCAGGTCGCCTTCGCGGGAGATGCCTTCGCCGTACATGATGTCGAATTCGCACTCGCGGAAGGGCGCCGCCACCTTGTTCTTCACCACCTTCACCCGCGTACGCGAGCCCACTACCACGTCGCCTTCCTTGATGGCGGCAATGCGCCGAATGTCGGCCCGGATGGAGGAATAGAACTTCAGGGCCCGCCCGCCGGTGGTGGTTTCCGGATTGCCGAACATGACGCCGATCTTTTCCCGGATCTGGTTGATGAAGATCATGCAGGTGCGCGATTTGGAAACAATGCCGGTGAGCTTGCGCAAGGCCTGCGACATCAGGCGCGCCTGCAGGCCCATGTGGCTGTCGCCCATTTCGCCTTCCAGCTCGGCCTTGGGCACCAGGGCGGCTACCGAGTCCACCACCAGCACATCAATGGCGTTTGAGCGCACCAGCGCCTCGGCAATTTCCAGCGCCTGCTCGCCATAGTCCGGCTGCGAAATCAGCAGGTTGTCCACGTCCACGCCGAGTTTGCGTGCGTAAGCCGGGTCGAGCGCATGCTCGGCGTCCACAAACGCCGCCATGCCCCCGGCCTTCTGCGCTTCGGCCACTACCTGCAGGGCCAGCGTGGTTTTGCCCGACGATTCCGGCCCGAAAATTTCCACTACGCGGCCGCGCGGCATGCCACCCACTCCCAGCGCCGCGTCCAGGGAAATGGCGCCGGTGGAGATTACCGAGATGGGCACCACCGCTTCCTTGCTGCCCAGGCGCATGATCGAGCCCTTGCCAAACTGCTTTTCGATCTGCGAGACCGCCAAGTCAATAGCCCGCACTTTTTCTGTCCGTTCGTCGGCCATAAGCTTGCTCCTGCCCGAATACGGGGGATATGTAGTTCTGGGAGATATCTACTATTTAAAGTACACCTGTGCTGCGCTGACGTCAGCGCCAGAATGTTCCTGAATTTCCACAGCATTCCCGCTTCGGGAGAGTATAGGCTAAAAGCGAACAAAAGGCGAATACATTTGTTGACTTTCCACAGCTTTGTTGCACCTCTCTCGGCAACCCTGTGGAAAATTTTGTGGATAGGAGGAACCGTTCACCGCCGAGACGCCGAGACTGCAGAGTCAATCCAATTTAAGATTACGAAATCGCTGGATGTTTTATTCGTCAATCGTAAATCTTCAATCGTCAATTCCGGTGCCTCTATGGTGAAAACTCACGTTTTCAGAAGACGTACTTCACGCTCAGCTGAATCTGCCGCGGCGGCCGGTCGCCATAGGAGTTAGCCGAAAGGATGGAGCCATAATTCCCGGCGGGGCAAACCTGAGCCGGGTTCTGTGCGCAGGACGCCAGGTTGAATGTATGGGCCGGGATATCGAAGTTAGGATGGTTCAGCAAATTGAAGAACTCACCCCGAAGCTGCAGGCGGTGATTTTCCCCGTGCAGCGCAATGCTCTTCGTCAGCGCCAAGTCTAAGTTGGTGAAGCCTGGCCCGGTAAGGATATTCCGTCCTTCCGTGCCGAAAGCGCGACCAAAAGGCTCGGCGGCAGGTTCGGAGAAGGCACACTGGTTGAACCAGTTCTGTGGCGTCCCTACCTGAGCAGGCGCCTGGCAAGCCGGATTTGCGGCCACGGGCCCGGCCTTAGTCGGGTCTCCGACCAGGTCAGGTCGCTGCGGGTTACCAAAAGCCGCGGCGGACGCCGCCGGCGCACCGGGCAGAACCACGGTAAAGGGAGAACCCGACTGCGCAGTTAAAATTCCTCCCGCCTGCCAGGTCTGCAGCAGCTTCC
>DATEGI010000238.1:0-6865 GCA_035280205.1 Terriglobales bacterium | reverse complement strand
CCATCCAGTCCAGCGGCAACCAGGCGCAATACTGGCTCACCCTGGCCTCCTTCTATCGCCGCCGCAACCGCCTGGAGGACATGGAAGATGCGGTGAACCGCGCCAGCACCGCCGAAATCAACCACAGCGAGGTGTGGGTGGACGCCGCCGAAATCCTCTACCGCGCCGGCCGCAATTTCCCAGTAGCCATCCAGTTGTTGCGCCACTACCTGGACTCTAACAACACCTCGGCCGACGCGCCCACTTTCCAGGCGCATTACCTGCTGGGTTCTATTTTGGAAAAGCAGGGTGACAAGGAGGCGGCAGCCGGAGAATACCGCGCCGCGCTGGCCCTGGCGCACAACTTCTCGCTCGCGCAACAGGCGCTGGTGCGCGTGAGCCGCTAGCCCGTTCCCATTCCTCACAGCTCTGCCGGTATAAAATGCGGGCGCAGCATTCCGGGCATTACAAGCCCGGTGCTGGTTAACGGAGGCCCACGATGCGAGCTGTGCAGCGGCTCTTGCCCGCAATTTTTGCGATTCTGCTTTGCCTTCCCCTATTGGCGCAAACATCAGGGCCGGCGAGCCGGCAGGCGACTGATCCCAAGTCGGTCGCATCCGCAGCTAACTCCAACGCGCGGCCCATTCCCATTGACGATCTCTACTTCACCCGCGGGCTTTATGGCGCTTCCTGGTCGCCGGACGGCAAGGAGGTGGTGTTCACCACCAACTTCAGCGGCCGCCCTAACCTGTGGAAGGTTAGCGCCGGCGGCGGTTGGCCCATTCAGCTCACGCAATCGGATGAGCGGCAGTACAACGCGGTGTTCTCGCCGGATGGCAAGTGGATCGTCTACCAGCAGGACACCGCCGGCAATGAGCTGTGGGACCTGTTTGCCATTCCCAGTAATGGCGGCGAAGCCGTCAACCTGACCAACACACCTGACATTCGCGAAGAATCCCCGCGCTGGTCTCCCGATGGACGCACAATTGCTCTGAATTACAAGCTCAAAAACGGCACCAGCTACGACATCGCTTTGCTGCGGTGGGACACGCGTAAGGTGGAAAAGCTGACCCATGAGAGCGCGCCCAACCGCTCCTGGGGGGTGGTGGCCTGGAGCCCGGACGGGCGAACGCTTTACGCCAATCGCTATGACGTCAGCTTCACCGATGCCGACGTGTATGCCGTTGATGTGGCCAGCGGGAAGACGACGGATCTGACGCCGCACCAGGGCAACGTCCTCTTTTTTGCCTCTTCCCTGTCGCCGGAAGGAACCACGCTGCTGGTCACCTCCAACCAGAAAGGCGGTTATCAGAATGTGGCGCTGCTCGAGGTAGCCACAAAAAAGCTCGACTGGGTGACCGACACGCAGTGGGAAGCCGGCTCGGGAGATTTCTCTCCCAACCGCGAGAGGTTCACCTACACCATCAACGCCGACGGGCGCACGGACCTGTACCTGGTGGACCGCGCCACGCGCCAGTCCAGCAAGATAGAGGTGCCACCGGGAGTGAATTCCTTCGCCGCCTCGCCTACGTCCTTCTCGCCGCAAGGCGACCGCCTGCTGATTTCCCACGAAAGCTCGGTGCAGCCAGGCGACTACTGGGTCTACAGCCTGAACGGCGGCAATGCCCGGCAGTTGACCCACTCGGCCATCGCCAGCCTGAGTTCCGCGCCGTTGCCGGAGGCGCAGATCGTTCACTACAAATCCTTTGATGGGAAAATTATCAGCGCCCTGATGTGGGTGCCCTTCAACCTGAAGCGCGACGGGTCCAATCCCGCGCTGGTCCTGCCCCACGGCGGACCTACCGGCCAGATGAGCGATTACTGGAACCCGGACGCCACCGCGCTGGTTTCCCGCGGCTACATCTGCATCGCGCCCAACCCGCGCGGCTCGACCGGCTATGGTATGGCGTTTCAGAAAGCCAACTACCAGGACCTGGGCGGCGGCGATCTGCAGGACGAAGTTTATGCCGCCAGGTTTCTGCAGGCCACCGGCTACGTGAACGCCAAAAAGATTGGCATCACCGGCGGCTCTTACGGGGGCTACATGACCCTCATCGCATTGACCAAGACGCCCGACGTCTGGGCGGCGGGCGTGGAGGAGTACGGCATTATCAACTGGATGACCATGCTGCAGCACTCCGACCCGGAATTGCAGGAATACGAAAAAAGTCTGCTCGGCGACCCGGTGAAGGACCGGAAGGTATATGACGGGGCTTCTCCCATCACCTACATTCACCAGGTGAAGGCGCCCCTGCTGGTGCTGCAGGGGGACAACGACCCGCGCGTACCCAAAGAAGAAGCGGAACAAATCGTGCAATTGCTGCAGCGTGACGGCAAGATTGTGGCCGCCCATTACTATCCCAACGAGGGGCACGGTTTCGAGAAGCGTGAAAACCAGATTGACTCCATCCGCCGCACCATCGAGTGGTTCCATAAATATCTGAAAAACGCCGGCTCCTCCCCCGCCAGCGGCGGACGATGAGTGGAATTTTCTCAGGCCTTGTTTGAGGCTATCTTGCGCAGCCGCCTCGTCGAGGGTCCTCCTGCTCGGAAAAAGTGAGGCCACTCCTGTTGGCAGAAGTGTGGAAGCGCAGGGCTTTTCAGCCCTGCGACAAATACGGCTGACAGGACTCGGGCTTTAGCCCCCGTTTGAAATTGGGCGGCAGGGGCTAAAGCCCAATGCTGCCTTAGCTCCTTATCCTCGGACTAAAGTCCGGGGCTTCCGCCCTGCGCAACATGCCGGGGCGAACAGGTTGTGCTCTGCATCTTGCTATACTCGCCTTTCTCCCCATTTCTTCCTGCAGGTGACGCATGAAGCCCATATTTTCCAGGCAGTTTCCGAAGTTGCTGGTGGCGGTAAGCATGGCCATGGCATGGGTGTTGCCGGCATGCGGGCAGGAGTTTACGCTGCAGCGCGCCATCGAATTGGCGCTCACCCACAGCACTGCCACGGGCGCCAGCACGGCCGACCAGATGCACGCTTACGAGTCTTATATGGAGGCGCGCGAGAGCTTTATTCCCCAGGTGACGGTGGGTTCTGACGTGGGCTACGCCTATGGCTTTCCTCTCAGCCTGGAAGGCTCGGCGCCCACCATCTTCAATGTCACCTCGCAATCTTACGTGCTGAACCTGGCGCAGAAGGAGTTCGTGCGCGCCGCCAAAGCGGAGTGGCGGGCCAGCTCCGCGCAGGATCGGGACCAGCGTTCGCAGGTGACGCTTGATACCGCAATGAGCTACGCCGAACTCAACAAATGGGAGCGGGAGCTGCAGGTGCTGCAGGATCAGAGCAACGTCACCCACAACATCGAATACGCGGTTTTGCAGCGCGTGAAGGAAGGCATTGACAGCCAGGTGGACGAGACCAAAGCGCGGCTGACCAGCGCCCAGGTGCGCCTGAAGATCGCCCAGGCCGAGGGTTCCGCCGACCTGCTGCGTACTCACCTCTCGCAGCTCACCGGCGTTCCCGCGCAATCCATTACCACCACAGGCGACTCCATTCCGGCATTACCTGCGCCCGATCCGCCGGCAGCCGGAGCCGCGGCCCAGGCTGCCGTGCAGTCCAGCGATGTGGTGCAGGCCACGGAACTGCGCGCCCGCGCCCAGCAGTTCAAGGCTAAGGGCGAACATCGCGCCCTGCTGCCCTCCATTGACTTTGCCGCGCAATACGGCTTAATCAGCTCGGCCCTCACCAACTTCGAGCAGTTCTTTCGGGTAAACACCTTTCAGAACCAGAATGTGACCTTTGGGCTGGTCATTCGGCTTCCCTTTATGAATTTCTCCCAAAGAGCGGCCGCCCGGGCCGCCGATGCGGAGGCCATCCGCGCCCAGAAGGATGCGCAAGCGGCAAAGGACCAGGTCTCCATAGAAACCATGCGCCTGCAGCGCGCCGTGGAACAGGCGGCTGCCGCCCGCGACGTGGCCGACCTGCAGAACCAGCTGGCACTGTCCGGGGTCACCTCGGCCCAGGCGCGCATGCAGGCGGCTACCGCCACGCTCAGCGAGATGCAAACCGCCAAGTTCCAGGCAGACTTGCGCTCCACCGAGCTCATGGACGCCGATTTCGAGCTGGAGAAGGCGCAGCTGCAACTTCTGCGCGCCACCGGCGATTTGGAGAAATGGGCCTTTCGCCACCACTGAGCCGGTGGCTTGCCAGCTGCGAAACGAGGCGCTATTCTCAATTGTGCCAATAACTTAACTCTGGTTAGTGGGTGTTCGCAGGACAAAGCTTTTCTGTACCGCTTTTCCGCCCCTCAATGCATCAAATACACAATTCAACGTAAAGGAATTGGTAGGCAGCGAGGCCGCGGGTAGCCTTGACCTTTTACAATTGGGGTAATTCGTGTCTCTATCGAACTTGGGGCGGGGCCTTTTGGGGTCCGAACAGCGATGGCGACTAACTGTAACCGGAGAGGTAATTCCCGGCAACCTGTGAGTGAGTGTTAACATACAGAATTCACACCATATGCCTCTGAAAACTTTGTTTCTGAACCCGCCCTCCTTTGAAAATTTTGACGGAGGAGCCGGGTCCCGCTGGCCGGCAACTCGCGAAATCGAATCCTACTGGTACCCGGTATGGCTGGCCTACCCGGCGGGCATGCTGGAGGGTTCGCGGTTGCTGGATGCGCCGCCCCACCATGTCTCCGCCGAGGAGACCATCAACATCGCCAAGGGATATGAATTTCTGGTGCTGTTCACCAGCACACCCGGGTTTCCGGGCGATATCCGGCTGGTGGAAACGATCAAGGCGGCCAATCCCCACATCAAGATATGTTTTGTGGGACCGCACGTGTCGGTGCTGCCGGAACGCTCGCTGCGCGATTGCGCCGCGATTGATTTCGTCGCCCGCAAGGAATTCGATTACGCGGTGGTGGAGTTCGCCCAGGGCAAGCCGCTGCAGGAGATTCTGGGCGTCTCCTACCGCAAGAACGGCGCCGTGGTGCACAACCCGGACCGGCCGCAGATTACCGATCTGGACGTCCTGCCCGACGTCACCGACGTTTACAAGCGCGACCTGGATGTACGCCGCTATAACGTGCCCTTCCTGCTGCACCCGTTTGTATCGCTTTACACCACCCGCGGCTGCCCAGCGCAGTGTACCTTCTGCCTGTGGCCGCAGACCCTGAGCGGCCATCCCTGGCGCAAGCGTTCCGCCGATAAGGTGGCCGCCGAGATGGCAAAGGCCAAGGAGTACTGGCCCTGGGTGAAGGAATTTTTCTTCGACGACGACACCTTCAACCTGCAGAAGGCGCGCACCATCGAGCTGTGCCAGAAGCTGAAGCCGCTGGGCCTCACCTGGTCCTGCACCTCGCGCGTGACCACCGACTACGAAACCCTGAAGGCGATGCGCGAGGCGGGCTGCCGTCTTCTGATCGTTGGGTATGAGTCCGGCGACGCCCAGATCCTGAAAAATATCAAGAAAGGCGCCACCGTGGAACGGGCGCGCCAGTTCACCAAGGACTGCCGCAAGCTGGGCCTGGTGATTCACGGAGATTTCATTGTCGGCCTGCCGGGTGAAACCCGCGAAACCGTGCAAAACACCATCAAGTTCGCCAAAGAGCTGGACGTGGAAACCATTCAGGTTTCGGTGGCCCACGCCTATCCCGGCACCGAGCTTTTTGATTACGCGGTGAAAAACGGTTTCATGTCGAACCGCAAGATGGTGGACGAAGGCGGCCACCAACTGGCCCACATCGAATATCCCGGACTCTCCAGCGAAGAGATTCTGGAATCCGTTCACCGCTTCTACGACGAATACTACTTCCGCCCGCGGGCCGCCTTCCGCATCATCAAGAAAGCGGTGTTCAGCTCCTCGGAGCGCAAGCGGCTTTACAAAGAAGCCAAGACCTTCCTCAAGCTGCGTTCCCAGCGCCAACGCTGGGTACGGGAACAGCGCAGCAAGCCGGGTCCGATTCCGCCGGTGGCCGGCGACTCGCAACCGGAGGAAACGGAAGCAGTGGAGCCGGCCAACGCCTAGGATCGAGCGTGAACCTGCGTAAGTACTTGGTCCTGCTGGGAGTCGTTGTTTTCGGCTCCTCCGGCGATGCCCTTCTTTCCCGCGGCATGAAGGAAGTGGGCGAGGTCCCTCTCAATCACTGGCATCAAATCATCTTCGCCGTGGCCCACCCCTGGGTAGCGTTGGGCGTGATGCTGCTCATCGCTTTTTTTGCCTGCTACATGAGTGCGCTCTCCTGGGCAGATTTGACTTACGTGCTGCCCGCCACCTCGATCGGTTATGTCCTGCTGGCTTTCATTGCCAAGTTCCTGCTGCATGAAAACGTGACCGCCACGCGCTGGCTCGGAATCGTGCTCATTGCCGCCGGAGTGGGCTTCGTGGCCCAGGGGCCCGCGCTCACCCATCATCCGCACGGCGAGGAGGCGCGCCGGCCGGAAGTGCTATCGGGAGGTGGAGCGTGAGAAAGAAGAAGATTTCGTGAGAGATCTCTACGCCTGGCTGTCTATTGCCGCCATCGTGCTCGCCTCCACTACCGGCGACGTGTTGCTCTCCCATGCCATGAAGCAGATCGGCGATCTGGGGGAATTGCGGCGGCGGCGGGGGTTGCTGCATGTGATTGGCCGCGTGGTAACCACCCCTAATTTCCTGTTCGGGCTACTGGCCATGACATTCGCCTTCTACAGCCTGCTGATGGCGCTTTCCTGGGAGGACGTCAGCCTGGTGGCGCCAGCTTCCGCTTCCCTCACCTTCATCGCCAACGCCGTCGCCGCCCGCATTTTTCTGCATGAGCGAGTGGACCACCGGCGCTGGATCGCCGCCCTGCTGGTAGCCGGCGGCGTTGCCCTGGTGGCGATCTAAGTATTTGCGGCGTCATGCTGAACGGCTTCAGCCGTGAAGCATCTCGGGTGCAGCTCCACTACCAGGGGGAACCAC
>DATEGI010000237.1:0-27187 GCA_035280205.1 Terriglobales bacterium | reverse complement strand
GTTCTGAATCTGTAGCGCCGGCGTCCCACCGGCTGTCGCAGAGGTCTTGCCCGCACGACGTAGCGCCGGCGTCTCGCCGGCTGTCCTGCGGGCGTCTCGCCCATACATGCTGAGGTGATAAGTAAGTTGAAGGGAATAGTGATGGAGTTTCGCTGACTCCTGACTCCTGAGTCCTGACTCCTGAGTCCTGACTCCTACTCTTGCCTTCCCAACTCTCTGCCCTCTGCCCCACTTGGTGGCGGTTCCAGCCGCAACTCATCCAGTTCCAGGAATTCCTTCACGATGGGCTCCTGCGACCGGACCATTTCCGCCGTGGTGCCGAAAAAGATCACCCGGGCCTCATGCAGGAAGACCACCCGGTCGGCCAGTTTCTTGGCCAGGCGCATGTCGTGAGTGACGACCACGCTGGTGAGCTTGAGCTGAAATTTCAGCTTCTTGATCAGGTCGCCCAGAAGCTGTGCCATGAGGGGGTCAACCATGGTGGTGGGTTCGTCATAGAGAATGCATTCCGGCTGTGCCGCCAGGGCGCGCGCGATGGCCACCGAACGCTTCATGCCGGTAGAAAGTTCCGAGGGAAGGATGTCGCGCATGGGCTTCACACCTACCATGTCCAGCAGGCCATCCACAATCTGGTAAATCTGTTCTTCGTTCAGGTCGCCGCGCTCGCGCAGGGGAAAGGCCACGTTCTCGCCCACAGTAAGCGAATCGAAAAGGGCGCCATTCTGAAATACCATCGTGACCTTCTTGCGGATGCGCTCTAGTTCCTCTTCCGGATAGTCGGTGATGTCCTCGAAGGCCACGATCACACGGCCGGAATCCGGTTTGAGGAATCCCATGATGTGGTGAAGCGACACCGACTTGCCCACACCGCTGCGCCCCAGAATGCAAACTGTTTCGCCCGGCAGCACGTCAAAACTTACGTCGTCCAGCACGCGATTGGAGCCGAACGTTTTGAAGACATGCTTGAAGTCTATGTAGGGCTTGCGCTCAGGTGGAACCCGTTCTTCCGGGCGAGACGGCTGCGCCTCAAGGTCGTGGCCATCTGTAGGCACGGTAGTGAGAATCGAGCTCATGTTTTCAGTTGCAGGCGTCGGCGCGCCCGCTCCCATTCTTCCTGGGTATTTAAATTGTCAAACATCGTCGGGGAGAAGGCAAAACGCACCAGTTCATCCTCCTCGATGATACGAACCGTGGTCTGGGCATAGAGAGTGTCAATTTTGTTTCGCCCCGCGGCCAGGGCCTGCTCTGCCAATGCCGCAAATTCGCGCCGGTACACGGCGCACAATGGCTGGAGTCCGCCCGCCGCACGCGGAACGGTCACCTCGGCGCCGGACGCTCGAGCTTCGGCCAGCAGATGTTGCAGGAATTTCTTCTCCAGAAACGGCAAATCAACTGCCAAAATCAAGTTGAAGTCGCTGCGGGTGGAGGCCAGGGCGGCGTGAATTCCGCCCAGGGGCCCTCGGTTCGCGTATTTGTCTTCTACCACGGGCGCAAATTTTCCAAACTTTTCCCGGGCTCCCACAATGCGAACGTCTTCCGTCATCACTCGCGCTAACTCCAGCGTACGCTGCAGCAAAGTCTGGCCGGCCAGTTCGAGCAGGGCTTTATCAGCTCCCATGCGCGAGCTCTTGCCTCCGCCCAGCACAAATGCAGTCAGATCAGCCACAGGACAGAGCTTACCATCGGACAAGCGGCTAAGACGCAAGTGGTGCCGTTACAATTCTTTACACTTCCTCAGGCCCTATGCCTTCGGTGCAATTTTTGTCATTGGAGAGGCAGGCACTCTGCATCTAAACTGGTAACAGAAACCCGCATTATCAGGTTGAGGAGTGATTCTTATGAAGCCGAAGGTAGCACTCTATCTGTGTGCCCTGCTGGTGGCAGGATCGTTGGGCCTGGCAATAGGCTGCACACGCGCGCCTAACGACGCCCAGGTTGCCGGCAACGCGCAGAGCAAGATCTATGCCGACCCCAATGTGCAGAGCCGACAGATCACGGTGCAGTCGGCAAACGGCGTGGTGACCCTGAGCGGCTACGCCAACAGCGACGCCGAACGCGCGACCGCGGCTGCGGACGCCGCCCAGGTGGAGGGCGTCAAGACCGTAGTTAATAACCTGGAAGTTTCCGCGCCTGCCCAAGCGGCTGCACCCGCGCCCGCGGCCGAGCCTACCGCGCAGCAGGAAGAACCTGCGCCGGCTCCGGCTCCGGAACGCCACCGCGCCGCGCGGCACCGTGAGCGCCGCGCACCTGCCGCGAGCGAATCCGCTCCTTCCAATGCCATGAATTCGGCTCCGGCCTCTTCTACTCCGGCAGAACCTACGCCACCTCCGCCACCTCCGCCGCCCAAGCCGGTGGTTGTGCCGGCCGGGACCAACATCGCCATTCGCTTGATTGACCCCATTGACAGCGAGAAGAATCAGACCGGCCAAAGCTTCCGCGCCACCCTGGATTCCCCGCTGGCCGATGAAAACGGCAACGTCGTCGTTCCCGCCGGTTTCGACGTAACCGGGCGCCTGGATGACGTCAAGAGCGCGGGCCGTTTTGCCGGGCAGTCCGGGATTGTCATGTCTCTGACGCAACTCTCCGTGCACGGCAGGTCCTACAGCCTGCAAACCAACCAGTACACCCGTAAAGCCAGCTCTCGCGGGAAGTCCACTGCGGCCAAAGTCGGCGGCGGCGCTGCCGTAGGGGCTATCCTCGGCGGCCTGCTGGGTGGCGGCAAAGGCGCCGCCATCGGCGCCACTGTAGGCGCGGGCGCGGGTACCGGCGTTTCCGCAGCCACCAAGGGCCAGCAGATTGTGTTGCCTTCGGAAACCGTGCTCAACTTCCAATTGCAGGCTCCGCTTTCGGTCATTCCCACCAACGGCGGACCGAATGCCGGCCGGCAACAGCTGAATTAGCCGGACTTCGAAGGGGAGGTGACAGCCCACTGTCCCTCCCTTTTCTTGTGTTCAGAAAAGGGCGAGTGTTCCCGGTAAGTTACTAAAGTTCTCTGGCGGCCACCTCACGTTCTCCCATAACATTCCACTGTCCAGGCTCCCCAACAATCTTCATGAATTCCCTGCTGGATAAGCTGCCGACCATCCTGGTGCTGTGCGTGTTGCTGGGCATCTTCGTGTCCCTGCGCAAGCACGCCCCCTCGCGTACTGTTAGGCTGTGGATTGTAGGCTGGGCGCTGATTCTGGCGCATTTCATCGCGCAGGCCTTTGAGGCTGGGCCCGGCTGGAGAGGGCAACTGTGGGGTGTAGTGGACCTGGCCGGGCTGGAACTGTCAGGGTTGGTTTTCGTGGCCTCCACCTGGAAGACGGTTTTCGAGAACCGGCGCTACCTGGGTGTTTTCTTTCTGCTGATGACGCCTGCCGTGCTGCTGCACGCGGTGCTGGTGGGAATTCCTTTGGACGTGCGCTGGCTCTATATTGCCACTCTGCTGGTCATATTTTTCGGCTCAACGGTTCTTCTGGTCAGCATCCGCAGGCCTCTGCCGCGTTTTGGACAAGGTGTCGCCGCGTTTCTGCTGGGCATCGGATGCTGGTCTATCCACGATGCATGGCGGCGCAACTATGACACTGGAACGCTCGCCGTTCTGGCCCTGGGTTTCGCATTTGCGGGGGTGAATTTCTACCGCATTTACCGGCGCCGTTCACCGGGCGTGACCAGTACGGCGCTGGGCTTTCTGTTCTGGGGAGCCGTTTTTCCCGTGGGCGCTCTTACCGACCACTTTCTGCCGCACCTGGCCATCAACCCCGAAATCTGGAACGTGCCCAAATATTTTGTGGCCTTCGGCATGATTCTAACCCTGCTGGAGGACAAGTCGCTGTCGCTGCTGGCGGTGAATGCCCGCGAGCACCAGGCCAACCGGCAACTGCAGTTCTTTTCTCAGATTACCTCGCGCCTGCTTACCGGCGCAGATCCGCGGGTGATGTGCGCCGAGATCGCGCGTGTGATTACCCAGTTCAGCAATTTTCGGCGAGTCGCCATTAACTGGGAAAACGACGAAGGCAAGCTGGAGGTTGCCGGTGAGAGCGGCCTCACTGCGGAAGCCAGCCGCGAACTGCACGACAAGGTACAACACTGGACCGCCAATGACATCGCCGCGGCCTGCTCTCTGGGACGGCCTATCGGCGCCAGTTCGGTTCTAGTGAAGTATTGCGATTTGGCCAAATTCAACCCGGTGCGCAGCGTGGAGCAGTTCGACCCCAACCCAATTTGGGAAAACGGCGACGAAGTCATGATTCCATTGCGCTCCTCCACTGGGCGCTGCCTGGGCTGCATTTCCCTGGACGATCCCCGGGACGTAAACCGGGTCACGCCTGACGAGATGTCGAAAATCGAACTGCTGGCTGCCGATTTGTCGGTTTCATTCGAGAACGCCGTGCTGCAGCGGCAACTGATACGCTCGGAAAAGCTGGCGGCGATCGGCAAGCTGGTGTCCGGCGTGGCCCACGAACTGAACAATCCCTTGACCTCAATTTCCGGATTCTCCGAACTGCTGCTGGAAGAGGTGCAGCAGGAAGGCGCCCGCAGCAAGCTGGAAAAGATCAGCCAGGAGAGCCGGCGCATGCAGCGCATTATTGACAACCTGCTGCGCTTCGCCCGGGGCAAGGCGATCCATCAGGCGCCGCTGGACCTGCAGCCGGTTCTGCGCGAAGCGCTGGCGCTATTGGAATACAAGCTGCGCAGCGAGCGCATCGAGGTGCGCACCAGCATTGACCCGGCTCTGCCACGCATTGTGGGCGATGAGGGGCAGATGAAACAAGTTTTTGTGAACCTCCTAGGCAACGCGATGGATGCCATAGACGGGGCTTCTGAGCGGCGCATCAGCATCGAAATGTTCGCCCGCCACAGCCACGTGGTGATCCGCTTTACCGACTCCGGCAAAGGTTTCAACGATCTTAACCGGGCGTTTGATCCTTTCTACACTACCAAGCCCGTGGGCAAGGGGCCTGGCTTGGGGCTGAGCATCTGTTACGGGCTGATCAAAGAGCACGGCGGCGAAATCCGCGCGGAAAATCTGCAGCCGGGTGCAGTGGTGATTATCGAGTTGCCACGCGCGCAATCGCGGCCCTTGGCGCTGTCAGTCGGCGCCAGTTCGTAACCGCGCGAGTTCTTAGCCCCGAACGCGTAGACCTGTGGCACTACTTCGTCTCTGCCTGCCAACAATGCTACGATTCTTACCCTCGTGCCGCAGCTCACTGCGCTTATTCATACCAACAATGACGGATCGCGCCTGGGCCGCGCGTTGGAATCGCTGCGTCCGTGCGACGAGCTATTGATTTTTGATCACGGCTCGCAGGACGGCACTGAGGTTGTGGCCCGCGAGTATGGGGCGCGGGTGCTGCGAGCGGCTGGCGCAGACCTGAGTAGGGCGCAGCATGATTGGATCCTCTGCCTGCTACCCACCGAAGCCCTCAGCGAGGGTCTGGAGGCTTCCCTGTTCGAATGGAAGCTGGTGGAGCACGCCGCCGACCAGGCATTTAGCATCTCCGTGCGCGAGCAGGCCGGGGATCAATGGCTCTCGTACCCCGCCACCACTCGCATGCTCAATCGTCAGGCACGTCGCTGGACGAGTCCTCTACCCACCGACGATCCCCACGCCCAGCTTTTGGCCGGGGATATGCTTCGCTTTCGACAACCGTAGTTGCTGGTTAACGGCTCGACGGAGCTGAGGGTCGAGTGTTGCCTGCCGGCTGTTTCACTGTTCGTACTTCAAAATTCTGGTGGTAGTCGGGATAGGGCGGCCGCGCGTACTGTTGCGGCGGGTGCTGCTGCAGCTCCTGCAGCACCACCTGCACGGCCTTCTCCAGCTGCGGATCGTGGCCGTTGCGCCAGGCCTGGGGATCCATTTCCACGTCGTAATCTGGCGGAATTCCGTGGTTCTCCACCTCCCACTGGCCCTGCAAGCCATAAATGGCGATGCGCGGTGCAGTCACGCGGCCGCCGTCCATCAGTTCGGGATAGCCGTAAATACCGACCAGGCCGCCCCAGGTGCGCTTGCCGATGAGAGGGCCGATGCCGGCTTTGCGGAAATACCAGGGCAGAGCGTCGCCGCCCGAACCGGACATTTCGTTGATGACCATCACCTTGGGACCGTAGATCGAGCCCAGGGGGCTGGACTGGTCGCGGCCCTCGCGCGTCATCATCAGGCTCATGATGGGCCGCCGCAGGTAGTCCACGATGTAGTCGGCAATGTCGCCGCCGGTGTTGAAGCGCTCGTCAATTACCGCGGCTTCCTTTTCGATTTGAGAAAAGTAGTAGCGGTTGAAATAGGTGTAGCCGTCCTCGGCGGTGTTGGGCAGATAAACGTAGGCGACGCGACCGCCAGTCATCTGATCCACGGTGCGGCGGTTGTTCTCAATCCAGGCACGGCGCCGCAGATTGTATTCGCTCTCGATGGGCACCACGGTGACATCGCGCGCACCTTTGTCCACGGGATTGGGGCCAACTCTCAGCACCGTGGTTTTGCCGGCGGTGCCCTGGAAAAAGCTGAACAGGTTATCGCTGTCGTTGAGCTCGCGCCCGTTCACGGCCAGGAGATATTCGCCCGCCTTCACGTTCACGCCCGGCTGCGTAAGCGGGGCCTTCAGGTCGGGATTCCAGTTCTCGCCGTTGTAAACCTTGGAGAACCGATAGCGCCCGTTAACGATAATGTAATCAGCGCCCAGCAGGCCGGTCTTGGCCAGCGGCGTAGGTTCGTCCATATTGCCGCCGCGCACAAAAACGTGGCCCAGGCTCAGATTGCTCAGCATCTCTTCGAACAGGTAGTTCAGCTCATCGCGGTCGCCAATATTTTTTAGATAGGGAGCATAGGCTGCCGAGGCGGCCTGCAGGTTCAGCCCGTGGGAGTGGGGATCGTAGAGGAAGTCGCGCTCGATGCGCCAGGTCTCGCGATACATCTGGCTCCATTCCGCCCGCGGATCAACGTAAACCTGCATGTTATCCAGCTTCAGCGGACCTTCGCCGGGCTTGGGCTCGCCGGCCGCAGGCTTAGGCGGTTCAGCGGTGGAGGCAATGACCCACTGTTCGCCTTTGCGGAACAGCATTTTCTTGCCGTCGTGCGACAGGCGGAAGTCGGCGATGTCGTCCACGAATTTGTCCAATTTCCGCTTCTTCAGGTCAAATTTGTGCAGCACCACCTTGGGATTGCGAAAATCTTCCACCGACAGCACAGGCGGCGCCTCAGCCAGGAAGAGTTCCCCAGTTTTTCCCACCTGAAGGTCTACATAATTGCGCGCCGGAATGGGCAAAGCCAGAATGCGCTGGCTGATGTTTTCCATATCCACGCGCACCACGACCGGCTCTTTTTCCTTTTCCTTGTCCTGATCTTTGTCCTGACCCTCGTTGGCGGCTTCCTCCTCGTCCGCGGCTTTGGCCTTCTTCTTCTCCTTGGCGAGGCTCAGAGGCTTGTCCTGGTCCTTCTTTTGCTCTTCCTTGACTTTCTCCTCATCGCTTTCCGGCGCCAGCGGCGAGGGCAGGTCCTTGCGCAGAACTACGATGTAGGCGCTGCTGCTTACATGCCGGTCCAGGCTGGACATATCAAGCCAGTCGGCGTTCAAGCCGACATCGGTGCTGGCCAGAAAGTAAAGGTACTTGCCGTTAACGTCGAAGCTGGGATGACGCGTGTCGCTCATGCCGTCCGTAATCTGGAACGATTGGCCGCTGGCGAGGGAGTAGACGAACACGGCGTGCAGGTGGTTGGGCAGCAGCTTGGTGTAGGCGAGCCACTGGCTGTCAGGCGCCCATTGTGGATCGAGCGTGCGGTCCGGCGTTTCAAAAAGGTCAGTATCCACCTTCACCGGTGTGCCTTTGGCTAGATCGAGGTACCACAGGTTCAGGCGCTTGTCGGTGTAGGCGATCTTCTTGCTGTCGGGCGCCCACTTTGGCGAATAGAAAAACGAGGGCGGATTGCCGAGGTTGATTTTGCGCACGTCGCCCAGTCCGCTCTGGTCGCGCAGTTCCAGGTTGTACTCACCGGAGACATCGGAAAAATAGGCAATCCACTTCCCGTCCGGCGCCCAGGCAGGGTCGCGCTCCGCCACTGCCGTGGTATTGGTCAGGTCGCGAATGTCGCCCTTGTCCGAAGGCACGGTAAGAATGTCGCCATGCGCCTCCAGCACCGCCCGCACCCCAGTGGGCGAAAGCTCGATATTGGAAATGTCCTTGGGATCAATCTTGACGAAGTGAGGCTGCAGATGTGGCAGGTCACCCGCCACCCGCACATTGACCTCCTTTACCTGGCGCGTGCTCAGGTCGTAGAGGTGCAGCGAGCCGAACTGCTCATAGACGATGGCGCCGGGACCTGCCGAAGCCGACTTGAGATCCAGGCCGCTATTGGCCACAGCCTGGCTCACTTTCTTAGTCTTCGTGTCATAAGCGAACAGGGTGACGGGGCCATTGCGGTCGGACAAAAAGTAAACGATGTCGCCCACCCACATTGGGTTGGAATCGTTGGAATTGTCGCGCGGAATCGCGGTCTCGACCTGCGAGGTGGTCAGGTTCACAATCCAGATGGGGGTGGTTTGCCCGCCCCGGTAGCGCTTCCATCCCGGCTCCCACTGCGGATGCGGCACGTAGGCCAGTTGCGTGCCATCGGGCGAAAAAGAAGCCTCCTCACCGCTGGGCAGCGGCAGTTCGGCGGGAAAGCCGTGGCCGCTCAGCGGCATGGTGAACAGCCGGTCAATAAATGAAATAAAACTGTTCCGCGGCGAAGCGAAGAGGATGCTCTTACCGTCCGGGGTCCATCCCAGGACCCGGTCGGCGCCGGGATGATAGGTGAGGCGGTGGGGAACACCGCCATCTGTTGCCACTACGTAGACGTCGCGGTTGCCATCATACTCGCCGGTAAAGGCGATGAGGGAGCCGTCGGGGGAAAACATCGGGTCGGTCTCGACGCCCACGCCCGTGGTCAGGCGGCGCGCATCCCCGCCTTCGCGATCTACCACCCATAAGTCGCCGCCATAAGTAAAAGCGATTTGCGTGCGGCTGAGCGCCGGCTTGCGCAGCAGCAGCGGTGCGTCCACAGCGGCCGCGTACAGGGTGGAAATGAGCAGGCACACAAATCCAAGGGCGAGCTTTTTCATGGGCGGACTCCTGTTCGTGCTTGGCTAGCTGGATTTCCCGGGGAAGCGAAATCTTATGCTGTGCTGACTGCCGGGTCAATGCGAACGATACTGGCCGCAAATCCAAGCTGCGGCTGATTCCAATCGAACCTTTACATTATTTTTTCGCAACCCATCGCCTGGTTCCGGGTTTCTATTCCGTTTACGCCGCAGACAACGCCGGTTGCCATTACACTTTAGGATGAATTGCAGGGGGATGAATGCGTTCTCGCCTTTTCGTGTATGCAGTGCTTGCGTTGCTGATGGCCTTGCCGGCCGTGGCCCAGAACTCCAAAGCGGACATCTTCGCGGGTTATTCCTACCTTCGCTTTGACAGCGCTTCCCTGGGGCTGCCGCACGACTCCAGCCTCAACGGCTGGGCAGCAAGCGGCACTGCTTATTTTTACAAGCCTTGGCTGGGCGCGGTTGCCGATTTCAGCGGCAACTACGGAAAGAAGAATGGCTTGGCGTTCAATGCCTACAGTTTCCTCGGCGGCCCGCAACTGACGTTTCGCCGCCGTGGGAGCGCTGCCTTTATCCGTGGCCTGCTTGGGGCAGGGCGCAACACCATTTCCGGGCCTACCGATACCGGGTTCGAATACGGCGGGGGAGGCGGTCTTGACATCGGTGTGCCTCACCATCTTACTGTCCGCGCATTTCAGGCCGACTATTTGAAAGTTAAAACTTTCGGCGTGTACCAGAGGAACGTCAGGGTTTCAGTCGGCCTGGTATGGCACTGGGGGCAAAAATGATGCGCCTCCCTGCTGCATGGACGTTGGGGAAGCCGGCGGATTCGCATAAGAGGACACAAATGTCACGCAATCATTTCCGGATTACGGCAATGCTACTGGCGGGACTAACTTGCCTTTGCGCCTGCAGCACCGCTCCCAGCCACCTGGCGTATGTGACTCTGAGCAACGGGCAACTGGCTGCATATCACGTGGATAACGGCTCCGGCCTGTTGACCGCTATTCCCGGCTCGCCTTACACGGCGGGGGTGTTTCCTACTTCGGTTGCGGTGCATCCCTCCGGCAAATTCGCCTATGTAGCCAATACAGGGGAAGGTGACATCTCATTGTTCCTCATCAATGCCGCCAGCGGCGCGCTCAAAGAGATATTGCCGCGCATTCCAGCTGGCACCAATCCAACCTCGCTGGCTATCCGTGCAGACGGCAACGAGCTCTTCGTTGTCAACTCCGGCTCGGGCACGATTTCGGTGTTCTCCATCAATGCGGGGAGCGCCAACATCGTTGCGATATCCGGCTCGCCATTTTCGTGTGGAGTTTCCCCGGTTGCCCTGGCAATTTCCCTGTCCAACGTGCTTTACGTGGTGGATTCGGCCTCGAATGCCGTGTTTGCCTTCACTATTAACACCACGACTGGAGGTTTGAAGGCGTTAGCAGGGTCGCCGTTCCCCACCGGCGGCAGCAATCCCACCTCGGTTGCGATTGACGCCTCCGGGAAGTTCCTTTACGTGACCAACCTGCTCTCCAACACGATCTCTGCCTTTGCCATCGGTTCCAACGGAGGCCTGGTTGCAGTCTCCGGCTCTCCCTTCCCCGCAGGGGCCGGCCCTATTTCCGTCGCGGCAGTTCCCTCGGGCGAAGCTATTTATGTGGCCAATCAGGGCGCGAACAGTATTTCGAAGTTTGCGCTGAGCGCGAGCGGAGTTCCGTCAGAAGCCGGATCTCCCTTCCCCGTGGGACGCGGTCCGGTATTTGTGGCTCCGGACATCGGTGGCAACTTTGTGTTTGTGGGAAATGGGCTTTCGGGCAATCTCTCGGAATTGTCTGTCAGCTCGAGCGGCAGCCTGACGAATGTTGCGCAATCGCCCTACGCTACCCCGGCTACACCTACTTCGCTGACAACAACAAAATAAGCGTGGCGCCAGCCGCCGATAGAGCTGTTCACTTGCCGGCGCGGGCCGAGGACACGCGAATCTTCTCTCCGGAAACGATGGCGCGCGGGTTATCTTCCACCAGCACGCGTGCCCGCTCCTCTCCATACCACGTCGCGACCGCCTGACGCGCCGGAGAGAGCAGAGGAACGCGGCGGCGGCTTTCGTGGGCGTCGGTGGCCAGCACGTGCACCATCTGTTGATCGAGCAGAAAACGCCCGCTGCGCCTCGCCTGCTCGCCCCAGAAGCCAGTCAGCGAATTGGCCGTGATCTGCACCAGGCAACCAGCGTCAATCCATGGCAGCAGGCGGTCCGGGTGGTTCTGCAGCAGCGGATTGCGCTCCGGATGGGTGACTACGGGCGTGATTCCCATCTCCAGCAGGCGCAGCAGCGCGCCCGTGATCTGCTGGGGAATGGAGTAGTTGCTGAACTCGACCAGCAGGTAGCCGGTGTTGGCGATGGTATAGCGTTCGGGGTGGGCGAAGGCGTCTTCCAGGTTGTCGTAGGAAAGATGGAAGTCGCAGCCCAGCGTCAAACGGGGGGCTCCGCCCGAAAGCTGCTGCAGGCGCTCCAGGCGAGCAGCTAGTTCTTCCCGGTTGTAGGTGTACTGGAAATCGGCATGCGGGGTGGCCACAATGTGCTCAATGCCGTCAAGCACCGCCATTTCACACATTTCCAGGGCCACATCCCAGGAAGGGGCGCCATCGTCAACCTCAGGAATGATGTGGCAGTGAATATCTACCATGATGATTCCACGGGCCTTGGGGCGCTTACGCCCATGGCTGAGGAAGTCCACCAGAACGCAGAGTTTTGCGCACGCCGTTTCTATCCTAAACGCCAAAAGGCAGGTCCCACAACCTTTTCCGGGACCCACAACATCACCATTCTCAGGTATACTCTAACCCATTGCGAAGTTGCTGTTCCCACAGCCTTCTTCAAATTTGCCGTAGCCCGGAGCAGAAAAATGGAATGGGTAACCCCGACTTTTGAAGAAATCAATTTGAGCTGCGAGATTAATTCCTACGTAAACGCCGAATTATAATCCGCGCATGCGGATCAAGGTGCTGGGTTCTGCTGCGGGAGGAGGTTTCCCGCAGTGGAATTGTGGGTGTGTGAATTGCCACCGCCTGCGCCAAGGCACGCTGCGCGGCAAAGCCCGCAGCCAGGCGCAACTGGCGGTCAGTGCCGATGGTCGAGCGTGGTTCCTTCTGAACGCTTCCCCTGACCTGCGCGCGCAAATTGAAGCCACGCCCGAGCTGCACCCCCTGGGCGGAGCGCGGCAGAGTCCCATCGCCGGCATTGTGCTCAGCAGCGGCGACCTGGACAACGTGCTGGGGCTTTTGCTGCTGCGCGAGTTTCAGCCGCTGCAGATTTTTTCCACCGCGGCCATCCACCAAATTGTGAGCCAAAACAATAGCTTCTTCCGCCTGCTGGAGCGCGTGCCGGGGCAGGTGACCTGGACCGAGATCCGCGCCGATGGCGTTTTCGAATTGAAAAGCTCCGGCGCGTGTATTTGCGGCCGCGCCATCGTGCTGCCAGGGTCGTACCCGGCGTACGTGAGCGAGACCCAGCGGGAGCGACTGGCAAAAGAGCAGGCGGTTCTGGCGCTGGTTTTGGAGAGCAGTGGACGAAAGGCGCTCTTCGCGCCCGCTCTGCCAGCTATTACCAAAGAACTGCAGGCGGCGATATTGGATTCCGAGCTGCTGCTCGTGGACGGTACTTTCTGGTCCGATGACGAACTGCGCCAGGTTCGCGGTGGCGGGCCCACCGCCCGCGAAATGGGCCACCTGCCGGTGGGCGGGTCGGGGGGCAGCCTTGAGCAGTTGGCCTCGCTCAAAGGCGGGCGAAAAATATATATTCACATCAACAACACCAATCCCATGCTGGATGAGGAAAGCGCGCAGTACCGCCAGGCGCGTGAGGCTGGCTGGGAGATTGCCGAAGATGGATGGGAGTTCGAACTGTGAGCAGCGCTGCCGCCGCGCTTTTGCTGAGCCAGGATGAACTAATCGCGCGCCTGCGCAAGATTGGCGAAGAGCGCTATCACCATCGCCATCCTTTCCACCTGCTGATGCACGAAGGCAAACTCACCCGCGGGCAACTACAGGCATGGGCGCTGAACCGCTACTACTACCAGAGCCGCATTCCCATCAAGGACGCGCTGATCCTCGCGAGCAGCGAAGACGCCGGATTTCGCCGTGCCTGGCGCAAGCGCATTCTGGACCATGACGGCGAAGAAGGCCGCATTGGCGGCATAGAAAAGTGGATCAAGCTGGCGGAGGCTACCGGGCTGGAGCGTGAGCGCGTAGAGGGTGCGGCAGAAGTTTTGCCCGCCACCAAGTACGCGGTGGACGCCTATCTGCGCCTGGTGAGCGAGCGTTCGTTTCTGGAGGCGGTGGCCTCCTCGCTGACCGAGTTGTTCTCCGGCACACTGATCGCCCTTCGCATGGACGCGCTACGCAAACATTATCCCTGGCTGAGCGGCGGGCTGGACTATTTCCAGGCTCGGCTGTCGCAGGGGCCCGCCGACGCGCGCTTCGCCCTGGATTGGGTGCTACAGCACGCCCAAAGCCGCGAGCAGCAGGAACTCGCCTGCGGGGCGCTGCGCGCCAAGTGCGACATTTTGTGGGCGCAACTGGACGCGCTGTACTTCGCTTATGTGCATCCGGGCTGGCCGCCTCCCGGGGCGTTCCGACTGCCGGAGGAGAAGTGAGCCGCCCTGGGGAAACTTCGCGCCCGCGCCTGGCGCGCGGTTGCCGCATCAGCGAGCAGGCGGGACAGGAGTCCACCTTACTCATGCCCGAGGGCGCCATCCGGCTGAATCCGCCCGGGCTGAAAATCCTTCGACAGTGCGATGGTGCGCACACGTTCGCCGAAATTGTCAGCGTGCTGCAGGGCGAATTTGCCGCGGCCGCACCTGAGCGAGTCGCTGAGGACACCGCTGTGTTTCTGGAACAGCTGCAAGAGCGGCGCGTTGTGGACTACGAATGACCGGGCCGCTGGCACTCATCGCCGAACTTACCCACCGCTGCCCGCTGCACTGTGTCTACTGCTCGAACCCTGTGCAGATGCAGGAGCGTGCGGCGGAACTCACGACCGCGCAGTGGGGCGATGTGTTTCGCGAGGCGGCAGCGTTGGGGGTGATGCAGGCAGATTTCACCGGCGGCGAACCGCTGGCCCGCGCCGACCTGGTGGAACTGGTGGCGGCGGCGCGCCAGGCCGGGCTCTACATCAACCTGATCACTTCGGGCATCGGGCTCAACGAAAACCGCCTGCAGGCGTTGGTGGCCGCGGGCGTGGACCACATCCAGCTCAGCTTTCAGGACGTGAACAAGGCTGGGGCCGACGAAATCGCTGGCGCCCGGGCTCATGCCCACAAGCTGGCCCTGGCAAAGCGCATCCGTCAGCACCATGTGGCCTTCACGATGAATGTGGTGGTACACCGGCAGAACCTGGAGCGGTTGCCGCAAATCATTGCGTTGGCGGAAGAGTTGCAGGCCGACAAGCTGGAAATTGCCAACGTGCAGTACTACGGCTGGGCGCTGGAGAATCGCGCTGCGCTCCTGCCCAGCGAGCAGCAACTATCGGAGTCGCTAGCTACGGTCAAAGCGGCGCAGGAGCGGCTGAGGGGCCGCATGCGCATTGACTTCGTCGTTCCCGATTACTACGGCAAGTATCCTAAGCCCTGCATGGACGGATGGGGACGCAAGCTGATGCTGATCAATCCCGCGGGCGAAGCCATGCCCTGCCACGCCGCAGGAGTGATTCCGGGCATGCGTTTCGCAAACGTAACGAATAAACCTCTGCGCTGGATATGGGAGGAGTCGGAGGCTTTCCAGCGCTTCCGCGGGGAAGCCTGGATGCCGGAGCCTTGCCGCAGCTGCGAGCGGCGGGGTCAGGATTTCGGCGGCTGTCGCTGCCAGGCGCTGCTGCTGGCCGGAGATGCATCCACTACAGATCCGGCCTGCTCGCTAGCGCCCAGTCATCACGTGGTGGCCACGGCGCTGGCGCAGGCGAATCCGGCACCCGTGGCGGCCGGCGACGAGGCTGCTCGCCCCGTAATGAAGCCCAGTTGGGTGTATCGCCCGAACCCACAGTAAGACCGCAAATGCACAGGTTCTTCGTCACACTTACCGCGCCAGCGTGGCTCGCGCCGGAGACCTGTCACCCATATCACCCATGTTGAGCGGGAGCGCACGCCGGAGTCGAAACACCCGTGCTGGAATGCAGGGGTCCTTCGACTTCGCCCTCAGGATGACATTCGCGAAAAATGGAGTGAAAAATTAGATCAGGTCGTGCGATGGAGCGCAACGTCGAGGGCGGCGCCTACTGCGGCAAGCTTTTCCGGGGAGAAAAGGCGCTGGCAGCCTTCAAACAGCTCGCGTTCTTCTGTGCGGATATGAGCGGAGAGTAGTTGGGCGAACTCGCGCATAGTGGAGGCATCAAGTTCGCGGCGTTCTGCGCGGGCAAAATATTCACGCAGGCTCACGTGCTGCGCCAGTAGCTGATCCACCAGCGGCTTGAGTTCGGCGAAGGCCGCGGCCTCGGGAAAGAGCGCCCCTTCCTCAGCGGCGAAATGCCAGCGGATCTCGAGGCTGAACATGGTGCGGATTTGCGCCTGCAGGGCTTCCAGATCCGCGGTACCGGCCTGCAGGGAGCGCTCAATCTGCACACATAAAGCGAGCGCGTGCTGGTGCTGATGCGAAAGTGGGATCAGGTTGCGGTCGCGCAGCATGGCAGTCAGGATTTCAGGAAAGGAAGCAGCTCCTTGAAGGCGGGAGTGCCAGAGGAGCGCAGCAGCTCGTACATCATCATCTCGGTTGAGGAGATGACGGCGCCCGCGTCCCGCATGCGCTGCAGGCCAATTTTCCAATTCCACTCGGCCCGGGAGCTGACTGCATCCGAGGCAACGTGCACGTAGTAACCGTGCTCCAGCGCGCCCAGGGCGGTCTGCATCACGCAGATGTGAGTTTCCATGCCGCAGAGCAGGACCGTGTTGCGGCGGCCGGGCAGAGACTTCAGGGCGGCGATGAATTGTTCGCTGCCGAAGCAGGAGAATTCCAGCTTGTCCATGGGCCTGGCGCTCGGAATCAAGGAAGCAATTTCCGGGACCACGTTGCCTAAACCTTTGCAGTATTGGGTGGTGAGCAAAGTGGGCAGGCGCAGAATATTGGCGAGGCGAATCAGGAGCTGCGAGTTGCGGATGAGGCGCTCCTTTTCGAAGATGGGCGGCAGGAGCTTTTCCTGGATGTCCACCACGATGAGGGCGCATTGCTCGGCGACGAGACGCCGGCGGGCAGCATCGGTGAGTGCGGCCGGGGCTTCGAAAATGGTGGACATGATTGCTCCTTGACAGCGCTATCGGTTTTGCGAGGGAGGGTGCACGCGCCACATTTTATCTCTTAAGGCGGTTGCAGTGACGTCGCCGTTCAGCAGCTACCCGGAAGAGCAGGCTGAGCACGGGTTTCCGGGCAGGGCTGGCCAGTGTTCCGGGCAGATACATCCTGCGGTCAGCGACAGATATCTAAAGAAATCGAGCTAATTAAAGAACGTTGGTATGGGAGTTTGCCGTATGCGGCTGAAAAGAAAACTGTTGTTCCCAAACCTGGGGCCTGCGATCGGGCTCAGCCGAGGCGCCTAGCCGCTAATTTCCCTTTTGTTTCCCCGGCGGGAGGGTGGCTCTGAGTTGCCGGATCAGGAATGCCTGATCCTGCAGAAGCCCTGCCGAAGGCAAACTGCACCCTGAAAGGAGATGGGACCGGTGTTTGAGGACAGCCTTATCGAATCAAGTAACAGGATTAAGACTCACCGTGGGAAGGCCACGGCAGTGTCGTTCATCATCCAGATGGTAATCGTAAGTTTCGTGGTGCTGATCCCGTTAATCTTCGTAGAGGCACTGCCGACCAAGCAATTGGTTACGGAGTTGACGGCACCACCACCGCCACCACCTCCGCCTCCGCCGGCGGCTGCTCCGGCAGCGGCACACCCGCAACCGGTGGCGAAGTCACAGCTCAACCCCAATGAGCTGCACACGCCAACCAAGATTCCGAAGCAGATTGTGAAGACGCAGGAGGTGGCCTCGGCGGCGGCGCCGTCCAACACTCCCCCTGCGATGGGCGGAGTAGTGGGCGGAGTGCCGGGAGGCGTGGCCGGCGGACAAGTGGGCGGCGTGTTAGGAGGCGTGCTCAATTCGCAGGTAGCCGTGCCCAAGGTTGAGCTGAAGCGCGTACGTGTTTCACAGGGTGTGTCGCAAGGCTTGTTGACGCACAAGGTGGACCCGCAGTATCCGCCATTGGCCAAGCAGGCCCACATTCAGGGTACGGTGGTGCTGCACGCCGTAATCGGCAAGAACGGCCATGTGCAGGGCTTGCAGGTGGTAAGCGGGCACCCTATGTTGACGGCTTCCGCCATCAATGCCGTGAAGCAGTGGCAATACAAGCCCTACATGCTGAACGGGCAGCCGGTAGAGATTGATACAACCATTACCGTGAACTTCACACTGGCCGGAGCGTAAGAGCTGCTGTGAGAGAAGATGGGTGGCCACTCTGGCCACCCATCTTTTTTTGAGGGAGAACTCCCTAGATCCTCAGCTGCAGGTCTGGCAGACACGGGGTCTTTCGACTGCGCACACCGTTTCGCAAGCGAACCAAGTATGCTCCGCAAGATTACGACTGTGAAAATTTTGATGGCAACCCAGCCCGACAGCAAAGGTTCTTTAAGAACGCAGACTTTCATCGCTGTTGGGGACATTCATGCTGAAAAATCTGCTCGAACGCTGGCCGGTGGTGAAACAGATTCGCACCGGTGGCGATGGCACCGGGCCGGAGGCGTGGTCAGAGCACACGCGCAATCTGGCGCCCAAAACCCAGGAAGCCGAGGTTGCGCGCTCCATTTGCCCGTACTGCGGCGTGGGGTGCGGGCAGCTCATCTTCCATAAAAACGGCAGGATGGTTTCGGTGGAAGGCGATCCGGATTCGCCCATTTCGCGCGGCCATCTCTGCCCCAAGGGCGCGAACACCTTTGAACTGCATACCCACCCAGATCGGCTGACCAAGGTGCGCTATCGCGCACCCTACTCCGGCACATGGCAGGAACTCGACCTGGAAACTGCATCCCGACGGGCTGGGATGGATATGGGTCAGCAGCGGACTCAAGGATGGGCCGCTGCCCACGCATTATGAGCCGCTGGAATCTCCCATTCGCAATCCCCTTTATCCGGAGCACACGAGCAATCCCCCGGCGAAGAAGAAAGAGCGGGCGGAGAATCCTTATGCCTTCACGCCCGGCGACGCGCGCTTTCCTTACGTGCTCACAACATACCGGCTGACGGAGCACCACACGGCGGGGGGCATGACCCGGACGCTGTCGCACTTGGCGGAACTGCAGCCCGAGTTATTCACCGAGGTCTCGCCCGAACTGGCCGCGGATATCGGCTTGGAGCACAGGGGCTGGGCCACAATCACGACGCCGCGCGGCATCATCCAGGCGCGGGTAATGGTGACCACACGCATGCGGCCAATGTGGGTAGAGGGGCGCACGGTTCACCAGGTCGGCTTGCCCTATCACTGGGGCTACAAGGGCCTGGTGAAGGGCGACGTGACCAACGATCTGCTGGCCATTTCCGAGGAGCCGAATGTCCGCATCATGGAAACCAAAGCTCTGGTCTGCAACATCCAGCCTGGACGGCGGCCGCAGGGCCAGGCGGCGCTCGAAGAACTGCAGGAGCAGATGCGGAGGGTGGCATGAGCGCAAACATTCCTGATTTCTCCCTGCCCGGGTCGGGGGCACGGACCACGGCGTTTCTGACCGATTCCACTCTGTGCATTGGCTGCAAAGCCTGCGAGGTGGCGTGCAAGGAATGGAACGGAGTAGCGGAAGACGGGCTGAACTGGAGTGGCTTCTCCTACGACAACACGGGCGCGGTGGGCGCCTCCACCTGGCGGCATGTGAAGTTTGTGGAAGGCGAGCCGCAGCCCGGTTTTGGTGGGGCCGCGGGAGAAGTGAGTTCCTGGAACTTCTCCTCCGACGTGTGCAAGCACTGCGAGCAGGCGGGCTGCCTGGAGGCGTGCCCGACCGGCTCCATCGTGCGCACCGAGTTCGGCGGCGTGTACGTGCAGCCGGATGTGTGCAACGGATGCTCGTACTGCGTTGTTTCCTGCCCCTTCGGCGTGATTCAAAAGAACGATTCGGACGGGCGCGCCTTCAAGTGCACCTTCTGCTACGACCGGCAAAAGGTGGGATTGCAACCCGCGTGCGCCAAGGCGTGCCCGACTGAATCCATCAAGTTCGGAGAGATTAGTGAGCTTCGCCTGGCGGCCCAGGAGCGGGTGAAGGAACTGCACAGCCGGGGCGTGCACGACGCGCAAGTCTACGACCCGGTAGATACCAGTGTAGAGGGCACCCACGCCTTCTTCCTGATTCGCGGCGATCCGCGCACCTATAACCTGCCACCCCAACCGGAAGTGCCGACCATCTACTTGAAGGCAGGCTGGCGGGCGGCGGCCCTGGGCTCGGCCGCGCTGCTGGCCGGGTCGTTGGTTGCGTTCCTGGCCAGCCCTAAGGGTGCTCGCAGCCGCCAATTCCGCAGCCGGGGACACCGCCAATGAGCACCGAACCATTGCGGCAGGAGCCAGTCCCGCAGCGCGTTAGCGAAGCGCGTCTGCTCGAACTGCGGCGGCAAGCCGAAACTCGCGGCCGGGTGGAAGGTGCTGGCGTGCATCCTCCGGGTGCGCCCTTCCCCAAGGCATCTCCGGATTCCGGTTATTACGGCATTCCGCTGCTGAAACAGCCGCAGTGGAAGTGGGAGGTGCCGCTGTACTTTTTTGTAGGCGGGGCGGCAGGCTCAGCAGCGGTGATCGGCGCTATGGCCAACTGGGTGGGCCGCGATCCGGAACTGCGGCGGAATGCGCGTCTGGTGGCCGCAGCCGGAGGCATGATTTCCACCGGTCTCTTGGTGGCCGATCTCGGACGCCCAAGCCGCTTTCTCAACATGCTGCGCGTATTCAAAAAGCGGAGCGCCATGTCCGTGGGAGCATGGACACTCGCCGCTTTCAGCAGCTTTTCCGGAGCCACGGCGTTTGCCGAACTGCTGAACGAACATTTCGACTTTTCTCCAGTGCGGGTGCTGGGGCACATTTCCGAGGCATTTTCCGCCGGGCTGGGACTTCCCTTCCACAACTACACCGGCGTGCTGATTGGGGCCACGGCCATACCCGTCTGGAACCGGAATATCGCCACCTTGCCGATTCACTTTGGAATGTCGGGCTTAAACTCGGCGGTTGCGATTCTGGAACTCATGGGGCATAACAACACGGCGCTGAACCTGCTGGGCATTGGCGCATCGACGTTTGAGGCATATGAAGGTCTGCACCTGGAGCAACGAGGCGAGGCGGCGCTGGAGCCTTTGAAGCATGGCGTGAGCGGCTGGATTACGCGCCTGGGCGGGGTGCTCTCCGGGCCCGCACCCCTGAGCCTGCGACTGGCGGCGCAAGTCATCGGCTCGCGAAACCTGCGGCGCGCGGCATGCTGGGCGGCAATTGCCGGCTCTCTGCTGACGCGCTATGGATGGATGCAGGCAGGCAAAGCGTCGGCACGGGATTGGCGGCTGCCGCTGGAGACGGCAGACGCGCCGGAATTGCAAGCAGAGTCTGAGAGGCTGCAGACGCCGGAACCAAAGACAGTGTAGGGTTTCAGACTTCGACTTGCGAGTTTCATGTTGGCGCCGCAAGCGCCCGCCGACAATTTCCCCGCCTTAGAGCAAAAACAGGTCCTTCGCGGCGCTCAGGATGACAATTCCAAAGCTGATCGGATCTGGTGCGGGAGTGCCGCTAGCGCCGGCCCACGCCGATGTACTGGAACCCCATCTGCCGCAGGCTGGGACCGTCGAGCAGGTTCTTGGTATCTACAATGATGGGCTTTTTGAGCAGCCTTTTGATGCGGGCAAAATCGAGATCGCGAAATTCCGGCCAGCCGGTGCCCACCACCAGCGCGTCCACGCCTTCGGCCACGGCGTAGGCGGAATCGCAATAGCGCACCGCTTCCAGTTCCGCCTTAGCCTGGGGATTGGCAACCGGGTCGTAGGCCCGGACCTTGGCGCCTTTGGAAATGAGTCCGCGCGCCAGGCACAGCGACGAAGAACCGGTAACAGAATTGGTGTTGGGCTTAAACGCCAAACCCAGCATGCCCACCTCTTTGCCGGCGACAGGGTCAACCGCCCGCGTGATCTTGTCCATCAGGGAGTCCGCAACCGTGCGGTTAACTTCGCGGGCGGCTTCCAGAATTTTTAGCGAAACGTTATTCTGGCGCGCCAGTTCGGCCAGTGCCTCCAGGTCGGCCTCGGCGAAGGGACCGGCAAACACGGCGCCGGGCTGCAGGCACCGCGGGCCGATCTTCTTCTTGTCCAGGCCCATGCCCATTCCTACGTCCATGGCGTCGGCCTTCACTTTTTCGCATAGCCCTGCCAGCTCGTTGATGAAGGAAATCTTTGCCGCCAGGAAGGCGGTCGTCGCCTGGCGCACCAGTTCGGCGCTTTCAAAGTTCATGCTCACCACGGGCACGCCGCGCATGACCAATGGCCGGTACAACTGCTTCATCGCCTTCACCGCCGCTTCCGAGTTCGTCCCCAGAATGATGCGCTCTGGCCAGTTGAAGTCCTCTACGGCGCAGCCATCGGTCAAAAATGTGGGCTGCGACACCACCATGACGTGCAGCTTGTGCTCCTTGAGCTTGCGTTCGATGCGGCAGGCCGTGCCCACGGGAACAGGCGTAGCCAGAATCAGCATGGCCTCTTTTGTCATCATCTTGGCCAGGCTTACCGCCAGTTCGTCAATTTCGGCGGGCGAGTCCTGGGCCAGGAATAGAAATTGAGCATTGGGCACCAGCTTCTGCAAGTCGGTGGAATAGACCAGGCGGCCCACCCGCACATTGCGGCGAATCACCTCCTGCAGGTCTTTTTCGTGGAAAGGAATCTCGCCGCGGGCGCGAGCCAGCATGCGCTCGGAATCCTGATCGCAGCAGAAAACCGGGGTGCCAAAGTCGGACAGGCAGGCGGAAATAACGGTTCCCAGAAAACCTGAGCCGTACACCCCGATGGGTAGCATCCCCTGCGCGCTCCGATATTTAGCGTTGCGGGACGGCGGCGGCAACGACGTTGCGCCGCCTCGCACAGCCCCTAGTCTTATGTACCGCCCCGAATGGTCAGTGACAAGGCACGATGGGGACGTGTACTGGCCAAACTTCGGTAACTAAGGTTCGGATTGAGAATACGTTCTGAGATGGGTTGCGGATAGTGAAGATGCTAGCGCCCGCCTTTGACCGCCAGGCTGCCGCCCAGAGGCACGGGAGCCAGGTCTTCCCAGGTGTCGCCCGGCGCCTCACGGACGAAGGTAAGCTCCTCAATCAGCACACGCCGGCTGCCCTGGTATTGCGACCAGCGCTGCTCAGCGACTTGAAATGCGTCGTTGGCTTCTGCCTCGGTGGCCACCTTCACGATAGTCAGGTGCGGCATGTAGGGCCAGGGTTCCTCGGCGCGCAGTGCATTGATGTTGAGCTGGTCGTGCAACTCGCGCAGGCGATATGCCGCATGGGCCACGCGGATGAAAACCGTGGGCGTTACGGGAAGGAAGGTCTCCACTTCTCCCATGACCACCTCAAACGGGCTGGCCTGGCGGCAAACGCTCTCCACGACTTGGCGGGCTTCTTCTTCCGCGCCCTGCAGCCGGCGGGGCGGCAAGACAGTAAGGTGGGCGGGCAGATGGGAGAGTGCGGGATGGAGCTCGCCGCGCAGGCGCTCCACAAATTCCCCCACAGGCGCTTTGACGTAGGCGACCAATGCGTATTGCACAGGCGGCATCGTTGCCACGAATTATACCCCTGGGCCAAAGTTAGGGCAGTGACGACGGTGCAAGGCGGGCGCTGGCGATCATCTATAATCACCCTACAGGACCCCCTTTTCGGCCGCGGTTTCGTCGGGGCGTAGCGCAGCCTGGTAGCGCACCTGCCTTGGGCGCAGGGGGTCGGAGGTTCAAATCCTCTCGCCCCGACCAACATCCGATTACTTCCGTATTGCCCGTTAGAACGAAGCCGCTCGCGGCGGACGCTGCCGCGTGGGTGAGGCCGGCAGTGGTGGTGCCGTCCCTCAGATAAATTGTGGGTCACAAGGAGGTCCCTGTGACCCATCTACGCAGAATCATGCTGGAGGAACTGCAGCGGCGTAATTACTCTGAGGCTACCACACGCTACTACATTCGCAAGGTCGAGGCTTTTGCTCGATATTTCAGGTGCTCTCCCGATCGTTTGGGTCCGCAGCACGTTCGAGAGTATCAAGCTCATCTCTTCGCAAAACGGAAGCTGTCACCCGGGACGGTGACGAACCATCTCTGTGCTCTGCGATTCTTCTACATCCAGACGCTGAAAAAGCCGTGGAGCATGGCCGACACTCCCTATCCGAAAAAGGCTCATCGCCTGCCCACGATTCTCAGCCAGGAAGAAGTGGCGCTACTCATCGATGCGGCTTGCACTCCTTTTCATCGCACGCTGCTCATGACTCTCTACGCCACCGGCGTTCGGAACGCGGAGTTGACGCGCCTAAAGATCAGCGACGTGGATAGCCGACGAATGGTGATCCACATCCAAGGCGGCAAGGGTCGCCAGGACCGCGACGTGATGCTCAGTCCGATCCTGCTCGAGGAACTGCGCGCACACTGGCGGCGGTTGCGCAGAAGGTCCGGCGTCTGGTTGTTTCCCGGCAATCGCTGGCACAGCAGCGATCAACCCATCGATACCAAGACCCCGCGCCACGCCTGCCAGTATGCTGCCCGCCGTGCCAGGATTAAGAAGAAGGTGTATCCCCACGTGCTCCGTCACTGCTTCGCCACTCACCTGCTGGAAGCTGGCGCCGACCTGCACACCATTCAGATCCTATTGGGTCACCACGATCTAAAAGAGACCGCCATCTATCTCCATCTTTCGCAACGTCACTTGCACGCCACCGCCAGTCCTCTGGACTCGCTGGTGTTGAAAGGCAGATCACAACCGGAGGCGTAGATGAGTCGGCCACCCTTAGAGGTGGCCGATTTAGTTCGCAGTGCAGGAACTGCTTTCATCGAGCGCAATCGAGCCTGGATCCGCTGGACCCATATCAAGGTCCTACTCGCCATCGTGCGCTGTCGCACCGCCGCACTCGGCGGTCACATCGATGAATGCATCCGTTGCGGACATCGTGCCACCCTCTCCTACAACAGCTGTCGCAATCGCCACTGCCCGAAGTGTCAGATAGGCGCCCGCGAACGCTGGATCCAAGCCCGACGCCGCGAAATTCTCCCCTCGCCCTACGTCCATGTCGTCTTCACTCTGCCGTCCCAACTGGCTGCGCTGGCCCTGCAGAACAAGAAAGTGATCTATGGTTTGCTGCTTCGTGCCAGTGCAGAAACTCTTCTCGAAGTCGCTCGCAACCCCAGACATCTCGGGGCCGAGATCGGCTTCTTCAGCGTGCTTCACACCTGGAACCAAAAACTCCAGCTTCATCCCCATGTCCACTGCGTTGTCCCCGCCGGCGGACTCTCGCTCGATCACACCCGCTGGATTCGATCCCGTCCTCACTTCTTTCTTCCCATCCAAGTACTCCGCCGTGTGTTTCGCGGCAAGTTCGTCGCCGGTCTCAGGTCAGCCTTTCAACATGGCCAACTTCATCTTTCCGGCGATCTGGCGCTGCTCGCGCAAACCAAGATCTTCGCTTCCTGGCTAAGGCCACTGTTCCGAAAGCACTGGATCGTCTACTCCAAACCACCATTCGGCGGCCCCGAGCACGTGCTCCACTATCTCGGCCGCTACACCCATCGCGTGGCCATCTCCAACCATCGCCTGGTCTCGTTGGCCGATGGCCAAGTCACCTTTCGTTGGCGCGACTCGGCTCACCACAACGAGCAAAAACTGATGACCCTATCGCGGGACGAGTTCCTGCGCCGCTTCCTCCTGCATCTGCTCCCCAAGGGCTTCGTTCGTATCCGCCACTTCGGCTTCCTCGCCAACCGGCGGCGCTCCACTCTGCTGCCCCTTTGCTTCGCAGCACTCGACTCCATACCTCCACCCATCCATCTCGAACTATCCGCGGATCCTCCCTCTCGCGATCTCCGGCTCTGCCCTCACTGTGGTGCCCCGATGGTAATCGTCGAGAGACTGACTGCCACTCAGATCCAACTCCGTTCCCCACCCATCTTCATCACGCTTGCCGCATGAGGTCGCTATTCCCATCCCGAAAGTTTTGCGTGCTTCGCCGCGCTACGCCGCCTTGCGTCTGGTCTCCGAACCAATCCCTGCTTTACCCACGTCGACATCCCCAAAACCACGCTACTGCTGCGCTTGACAGTTGCCGAGTTCGCGACTCGCTCCTCCCTCGCCGCATTCAATCTCCATAGACCCGCGTCCGCCGCAAACGCGAGCGGCTTCCTTCTGACGGCTTTATCGAACGCGCGCCCCACCCCACCGTTTCTGTCCACGCTTCTTGTGAGGGCGCGCCTCCGATAAAGCACTTACGTCAGCCGGAATCTGGCTCGGCATCGTGAGTGACCTAGCGATTTATCAATGAGATGAAAGAATCGCAGAATCTGAATCCACCGAAGACACAATCGTACCGGTGGCAGTCTCCTTGACGGGAAAGGAGAGAGAGGGTACTCTCCTTTTCCGGATAGGAGAGTATCTTTGGCCAATCCGGTTGAACTCCCGCAAGGCACACTCGAGATGCTCATCCTCAAGGCTGTCTCGCTCGGTCCGCTGCATGGCTACGGCGTCCTGCTGCGCATCCAGCAGATCTCCGGCGAGCGCCTCGAGATCCTGCAAGGTTCCTTCTACAGCGCCATCTACCGCCTTGAGCGCCGACGTTGGATCAAAGGCGAATGGGGTGAGTCGGAGAACCATCGTCGCGCCCGCTTCTATTCGCTCACCTCCGCCGGTAGGCGTCAGCTCAAGACCGAGACGACCAAATGGACCGACATGGCCAGTGTTGTTGCCGGCATTCTCGAAAAGAAGGCGGGCGAGGTATGAATCTCCTCGCCGCCATTTGCAAGCTCTGGCGCTCCATCACGCCACGCACGCAGAGCGATGTCGAAGAAGAGTTTCGCTCCACCCTCGACGCATATCAGGAAGATTTAGTCCGCCAAGGCCTCTCTCAAAAAGAAGCCCGCCGAAAAGCCCGGATCGACCTCGGCCAGCCCGTAACGCAAAACGAAATTTACCGCGACGCCATCGGCTTCCGCATCTTCGACGAATTAGGAGGAGACATTCGCTACGGCCTCCGCGGCCTGTGGCGCAACCCTGGCTTCGCCGCCGTCGCAGTGCTCTCACTCGCGCTCGGTATCGGCGCCACCACGGCAATGTTCTCTCTCATCTACGCCGTTCTGCTGCACCCGTTTCCCTACGCCGACGCCGACCGCATCATGAACCCGCACTTTGTCAAAACGCAACGTCCTGACGTGTTTCAGTGGTTTAGCCTTAGCGAGGCACAGTTGGATGACCTGCGCCTTGCAGCCCCGGTTGATTCGGTGCTCGGCTTCGCGAACGGGCATCTGGAGATCACCAAGGACGGATTGCCGGAAGACATCTCGGGCGTGTACCTCACAGAGAATGCCGAGACGTTCCTTGGCGTGCGCCCCCTTTTCGGCCGAATGATCGAGCCGTTCGATGCAGGCCAGCCGGTGGTTGTTCTCAACTACCGCTTCTGGCAGCGCCGCTTCGGGGGCGATCCCCACGTCATCGGGCGGACGTTGGAGATGGATCACGTCCCATACATGATCGTCGGGGTGATGCCGCGCAGCTTCGCATTCAGTGACATCGCCGGCGTCGGCGATGTTTATCTGCCGGCTAGTCTCATGCGGGCTGTTGCCAACGGTCCCGCCCCCACCTACCTGCCGTGGATCAAGCTGCGGCCCCACGTCACAGTGGCCGCCGCCAACCTGGCACTCGAGCCCATCGTGCGCGAGATCATGAAGATCCATTCCGTAGCCTCGTTGGCCTGGCATCTCGGGCTGCAGCCGATCATCGTGCCTTTCCAGCAGGATCTGGGGCGTACGCTCGCGCTTCTGCTGGCTGGTGTCGTCCTTCTGCTCATCATCGGCTGTGCCAACTGCTCCATCCTTCTGCTTGCCCGTGGTCGCGCTCGCCAGCACGAACTTGCCATCCGGACGGCGATTGGCGCGAGCCG
>DATEGI010000236.1:0-11977 GCA_035280205.1 Terriglobales bacterium | reverse complement strand
CATCGCCGAGAGGCCCAGGCCTTCGCTCATCAGGGCGAATCCACCGCCGGAGGTGGCGCACATGGAGCGAACGCCGGCGTGGGCCGCGCCTATGGCCATGTTGACCACCCCGATCTCATCTTCCACCTGCCGCACCATGATGCCGGCCTTGCGCGCGTGTCCCGCCATCCAGTGCAGAACGCCAGTGGAGGGACTCATGGGATAGGCGCAGTAGAATTTCACGCCCGCTGCCGCCCCGCCCATCGCCATCGCGGTATTGCCGCTCAGCACCGCATAGCGGTTCTCCGTCATGGGAACTGGATGGTCAAAGGGCTTGAAGTTCGCGTTGGCGTACTCATACCCAGCACGCGCCACGGCGACGTTTTCCGCCACCACCGTCTCGCCCTTTTTCTTGAACTGCTCGCTGAGAATCTCCTGCAGCGCCTGGAAGCTGATGCCCATCATGCTGAGCCCGGCGCCGATGGCCAGCGTGTTCTGGGCCACCTTATTGCGGCTGATGTCGGCCAGTTTCGAAACCGGAAGCGGGCACATCTGCACGCCGCTCGCGGCGGCACCCGGCTTGATGGTGTCCGCGTTGTAAATGCAAGCTGCCCCGGCCGTGAGCAGGCCGAGGTGACGATCCATGCTGTCCTGATTCAGGGGAATCAGCAGATCAATGCGGTCCCCCATGTTGGTCACTCGTTCAGGACCGGTTCGAATGGTGAGAAATGTGTGGCCACCGCGGATAATTGACTGATAGGCGTTGTAGGCGTTCAGGTGCAGGCCCCGCCGACTGAAGATCTTGGCAAAAATATCGCCCGGCGTAGCTACACCCTGGCCGGCAGCGCCCCCAATACCTATGGCGAAGGTCTGCCTCATTAGCGTGTCTCCCCGTGAAGCCGGAGAAGTCGCTAAGCATCAACACTTATCGGTGCCTGGCTCTCGATCGGCTTCTGGTATAGGCATCCTCCACGGCTCTCCCACGTATAGCGTCGACCTTCTGGATTTTTGTGGGGAATCCGCTTCGAATGCCAAACTGTCAAACGGGACCCCTAGCCATCCTGAGTGCCCACAATATACACCTAAAATCCAGCTGTGGACCGAAATCCCAAACTGTGAAGTGTCAAGGGCAACCCAGCTACTGCACGGACCGACTGGCAGGAAGTTACCCGGTTACAGCGAAGTAAGGCTGCTCCTAGCGCAGCAGATCTTCCAGTTCGATGGCGCGGTCGGTGCGCTCGTCCCGGTATTTGACGACGACCGGAGTGTAAAGAGACAGGTTCCACTCCGCCGCCTTGCCCTTGCCGATGGCGCGCGAACCTGGCACAACCACGGCATTTTCGGGCACAGTGAGCGGCGCATCCGGGGTGGCGCGGTAAACCTCGCCCCGCACGATGTCATAGAGCGGAGTGGAGCGGGTCAGGATGGTGCCCGCGCCCAGCACGGCGCGCGCCCGCACCCAGGCGCCCTCATAAACGCCGCAGTTGCCGCCTACCAGCACATCATCTTCAATAATCACGGGCGCGGCGTTCACCGGCTCCAGCACGCCGCCGATTTGCGCCGCCGCGCTCAGGTGCACGCGTTTGCCGATCTGGGCGCAGGAGCCAACCAGGGCGTGCGAATCCACCAGCGTGCCTTCATCCACATAGGCGCCCACATTGATGTACATGGGCGGCATGCAGATGACCGACGGAGCCACATACGCGCCCTGGCGCACCGAAGAGCCGCCCGGCACCACGCGCACATTGTCGGCGGGATGAAAACGGCGCAGGGGGAAAGTGTCCTTATCCACGAACGAGAGAGCGCCGCCGCTGTCCATTTCCACCAGTTCGCCCAGGCGGAAGCCGAGCAAGATGCCCTGCTTCACCCAGGTGTTCACCACCCAGCGCTCGCCCTTCTTTTCCGCGGCGCGGACGCGGCCCTGGCTCAGCGCTTCACGGAATTCCAGGAGCGCCTGGCGCGCTTCCGGGGTGTGCGCCCCTTTTGGCGCGGCAAAGAAGCGCTCGATGGCGGTCTGCAGTTCTTTCATCACCGGGCAGTATAACTAATTGAAGATTGACGAATGCAGATTGACGAATTCACCCCGTTGACTCAGGAAATCCGCGTTGATCGGCGTTCATCCGCGGCGAAGAACTAAAAGTTCAAGCGGCCTGCTGAGATCCTTCGATGATGGCGTGAGGCGTGGCCTTGCGGCCTTCGCGCGCCGCCTCCAAGCGGGCCGCCGAATTGATCAGCGAAATATGACTGAAGGCTTGGGGAAAATTACCCAGCTGCTCACCGCTATCAGGATCAATTTCTTCAGAGAACAGGCCAACATCGTTCTGGAATGACAACACATGCTCGAACAGAGCCTCGGCCTCCTGCAGGCGTCCCAGCAGAATGTAGGCGTCAATCAGCCAGAAGGTACACATCGCAAACGTTCCCTTTTCCTCGCCAGAAACGCCGTCATCCACCCGCCGGTATCGGTACACCAGTCCCTTGCGCACGAGTTGCTCCTCAACCTTCTGAACGGTGGAGAGCATGCGCGGATCGCCGGCGCCAATCAGTCCTATGATGGGCAGGCGCAGCGCGGAAGCATCCAGCGCTTCCGAACCATACGACTGGACAAAAGCGCCGATTTTGGCATTGAAGCCGTTCTCCATGATATCGCGATAAGCGGCATCGCGTTCGCGTTTCCAGGTTGAGACATCCGCCTTCCTGTGCAGGACATCGGCCAGTTTCAGAGCGCGGTCCAGCGCGGCCCAGCACAGCGCCTTGGAATCCACAAAGTGCCGCTGCTTGCCCCGCATCTCCCACAGGCCGCTGTCCGGTTCGCGCCACACCCGCACCACGTGGTCTGCAATTTGACGGGCCAGGTTCCAGAGTTCTTGCATAAACGGTTCGCGATGCTGAGCAAAGGCTTCGTGGGTGACATAGAGATAAATGCACTGCATCAGTTCGCCGTAAACGTCGAGTTGCTTCTGCCGCGCGGCGGCGTTACCTATCCGCACCGGTCGCGAGTTGCGGTAGCCCTTCAGGTGCTTGAGCTCAATTTCCTTCTGCTCGCGCTCGCCGTCAATTCCGTAAAGAATCTGGAAGGACTTTTCCAGGTTGGGGGAGGCGCGGCGGTAAAAGTGCAGAAAATCGCTGGCCTCGCCATAGTAACCCAGCACCATAAGCGCGGTCAGGGTGAAGCTGGCATCGCGCAGCCAGGTGAAGCGGTAATCCCAGTTGCGTTCGCCCCCAATCTTCTCGGGCAACGAGGTGGTAGACGCAGCCACGATCGCCCCTGAAGGCTCGAACGTAAGCAGCTTGGAAATAAGCGCGCCACGCCGTACCGAATCGCGGTACGGGCCGCGGTAATGGCAGCTCTGCAGCCATGTTTCCCAGTATTCACGGGTTTCGCCGAGCAGGGCTTCGGCCCGGGGCAGGTCCATCGGAATGATAGGACTGCCTGGCGGGGCATGGCGAAGGCAGAGAAATGCGCCTTCGCCGGCTCGCAGATGTATTTGTGCCGCGGCCTGATCTCCGTTGCGAATCTGAAAAGAGACGCCTAACACGTGCAACTCGCCGCCATGCCCGCGGCACACCAACGCGCCGTCTCGAGCGTCAATTTGCGTCTTGCCGCGAGCAAAATCGAAGGTGGGGCGCAATTCGATCTGCGTATCAACGTTCCCCGAAACGCACCGCAGCAGACGGACAATCTGGTGATCGCTGTCCACATCCTGGCCGGCGTGGGTTACCTCGCGCCGGCGGCGCAGCGGCATGAAGTCCGTCAGCTGCAGTACGCCTGAGGTTGTGCTGAACGTGGTCTCAAGGATGTTGGTACCGGGCAGATAACGACGCGAACGCTCCTTTACATTTTCCGGAGTAACCGCGCAATAGCCTCCCTTTTCGTCGTCCAGGAGGCGCAGGAAAACGGCGCCGCTGTTGAAGTGCGGCAGGCAGGCCCAATCCAGCGAGCCTTCTGAGCTGATGAGAGCGGCGGAGTGCGTGTCGCCGATAACGGCATAGTCCTTGATTGGCCGGTACACACTTAATTCAGAGTAGGAACAGCAGGGGAATGGTTGCGTGAAAATCAGCTACAGAACCGCAGAGACCAAAGGTTCGGGACCAACTGGGGTGCTGGGCGGGCTCTCTGCGAGGACACCCCCCGGCCGCCCCAGACTGTGGGCTTTACCGATCTCACGGGCTGGAGCGGAAAAAAGCAGGGCAGGAGCAGTTGCCAGAGCACCCCTGCCTCAGCTTTCTGAAATAGCCTTACTTTTTCAATTCGATTTGAATCAACTCCAGGGCTCCCCCGAGATTTTCAGGGTCGTGCTCGAAGGCATCCATATGTACGACTTGACCAGCCTTCGCCTCGAAGTTCTCGCTCTGCCCATCCGGATAGGTGAATTTCGCCTTACAGTCATTCAGGAATACCGAAATTGATTCGGGATGGCTGTGCATCACCGATTTCTCCCCGGCTCCATACCTGATGCGCAAAACACGGACTTTATCGTTCTCGAACTCCACGGTGTAGTGTTTGGAATCAGCTCTGGCTGGATCAACATCCGGCTGCGGCATTCGTGCAGTTGCCATGAAAGTCCCTCCTTCGGCGCTCAAGTGTAGTCTCCGCCGAGGTTTTGTAAAGCCCAGAGTTTAGAAAGCACTTAGCAGGCGGCTGCCTGGTCTAAGTTGTTCAGGGACAAAGGTTCTATAATTCAGGGTTCCACATGACCTTGAGGTAAATGAATGGTTCCAGCCAGGTTTCGTTGTGCCGCGGCCCTTGCGCTGGTCCTGGCGACTGCGGCTTTCGCCCAGCCGCCCAGACCCGCTCCTAAGTTTTTTCCTTACCCGGTCGAGAGTAAAACCCTGCCCAACGGCCTGAGTATCGTGGTCATTCCCACGCCCGAATTCCGCGGCATGGTGACCTATGCAACCGCCGTGTTTGCCGGCTCGCGCAATGAAACCCAGGCAGGTAAGACCGGCCTGGCCCACCTGTTCGAGCACATCATGTTCCTGCATCAGTACCAGGGGCAGCCCGGTGGCTACGAGCAGGCAATGCGCCGCATGGGCGCGTTCAATAATGCTTTTACCGACTATGACCTGACCTTCTACCACCCCACTACCTTCACCTCCAATCTGGTGGGGCCGGTGCAAGGCCTCGAGGGACCTGGCCCCGGCCTGATTCAGCTGGAGGCCTCGCGTTTCGAAAACCTCAAGCTCGATCGCAAGACCTTCCAAGTGGAAGCAGGGGCGGTGCTGGGCGAGTATCGGCGCATTTATTCCGATCCCGGCGAAAAGATGATTGAGGAGATGTCGCCGGTCGCCTTCCCCCGCCATCCTTATGGCCACACCGTCATCGGCTACGAAAAAGATGTGGAGAACATGCCGCACGCCTGGGATGCCGCCTGGGAGTTCTATGGCAACTACTACAAGCCCAACAATGTGGCGCTGGTAGTGGTGGGCGATGTGGAGCCCAAAGCAATCTTCGCCGAGGTGGAAAAGCATTACAGCGACTGGAAACCGTCGCACCCGCCGCAGATTCCCTCCGAGCAGCTGCCCCAGGGGCCAAAAGATGTGCACGTGAACTGGGACGCGGATGTCTCGCCCCGCCTGGTCGTTGGCTATCACACCCCGGCCATGCGTCCCGGCGACAAAGAGACAGCGATCACCATGGTGCTGCCGGAACTGCTGGTCTCGCGCTCCGCCCCGCTGTTTCAGAAGTTGCGCTATCAGAAGCAGACGGTCACCAGCTTCTCCATACTGGACGGCGCCGAACTGCTGCAGTCCACCGACCCGCACCTCCTGCTTCTCGACTCGGAGTTGATGCTCGATCGCTTCCGTAAAGAGGGCCAACCCTACGTCACCCAAGTGCAAAACGACGTGATCGCTGGTGTAGACGCGCTGCAGCATTTCTCCAGCCAGCCCGGGTCGGCTCACGTTCTGAAAGTCGTGAAAAGCAAGGTGCGCAACGATTTTCTGGCCGAGCTGGACTCGACTTACGATATCGCCCAGACCTTCGCCTGGTACTACCGCTTCAACCGCGACCCCAATGCGATTGACGCCTTGATGCAGGCCATTGATTCGCTCGCGCCGCGGGACATTGATGCCTACGCGCAAAAATACTTCACCCGGCAGGGCCGCATTGTGACCACCCTGTGGCATGGGCCTGCGCCTGGCGCTTTCAGTTCGGCTCCGGCGTCGGGGGAGAAATGATGCGCCGCTCCTGGCCCATAACCCTCGCGTTCTTGTTGTGTGCAGCCGCCCTTTGGGCGCAGTACAAGCCCTCCAGCAAGCACGTCAGGCCGCAAAAGCTGCACGTCTTCCCTGCCACCCTGGTAACCCTGCCCTCAAACTCACCGCTCTACCAGATCAAAGTCATGGTGCGTACCGGCTCGGCGGATGACCCGGCCGGAAAGGAAGGCCTCGCCAACCTGGCCGCGCAGGCCCTGATCGAAGGTGGCTTTGGCAATCCCAAAGATCCGGTCACCACGCAAAAGCTGGCCGAAATAACGCGCCCCTGGGGCCACGCCGCCTTCCCTACCGTGCTGGTAGATAAACAGGCCACAACATTTTCCATCACTGTGCCGCGCGATTCCTTCGCACAATACGTCGAACGCGTGCTCAAGCCCATGTTTAACCAGCCGCTCTGGCTGCCGAACGAGGTAGACCGCCTGCGCCGCGACACGCTGACCAGCATTCAATCCGGCCTGCGCTTTGAAGATGAGGAGAGCCTGGGCCTGCTGGCGCTCGACAACTATGTTTTTTCCGGAACCGCGCTCGGCCACCTGGCCCTGGGAACGGTGAAGGGCCTGCAGGCCATCACTCCCGCCGATCTCAACGCCTTCTACAGGAAGTACTACAACGTGGGAAACATGTATCTGGCCACCACCATTAACGGCCAGCAGGACCTGAGCCGTCTGATAGCTGCCCTGCCTGCGGGCCAACCGGTCTATCGCGCGGCCAACCTCAGTCGCTCGGTAGTCGCGCCGGGAAGGCATGTGCTCATCATCACTCAGCCCAACGCCATAGCCACTGGGCTGCACCTGGGCTATCCCATTTCCCTGAAGCGCACCGACGCTGACTACTGGCCGCTTTTTGTGGCCAATGTTTTCCTGGGCACGCACCGCGACGAATTTGGCCGCCTCTACCAGGACATCCGCGAAGCTCGCGGCTATAACTACGGCGACTACTCCTATGTCGAGTACCAGTACGGGCGCCCGCACTTCCAGTTTCCGCCGCCGACCACGCCGCGCGAACAACAGTACTTCAGCATCTGGATACGTCCGGTGGGCCGCCAGTACACGCACTTCATCATGAAAGCCATGACTGCGGAACTGGACCGCTTCGCCCGCCAAGGCATGACGCCGGAAGAGGTCGCCGGGGCCAAGATCAAGGCGCGCGCTTTGTACTTGAATTACGCGGAGAGCGTGTCGCGCCTGTTAGGCTATCGCCTGGATGACATGTTTTATGGCATGCGCGACCAGGGCTATCTGGAGCAGATGCTTTCCCGCATTGACGCGGTTACGTCCGAGCAGGTAAACGCCGCGATTAAGAAATACCTGCAGGCGCAGAACCTGAATTACGTGATCGTGACCAATGAGGCCGATGGAGAGAAATTGGCAAACGACATTGCCAACAACGCCAATGTCCAGTCCAAAACACCCGAGGAATACCATATCCCGCAGCCGGTTCCGCCGGACAAACAGCAGATGCTGGACCAGGACAAACAGTGGGCAGCGTACCCGCTGAGCATTCCCCGCGCTAACATTACGGTAGTGAAGGCTGCGGACATGTTTGAAACCGGGAGCCAGTAGTCAGGAGTCAGGGCTCAGGAGCCGGGTTCGCTCGGAAGCTTGTACCAGGTAGTTGGTAGTTGGATATGCTAGCTGCGCTCGGGTTGGAATGCTGGCTCGTATTGTTTTCCGCCGAATCAGCCCCGAAGGGGCGACATAGCTTTTAGCCCAGGGCGTGAGCCCTGGGAAAGCCGTTCTTTTAATAAATGAGCCCCTTCAGGGGGCGTCACCAGGAATCTTCCTTATGCGTTTCAATCTAAGAATCGTGATTCTGGTAACAATCCTCTCGCTTGCTGTTTGCGCCGATGCTGCCGAGCAGGCAACCCAGCGCGGGATCATGGTCCGCCCGGCCACCATCTACATTTCTCCCGATCCCGCTTCGGCCAATCTGGCCCAGATCGAACGCGGCCGCGAGGTCGCCATCATCGAGCACAGCAACCAGTGGCTGCACGTCTTCGCCACCCTTGCCGGCCAGCGCACGGAAAATCCCATGGTGGATGAAGACAGCGACATTGCCGACGTTCGTGACGTGAGCGGCTGGATTCTGGGCAAAGGCGTGGTCACCGCCTCTACCCCCAACGGCGACAAAATTCTCTTTGGCGCGGCTGCTGATGCCGAATCCGACGCCAGCCGCCGTGGCGGCCGCAAGGGCGCTGCCGGCGACGCTTATTTTCTCTACCTGCGAACCGAAGAATACTTCCCCAACTCGCCACTGGCCGGGGAAGCCCTTTACCGCGCGGCCGACATCAAGTGGCAACTCGACCGCCTCGACGTTATGAGCCGGCCTTCGTCTCACGCCCGCCAGGCCTACCTCCGCGAAGGCATGAACGAAGACCTGATGAAAAAGGTCATCAAGAAGTATCCCCGCACCCAGTGGGCCGACCGCGCTGCCTTCCACCTGCTCGAGAACAAGGTGTGCGGCGACTGGCAGGGCGCCTCCAGCTGTCCCAAAAAAGAAGCGGAGATGTACGAGAAGTATGCGCGCGAGCGCCCCGACTCGCCTGATGCGGCGGAGGCGCTTTACGACGCCGCCTGGCGGATGGCCGCGCTTATCCAGATTTACAAAACCGAGGAGAAGCCCAAGGATTCCGACCAGGCCAAGGCCCACGCCATTGACGTGGCCCAGCAGGTAATCTCCAAATACCCGCAAAGCGACTGGAGCGACCGTGCCCAGAACCTGCTCTTCCTCGTGCAGCAGGACATTCCCATGTACGGCAACGCGGTGGAGTAGCCGGACTGCGAGGGCAGACAAACATCTCTCAAGCTCCTTCTTGCCCACGGCTGTGTCCCGTCAGCCTGATTTATGGAGCAGATCGGTGCTCGCTTTCCATTTGGCTGAATGACTTCCGATTTGTCCGTCACTCGAGGCGAAAAGACTCGCCTCGAAAGCTCCATGGGCACGTACCTAAGAAATTGACGGTGAGAACGAGGCGGCGTAGGCTTCATTGTCGGAGTTCACGGGTGAGACTAGGGACGAGAAACGGGGGAGTTGAATATGGGGCTTACTACCCGAAGACACTTCGTCCGGCAGGCTGTCTTTGCCACCGCACTCTATGCATGCCCGCTTAGGGCGATTGGTAAATCCAGCAGGCTTTTCGACGCGGATGAACGGAATGGCGCGCCGCTCGATGCAGACACCATCCGCAAGTTGACCTCGGATATCGTCGGCCATGTCATCACACCAGATAGCTCCCAGTACGAAGCGGCACGCTTAATCTTCAATCGCGCATTTGATCTGCGTCCAGCGCTCATCGTGCGCTGCGCCACCGCGTCCGATGTTGCCCGCACCCTCGACTTTGGTCAGAAAAACAACTTGCCGCTGGCGATTCGCGGCGGAGGCCACAGCCGGCTCGGATACGGAATATGCGATGGCGGCGTGGTAATCGACCTCTCCGCCATGAAACGAGTTGAAGTAGACGCTGGCAAACGCGTGGCCCGGGCGGAGGCAGGCGCCCTCGTACGGGACTTGGACCAAGCGACCCAGCGCTTTGGACTTGCGACAACATCAGGCGGCTGCCCAACGGTAGGGATTGCCGGGCTGACGCTTGGCGGAGGAGAAGGGCGCTTGATGCCGAAGTACGGATTAGCGTGCGACAACCTGCTATCGGCGCAAGTAGTCACCGTGGACGGAAGAAGACTTGAGGCCAGCCAGAACATTAATCCAGATCTTTTCTGGGCGATTCGTGGCGGAGGGGGTAACTTTGGTGTGGTGACGGCGCTGGAGTACCGGCTCCATCCCGTAGGCGATGTTGTCTCGGGAGCACTCACCTATTCAGCGGGAAGGATTCCGGAGCTTCTGCAGGCTTTCGCCAGGTTTCTCGATGGGGCCCCGGATGAAATGGATGCGTTTGCTCAGTTCTTGCCGTCCGAACGCGGACCAAGACTCAAAATTGACGTCTGTTATTGTGGCCTCCCGCGAATGGCGAATGACTTGGTTAGGCCGCTGCGTGCTCTCAAACCGCAGGATGACACCGTCAGGGTGATGTCCTATCTGGAAGCTCAGGCAGCCGGCGGATTTCTCCTGGCTCCGGTTCCAGAGTTCCAAACTGACCTTGTTCTTCCGGTACTCAGCGGCAGTGCCATCGCGGCGATTACGGCCGCGAGCAACCATGCGCCGGCAGGCTGCAAGCTGATCATTGTGGCGTTGCGGGGAGCTGTTAGCCGCGCAAGTTTGCGCGATACGGCGTTTGCTCTGCGAGAACCCGGTTATGAGATAGACATCGTGGGTGTCTGGAAATCTTCGGCGGAGAAGTCTGCTGTCCTGCGATGGGTCCAGACTACACGCGACAATTTGCAGCCCTTTGCGCATGGTGTGTACGTCAACCAACTGGGCGATACGAGTAACCAGCTTGTCCGCTCGGGCTATGGGCGCAACTATGCTCGGCTCGTGCAGATCAAGAATAAGTACGACCCCAACAACGTCCTGCGGCTCAACCAGAACATTAAGCCGGATGGCACTCGAACCGTTAGGTAGACTTGCGGGGGCGGCCCTTGGGCGGGTCTGTTGGCAATCCGGAAATTATCAGACCCACTCCCACGCCAAAGTCCCCTCTGACACGATGCCCCACGTGACTTGCTTGCGATCGACTGCGCAGAACAGCTTGCGGTTGTGGGTCGTTATACGGTCACGGTAACGGAGGTTTCCGTGCGGGTAACGGGACGGTAAAGGGTGTCGCGCTCCACAGGCACGCGGCCGGCCTCGCGAATCAACCGCTCCAGTTCCTGCCGCCGCAGGCCCTGGGGCGTGGTGGCGCCGGCATCGTGGTAAATCTTCTCTTCAATCACCGTGCCGTCCAGGTCGTCCGCGCCAAAGCGCAGGGAGATCTGCGCGATGCGAGGGGTCAACATCTGCCAGTACGCTTTGATGTGGGCAAAGTTGTCCAGCACCACGCGGCTCACCGCAATCTGCCGCAGGTCGAGCATTCCGGTGGTGGTGGGCAGGTGCTCCAGCGGCGTGTTCGCCGGATGAAACGCCAGCGGGATAAATGTCTGGAAGCCTCCGGTTTCGTCCTGCAGCTCACGCAGCTTCAACAGGTGGTCCACCCGGTCTTCGTCGGCCTCAATGTGGCCATAGAGCATGGTGGCGTTGGAGCGCAGGCCTAGCTGGTGCGCGGTGCGCGCCGTGTCCAGCCACTGGTCGCCATCAATTTTGTGGTCGCAGATGATGTGGCGCACGCGGTCGGCAAAAATTTCCGCCCCACCGCCGGGCAGCGAATCCACGCCTGCGGCCTTGAGCTGCTCCAGGGTTTCGCGAACGGACAGCTTGGCTCGCTTTGCCAGGTACGCCACCTCCACCATAGTAAAGGCCTTAAGGTGCACGCTGGGAAAACGCTCTTTGAGTCCGCGCATGAGGTCGAGAAAATACTGGAAGGGCAAATCGGGATGCAGCCCGCCCACAATGTGAAATTCAGTTACTGCCTCGCTGTAGCCGGAAGCGGCTGCCTGCCAGGCTTCTTCCAGCGCCATGGTGTAGGCTCCGGGGACGTCCTTTTTGCGGCCAAACGCGCACAGGCGACAGGCAGCCACGCACACATTGGTGGGATTGATGTGCCGATTGACGTTGAAGTAAGTGTTGTCGCCGTGCAGGCGCTCGCGCACGTGATTGGCCAGCCAGCCTACTGCCAGAATGTCGGGCGAAGCGTACAGCGTGAGTGCGTCGCCGGCGCTGAGCCGCTCATGGCCCAGCACCTTCTCAGCAATGGGCGGCAAGCGCGCGTCGTCGGTCTGGAACGGATGCG
>DATEGI010000235.1:0-2678 GCA_035280205.1 Terriglobales bacterium | reverse complement strand
CCTATCGAGGCGCTGCGGTTCGAGTAGGCTATGCCGCACGCGGCTTACTGCTGGCTGCTGGAGTTTGTCTCCCCGGCCGGAGCTATCTCTTTCGCCATCTGGTCCTGATGTTTGACGTCGGAAAGCAGATTCTCGATGTACTGCTTGACGGTGGGGTTGTGGGTGCTCATGGCGGTGTCTTCGTAGCTCCCGTATTGCCGGTCGAGGTCAGCGGCCATGCGGGCCAGAAACATGCGGTCCAGCTGCGGCCCGGAATGTTTCTCCAATTCCTGCTTAGCCTTGCGGTCATGGCGGCTTAAGCGCAAGGGAAGGGCCAGGTGAACGCGATGAGCTACCGACAGAAGTTCCTGCTGGGCCCGGCTGCGTTCCATCACCAGGGTGCGAGCAAAATTTTTAGCAGCAGCGCTGAATCCCCTTTGCTCAGCCACCTGGCCCATTTCGATGGCGGCCTGGTTCTCCTCGGCAGCATCCCGCAGAAAGCTTTTATCCGAGTGACTGAGGCTGGAGGATTGTTCCTGAGCATTGGGCTCGCTGGTCTGGGCAGCCAAAAATTGCGCATTACCGGGCAGGAGTAGCAAACCGCATATCAGGAGGGAAGGAAGGCAACGCAGGAGCGATTCCGCACGGCAGCTGGGACGAGCGCGCATGTTTACTTGAATTATCACACTCCGCGGCTGGTTGCCAAGGCGACGGCAAATTCTGTTGCTTTTCTAATGAACCGGGGCAGGGAGAGGATAGCCGACTTGCCCGCATCCAGCTACAATGCCGAACAGCAGCAGGAGGAAAATTGGCAAACCTCTCGGCAAACGAATACTTTGCCCTGGCTGAGTTTCGCCATCAGCTGGAACGTTTTCTGCAGTGGCGGCGCCGTGCCGCCCGCCAGGCCGGATTGCAGCCAAAACAATATCAACTCATGCTGGCGGTGAAGGGCATGCCAAAAGGAAGGCGGCCCACCGTAGGCGAAATTGCCGAGCGGCTGCAGATACAGAACCACAGCGTAGTAGAACTGGTGGACCGCCTGGAAAAGCGGCACTACATCGAACGCCAGCGCGATGACCATGACCGCCGCGTAGTGCACTTGATCCTTACCCCCACGGGCGAGGCAGTGTTGCGCAAGCTGGTTACCCACAGCTTAACGGAGCTAAGAACGGAGGCTCCGGCTTTGCTGCGCTCGCTGACTGGAGTCCTGCGCCAAAAATGATAGCCCGGCGCTGGTCAGCGCGGTGAGAGCGCCTTCTCAGCCGCTGCCTTCTCCAGTTCCAGCCGCTTCTTCTTATCTAAATAGAAGAGCAGGAACAGAACGCCGCCCAGGATCAGCAGGGTAAAAGCGCCCGCGATCTGGAGCACCCTGCCCATAACGGCGGTGTAGCGCCCGGAATTAGGGTCGTAGTGGGAGCAAAAGAGCAGCACCTCATCGGTTAGCGAACCAATCCTTTCCTGGGACGATTGCACCAGTGCCAGGCGCAAATCCTGCGCCGGATAGTCAATGCCGTAGAAATACTGGGCCACTTTGCCGCTGGGGGTGAGAACCACGATGCCGGTAGCGTGCGCATACTGCTGCGTCTGCGTGTCCCAGGCGTAGTGGAAACCAACCGCCTGAGTCAGCGCGGAAATTTGCAGCTGCTGACCGGTCAGGAAGTGCCAGCCTTCGGCGGCCCGGGGCTGGCCGTAACTGGCGATGTAGGTCTGCTTGCTGGCCGCCGCCAGCGCGGGTGTTTCCCGCGGATCGAAACTGACGGTCAGCACGTTAAATCGCTGGCCGATGCGGAAGGGAAGCTGGCGAAAAGCGTGAGTGGCTCCCGCCAGTACCCGGCTGCACAGCATGGGACAGCGATAGTAAGCCAGAATCAGTACCACGGGCTTGCTCCCAAAATAGTCACCCAGGCGCACCGGCATCCCGCTTTCGTCGCGAAACGACAAACTGAGCGGGACTTGGCTGTCCAGTTTCTGTTCGTAGCGGACGTTTTTGAGGAGGGGAGGGAGTTGGCCGGAAGGCGCTCCTGCCGAGGCCGCATCGGGCATTGCTTGACTGGTGGCGGGCAGGGAAGCGCCAACCAGGAGGATGGCGGTGATGAGAAGGGAAAGGTGAAATCGAAATGACTTCCTGGGAAGCACCATGACTCCTGGGCCGCGCACACGGCGGAGGAAAATAGTATAGCCCTGCCGATCCGTAGCGCGGAAAGAGCGGGTTGCGACAAAAGAAAAACCCGGAGCGCAAGCCCCGGGTTTTTCGCCCTGCCCCCTGAAGTTCAGTTGCCGCTTGCGGAAGGCAGCACACCGTATACCACTGCCACCTCGGGACTCATTCCAGCCTTGGCCAGTTGCCGCTCCCGGGGATGGATGCCCAGCGTGCGGACGCAGTCATCGGCGGTTGTCCAAATCTCCGCCAGGAAGTACTCATCGCCATAGCGGTGGAACACCAGCTTCGGAGTGCTGACTTTGTCCCGCCCGTCGGCGGTCTGCGGCATCATCAACTCAACGCCACGCCGACCATTTGACAGCAGCACTACTTGCCCGAGACCACTGCGAGCAATGTTGTACTCGCCAGCAGGAAGCACACCGTATCCGGCGCTGAAGCTGAAAGGTACATCGGCCTTGATCAGGGCCTGCGCATGGCTGGGTGTGGCCGCCAGGGTCACGAAAGCAACACCTGCCACCAGAGCGATAATCGCGTAGTT
>DATEGI010000234.1:0-7930 GCA_035280205.1 Terriglobales bacterium | reverse complement strand
GACCCAAGGACTGCACCGATACTACGGCGCGCGCCACCTGCATTTCATTACCTGCAGTTGCTATCAGGCGGGTGGCCCACCTTCCGCCTAGTCTCTCTCCCACCCTTCGTACAAACGACGAAGGGTGGGGCACCCACTGTTTTCTCCCTCCCATCCTTCGCACAAACTGCGAAGGGTAGGGCATTCACATTATATTGAGCACCCACGTCATAATTGGTGGTCGAACTTTCAGCTTTAGCGGGCGGTCTTCCGGCGGGTTGACCACCTTTTCCCCTTGAGCGGCGCCGGTATATCCCACAGTCGAAACGGGGTGCCCCACCCTTTGCGGGGTGGGCAAAGGGTGGGTAAGAGACGGTCACAGACGGCAGCCGATCGGTGTGCTTACCATCTAATCGTGACCCAAGGACTGCACCGATACTACGGCGCGCGCCACCTGCATTTCATTACCTGCAGTTGCTATCAGCGTGCGCCGCTGCTGGGCACGGCGCGCCGCCGTGATCTGTTTCTGGCCATCCTGGAGCAGACGCGCCGCCGCTATGGATTCGTCGTGGTGGGTTACGTGATTATGCCAGAGCATTTTCATCTGCTCATCAGCGAGCCAGAGAAGAGGACCCCTTCCATCGTTATGCAAGTGCTGAAGCAGCGCTTCGCCCGTCGGCTGCTGAGCCAATTGCGTCGCGCACGCCGGCCAGGCCAGCTCTCGTTATGGGATACAGAAGCGGTTGCGGCAGCGCATGTCTGGCAGCGGCGATTCTATGATTTCAATGTATGGAGCGAGCACAAACGCATCGAGAAGCTGCGCTACATGCATCGCAATCCGGTGAAAAGGTGTTTGGTGAGCCAGCCAGAGCAGTGGCGCTGGAGCAGTTACCGGCAGTATGCCTACGGAGAAGCGGGACCCGTTCGCATCAACGCCTGGCCGAGGATTGAGTTAAAGGTGAAACCTGCGGCCTGATCTGTTTTTTCCCACCCTTCGCAAAACCCCGCGAAGGGTGGGGCACCCGCATCCTACTGGCTGGCTTTCTGTAGGGGGAACTGGGGGACAGACGGAACGTTCCCCGCGTTATTTCGGTGGGGCGCCCCACCTTCTCTTTCCCACCCTTGCACAAAACGCAAGGGTGAGGCGCCCGCGCGGGATGTTGGTTCCTCTCCGCACTGTCCGGGGTGAGCAATTCTCTCCCACAGTTGGTCGTCGGTCTGGAAGCTCTTCGTAACACGATAGTGGCATGCCAGGTAGGCGCGAAGAGGACCGAGGTGGTCGGAGGCGGGCGTAGCGCCCGGCCATGACAACATTTCTCGGTTGATCATCAGAAACGGCACTTTGTTCTGCTCGAGCGCGTGAATCATCTCCGTCACCTGCTCGGGACGGGTATAGTCAAAAGGCGTCAGGGCGTCAATGGGAGCGGGATTCCGAACTCCCAGGGCGAACTGGATCGGCGGAATGCCGAACATGAGCTGCCCGCAACATGTGCGCCCCATGGCATAGCGATATTCTTCATATATGCCGGGATCACGGAATGCTGTTTTCCCCACAGCAAGGTCGAGAGTTCCCGACCAGGTGGTTTGGGTCCAAACCGCGAGCACGAGCGGCAGGGCCACCGCGACTAATGTCAACCCTATCCTGAACCCTGCAACTACCCGGCCGGGCCGGTCCAGATGCCAAGCCAGCAGAATCATGGCCGGCAGGCTGACGATGGAGAGACGTTTCCAGGAAGGAGAGAAGGCAACCGCAAGAAACATCGCCAGGCCGGTGAGGCAAACGAGCAAGACTTTGTCCCACTGCTCGCTCGGGCCATTCTTAGAACGCCGGTACATCACGAAGAGGCAAACTACATACACCAACGGCACCACAGCGTGCACAAAGAGGAACGGAATGGCCACAAAAAAGATATAGGGCGTGGTTGCCTGCAAATTTCTAAACTCGTCTCCATAAACATGCCAATTGTTCAAGTGAACGGTGGGGTAGTAGCGGAGCGGGAACACCACAATGCAATAGATCCAGCGGGCAAAACCCGCAGCACGGATGAAATACGCGTTACCGGCAAGGAAGACAGCCGAACTAAGACCCAGCAGAAGCAGGCACTTTCGCCAGCAGTAACGTCCAGGAGTTCCCGCTCTCCAACGCTTCCAAGCGAGGTAGGCGATGAAGCCGGCCACGGCGGTCCCTCCCTTGCTCGGGGTATATAAAGCGGCGATGCCGCACAACATTCCGGCCACAGCAATCGCGGGGAGAGTCTCGTGATAGAGCAGCACCAGCATGGCGCCCATCACAGCGATAGTGCTGAACCAGTGATGGGTGGCGTCAAGCGAACCGGGCAGCGTGAAGGCCGCAAGCAACAGCGCAGGCAAGGCAATAATGGGTCCGCGCAGGAGTCGTGCCGCTGCCAAAGTCATCAGCGCCGCAGCTCCTGCAGCCAGGCCCGCCATGACGATGTGCGGTAACCAGGAGCGCGCCCCGAATTCCCTGACGAGGAGAGCGTAGGTTAGTTCCGTTCCCGGCGGAACGAAAGCGAAGTAGTCACGATAGGGCAGGCGTCCGGCGACGATCCTGGCGCCGTTATTCAGGAAACCAGAGGCATCACCCCAGGGCAGCGAAGGGATGTTGGGATAGACAAAGGTACGAAAATAGCAGATGCCAAAATTAAAGATTGCAACAAGAAGTGCAGTTGCTGCCAGGGGCCACCGCGGCCGTTCACCGCCCTTGACCTTCTTAGCAGCGAGCTTCGTCACCCGCGACGTGGCTAACATTTGGTGGTCAACGGCAGATGGATTGCTCACGCGGAATCCTGATGGCTGTACCGGAGAAGGACTCGAAAAAGGTGAAACGGTTACGGAACTTCGCTGCGGGCTGAAGCAGGTGCGGATGGCGAATATGCGTCTGCGACTGAAGCTGCGTCCTTATGAAATGCTGCAGCCGTTTCCTTTTCCAGCGCGTTGGCCAGCAGCAGGATGGCGCCGCAGAAAAGCAGCGTGTCGAAAAAGTAGTTCAGCGCCTCCACGCTTTTGGGCGCAGCCACGAGTATCGGCAGGTAAATCCAGAGCACGGCCAGCAGAATCGTCAGCCCTAAGAGGGTGGCTGCGGTGCGCGCTTTCTTGTTGGCCACCAGGCAGACGCCGGCGAGTATCAGAACCACGCCCACAAAATAACTGAGGAGAATCCGCCCGGGAATCCACGCAGGAGTCACCATTTCCAGCGGAATTCCCGGCACGTGTTCCGGATGCAGAAAATGCTCCCCCCCGTAAGACAAAGAAGCGATGCCGATGGAGAGTCGGGGCAGGACAGCGGCCCTTACCGCGATGGGCGATGGCGGCCTTGGCCTGGTGCTCCAGGACGAAAGCGCGAAGGCGAAAGCGCCGCTGCCGAAGGAAAGTTCTCTCAGGACGAAGGTCCAGGCAAATCGGCTGTGCGGGTGGGCGACGGCGCCGGGCAGGTCCATGACACAAACGAAGACCAGGAATGTCATCGCCACCAGGGCCGCTGCCAGCCGGGCCTGGATGCGAACGGCCAAACTTAGCCCCGCGCAGAGAAAGCCCAGTCCAACCGCATAGGCCCAGAACGTATGCGCCGGAATCCAGCGTGGAACCAGGGCCGCAATGTCCTTGGTGTCGGTAAAGTGCTCGGTAGCAAAAACGCCCATGGGAATGGCAAAGAAGAGGAGGCCAAAGGGCATGATCTTGTCTGCGCCATGTTCCCGCGGCAATCCCCCGAAAATCCTAATCAGTCCGAGGATTAAAAGCACCGCGCCGTAGGCATACATCCAGAATGCCGTCCCCGAAAGGCCAAACGGGGCGGAGGGCAGAACAAGTACGGCGGTGAAATGTTGCGAACAGCACAAGCAGTGCAAGGCTGGGCGCTCCCCCGTGACTGCAAGGGCCGGCATTCTAAAACCTGCCAACCGGTCGAGGCAACCGAGGTGTGACCGGCACAGAAGATTGGGGTGCGAGATGCGGATTACGCAAGACGAACGGTCGAGCTTACCGGAACGCTTGCAGCGCCGCCGGCTCGGCGCTGTGGATTTCGAACAGGTTGACGATCCGGGTCAGCTCCAGGAGGGCTTGCACCCGCTGATGGACGTGGACTAGTTTCATCTCGCCGCCCACCTGCCGGACGATGCTGTAGCAACGGGTCAGTTCGCCCAGGCCATCGCTGTCCACGAACTCCACCCCGGCGAGATTGATCAGGAACTTCCGGCGGCCATTGCCGGTGAAGACGTGGACAAGGTCGCGCAGCCGCGTGCGGCCGTCATTCAACGTCATCCTCCCCACAACATCCACCACCACAACGCGGCCGACTTCTCTGGTCTCAATTTGAATAGCCATGTTGGCTTCTGCAGATGTTGCCGCCGGAATCATAAGCCTGGCTCCGGGTGCTTTCAAGCCAAGTGTCCCGCGGGGTAGCCCACAAGGCGCATTTTTGTGAACGCCAGCTACCCACCGAATTTCATCGTCCGCGCCAGATGTTCTTACTGCTTGAAGGTCACCATCTGCATCACCCAGTAGCCGCTGGGCGAGACGGGCGCAGTGGCGGCATAAGACCCAGTGGCGGAGACGATCTTGTCCTCGGCAATATCGGAATCGGGCGAGGTGATGATGCGGCTGGTGAAACCCGCGCCCGGCCCCGGCGTTCCCGTGGCAATGGTATCGGCGCCGAAGATAAGTTCGTTGGCCGAAGTGGTCGTTGCCGAGCCGCTGCTGGCCGTGGTGCTGCTGCCCACCGCCGCCGCGGTTACATCCAGCGGGCTGGTTTGACTCAGTCCCTTATACTCCAGCACCCGCAAGTCCACTGCTACCGCCGCCTGGTTGAAGGTAACGGCCACAGTATTGCTTCCGCCCTTGATGTTCTTCGCATAGTAGATGGACTGGCGCGCACCCGACGCGGTGGTCGGCCCCACCGCCAGAAGGTAAGTGTTGCCCAGCGTGTCGGTGAGCGAGCTGACCGAGGAGGTGGTATCGTTCCACCCCACCACCACGATGTTCAAGTCACCGGCCGTCTCGGCGGCTTTATAAGCGACCGAAACGGTAGAGGAGGCCGTTTGCGGCGTGGCGGCAGCCACCTGCACGAAGCTGATCGGAGTGCTGGCAGAAGAAGTGTAAGTAAATCCGCTGCTGAGGGTTCCGCTCTGCCCGCCGGTGTTGGTGACCACCACGTTCACGGCTCCGGCAGCGTGCGCTGGAGTGGTGGCCGTGATGGAGGTGCTGCTGGCAACAGTCACATTGGTCGCAGCAGTGCCGCCGAAGGTGACGGTGGCCCCGGCCGCGAAGTTGATGCCAGCAATGGCGACGCTCGTACCGCCATTGGTTGAGCCCGAGTTGGGTGAAACCGAACTTACCGTGGGCGCCGGCGCGGTGGCATTGTAAGTGAACCCGCTCGGCAGCGTGCCGCTTTGGCCACCGCTGTTGGTCACCACCACGCTGACTGCCCCGGCGGCATTCGCCGGAGTGGTGGCAGTGAGCGAGGTGCTGCTGACGACGGTAACGTTCGTGGCAGCGGTGCCGCCGAAGTTGATGGTGGCCCCGGCCGCGAAGTTGGTGCCGGTAATGGTCACCGCCGTTCCGCCATTGGTCGGGCCGGAGTTGGGCGAAACCGAACTTACAGTCGGCGCTGGGTCACTACCACCCGACCCCGCAAGTTTAAAAGCGGCCATCTGCATAACCCAGTAGCCGCTCGGTGAAAGGGGGGCAGTAGCGGAGTAAGATCCAGCCGCAGCGCCGGCCTTATCTTCGGCAAGGTCGGAATCGTGCGTGGTGATGATGCGGGTGATGAAACCCGACCCCGGCCCTGGCGTCCCAGTGGCGACGGTGTCCGCACCAAAGATCAGGTCGTTGGCGGCGGTAGTAGTTGCCGAGCCGCTGTTCGCGGTAATGCTGCTGCCCACCGCGGCAGCCGTTACGTCCAGCGGGTTAGAGGTATCTGCTCCGGCGTACTCGAGAACGCGAATGTCCGGGTAGGCGGCTGCCTGGTTGAAGGTAACCATAACGGTGTTGCTTCCGCCCTTGATGTTTTTAGCGTAGTAAATGGACTGGCGCGCTCCGGAAGCGGTGGTCGGCCCGATGGCCAGAACGTAAGTGTTGCCCAGTTTGTCGGTGGGGGTATTGGCCAGGGAAGTTGTATCGTTCCAGCCCACGACCACAATGTTCAAATCGCCGGCGTTCTGGCTTGACGGGTAAGGTACAGATACGGTCGGGGTCACAGATTGCGGCGTCGCGGCGTTCACCTGAACAAAACGGATGCTTGGCGTTGGTGGTGCCAGCAGGCCATACACGACCAGCTGTTTCGAGAAGGTGGCCATGTAGACTTTGCCGTTGGCAATGGTCGGCGGGCAGAACTTAGCGTAATTGCCGAGGGCATCGCGGCTGGCGTTCTGGCTGCTGTCCCACAATTCGCGCGACAGGTTGTTAGCGTCGAAAGCGTAGAGCGTGCCGGATACAGTCTGGTGGCCGGGGTCGGCGGAGGGTTTCACCGCCCAAATGATGCCGCTCCCCGTCTGGTTCTGATTGGAAGAAATAGATAGAGGAGCGTGCGTGGTTTCTCCCGAAGTGTTGCTGAGCGTCCCCTGGGAAACTGGAGTGGTATTGAAAGTAGAACCGTTGAAGGCCCAAGCCTTCATCTTATCGCCGGACCCCCAGAGATATACCGCGGGGCCAAATGACGGACTGTTAGCGTAGACGAACGAGCCGAAAATCTGCCCCGGTGTGGCCTGGAACTCCTGCGCGTCGGCATTGAATGTGGGATTGAATTTGCCCATGCTGCCGGTGTTGATCAGGCGCAGTATGCCGTCTTTCCCTGCGGCCACCAGCAGGCTGGTGCCGGGCAGCAGAAGCGGGTTGCCGGAGCCCAGGTCAGTGTCGTTACTGAAGAGGGTAGCCTGATCGTCAGGCGTGAAGTAATCGGCAACGCCCAGAGAAGTGGAGGTGCTTAGCTTGAGCACCGAATCGCCAAAGTCGGCGCCGCCGGTATTGGCATCGAAGTTGCCGTTGCCGGTCATGGCGTAGATATTGTCGGCATCGGCCGCCAGACCCCCGCCGCCGCCCCAGATGCCGCCACAGCAGCCGTTGGGAGTCGCGTTGAAGACCACCGGCGGCGACGAAAGGTTGGAAGCGTTGAATCCGAAAATCCATCCATGCCAGGGACTGACATCACCTACAGACCCAAACGCAGCGTAAACCATGCTGTTCAAGAGCAGCAGCCCAGGCCGGTTGTGCTGATTGAGAGCCTTGAAATTTGTGGCCGAAATCTCCATTGGGCCGGCAAACTTTTCCGCCCCGCTCAGCACGTCGAGCGCGTGCAGGTTGAAATGATAGGTGCTGTTGCTGGTGTTCTTGGTTTTGGCAACGACATAGATGGTCCCGGTGGACGGGTCAATCACAGGCGTAGCCGTTATCCCGATCTCCGGCGTCATGTCCGCGTAGGGGCAGAAGGAGCTCGAAACGCCGAGGCAAACATCGCCGCTGGGCACGGAGGTGCCCAAATTCACCTGCCATAGTGCTGTGGAAGCCGCGGGATCATCCGCGTCGAAGGCGTAGACGCTATTGTGCTCCGTGGCGACAAAAACCACGTTGCGCGTCTTGCCTCCTATAGTCAGACCCTGCAGATAGAGGGGCTGAGCATAAATTTGCCCGTCCACGGTGCGGGTGAAGAGCTTTCCGAAGTTCGACACACTGATGGACGTATCAAGTACCGTTTCATTGGGATTCTGCCCGGTACGGGCAAGGTCATTATGTTGGGTCAGGACTGAAATTTGCCCGGAAGCGAAGCTTCCGAACACACTAATAACTAAGATTGCGCTCACGCGCAGTATTCGCCCCAAGACCGCTCCTCATGATCGTTCGGCCTGAACGCTCGGAACCCGCTCCCGAATGCAGGTTCCTGAGCCCGAGCACAGGGACCGTTATCTTAAACCGAGCATCTACTTACCTGTCAACCAGCCTG